>JAMXLJ010000012.1 GCA_024281095.1 Acidimicrobiia bacterium | reverse complement strand
GACGACTACATCGGAGGCGCGGTGAACCTCGCGGCGCGGCTCTGCGCGATCGCACAACCCGGTGAAACGCTCGCCACGCCCGCGACCGCGGCCGTCGCTCCCGACGGGTGCGAGTGCACCAACGTCGGGGAGCGCATGATCCCCGGTCTGTCGCATCCGGTGCCCCTGGTGCGGCTCGGTCTCGGCCCTGCGGTGGGTGAGGCGACGCTCGCAGCCGAGCAGCAGTAGCGTCCATCGTCGTGGAGACGCTGCGCCTGGAACGCGACGGGCCCGTCGGTTGGCTCTGGCTCAACCGGCCCGAGAAGCTCAACTCGTTCACGCTGGAGATGTGGCGCGAGCTCGCCGAGCTCGGCGAGAAGCTCGCCGGGGACGACGAGTTGCGCGCGCTGGTCGTCATCGGGGAGGGACGCGCGTTCTCGAGTGGCATCGACACGTCGGTGTTCACGGCCACCGAACGCACCGACTTCCGTGACGCGTCGTCGCGCCATCCCGATCCCGTCGTCGCTACCGTGTTGCGAACGCAGGACGCGTACACGTGGCTGGAGGAGGCACCGTTCGCGACGATCGCCGCGGTGCGCGGCTATGCACTCGGTGCCGGGCTGCAGCTCGCGCTCGCGTGCGATCTCCGCGTGGTCGCCGAAGGCACCAAGCTCGGCCTGCTCGAGTTGAAGTACGGCATCCTCCCGGATCTCGGCGGAACCCAACGGTTGCCGCGTCTCGTGGGGCCGGGGAAGGCGAAGGAGCTCATCTTCACGGGGACGCAGATCGACGCGGCGGAAGCATTGCGCATCGGCATCGCGGAGCGCGTCGTCGCGGACGCCGATCTCCAGCGCGAAGCAGGCGAGCTCGCGGCACGTATCGCGGGCCAGCCGCCGCTCGCGGTGCGGGGCGTGAAGCGCGCTGTCGACGCTGCGTCCACCGTGCCCGTCCGCGAAGGACTCGTGGTGGAGGCCGAGGCTCAGGCCGTCTGCCTCCAGTCCGACGACATGCGCGAGGCGATCACCGCGTTCGTGGAACAGCGGCCGCCCCGCTACCGCGCTCGGTAGAACCCGACCCCCGCGCCCCGTCCGACGTACCATCGCTTCCCGTGAGCCGGTTTGTGGTCCGTCCGGGTCCGCCGCTCTCCGGTGTCGTACGCGTGTCCGGGGCGGCGAAGAATTCCGGCTGTAAGCAGCTTGCGGCCGCGTTGCTGGCGCCCGGCGTCACGGTCATCCGCAACGCACCGCCAGTGTCCGATCTCGATGTGATGATGGACGTGCTTCGCGCGCTCGGTGCCGCAGTGGAACGCACCGGAGACGAAGAGGTCACCGTCGACGCGAGCGGCCCGCTCGAGGGCGAGGCGCCCTACGAGCTCGTCACACGTATGCGCGCGTCGATCAACGTGCTCGGGCCGCTGCTCGCGCGGTGCCGTCGCGCGAGGGTCGCGATGCCGGGTGGCGACAACATCGGCAGCCGGAAGCTCGACATGCACTTCCGCGGCCTCGAGGCGATGGGCGCCGACCTGTCCGTCGTGCACGGGTTCATCGAGGCGCGTTGCGATCGGTTGTACGGCGCCCGTGTCGTCCTCGACTTCCCAAGCGTCGGTGCCACCGAGAACCTGTTGACGGCGGCGGTCCTCGCGAAGGGCACGACGGTGATCGAGAACGCCGCGCGTGAGCCGGAGATCACCGATCTTGCCGCGTTCGTGAACCGCATGGGCGGCCAGGTGATCGGTGCGGGTACGTCGACCATCGAGATCGACGGTGTCGAGGAGCTGCTCGCGGTCGACACCGAGCTCATGGGTGACCGGATCGAGGCGGGCACGCTCCTCATGGCGTGCGGCATCGCCGGCGGCGAGATCGAGCTGCAGGGTGTGCGTCTCGAGCACCTCGAGATGGTGGTGATGAAGCTGGGCGAGATGGGGATGCGCGTCTCGCCCACGCCCGACGGGATCTGGGCGCTGGCGACGAAGCGTCTGCAGTCGGTCGACATCGCGACGTTGCCGTACCCTGGCTTCGCCACCGACTTCATGCCGATGGCCGTCGCGTTGTTGTCCGTCGCCGACGGCACCGCGATCGTCACCGAGAACGTGTTCGACGCGCGCTTCGGCTTCGTCGACGAGCTGAACCGCATGGGCGCCGACATCCGTACCGAGGGTCGACACGCGGTCGTGCGTGGTGTGCCGCGTCTGAGCGGCGCGCCCGTCCGCGCGTCGGACGTGCGCGCCGGCGCCGCGCTCGTGCTGGCGGGGCTTGCAGCTGACGGCGAGACCACCGTGCTCGACCGCAGGCACGTCGACCGCGGCTACGTCGACTTCACGGGCAAGCTCCGGGCGCTCGGAGCCGACGTCACCTCGGCGGAGGGCGAGTGATCACCGCGATCGTCCTCATGGAGGTCGAGCCGAGCCTCATACCCGAAACCGCCCAGGCGCTCGCCGACCTCGACGACGTGAGTGAGGTGTACTCCGTGACGGGGGAGTTCGACCTTGTCGCGATCGTGCGGGTCGGGGCCCACGAGCGGCTCGCCGACGTGGTCACGGGCGAGATCGCCAAGGTGGACGGGATCGTGCGCACCGAGACCCTCATCGCCTTCCGCGCCTACTCCCGCCACGACTTGGAGTCGATGTTCAGCCTGGGGGCTTGAGCGAGCCGGGGCGGCGGCTTGGGGGCGGCGGGGGACCCCACCGTGCTCCAGGCGCTCACGAGCGAACGTTCCGCACGGCGGGGTCCCCCGCCGCAGTCACCCGTCCCGGCGTTCATGCGTGGAAATTCGTCGCTGAGCGACGCGGATCCACGCATGAACCACGGGTACCGGTGCGCACGAAAGGGGGTCGTGGGGGAAGAGATGGGATACTTGCTGTGTTGCAGCTCTCTGGAGGTGACCTGCTCATGCCCACCGAGACGATCGAGGCCGGGGTGGCCGAGGCGATCGACGCGATCCGGCCTGCGCTGCAGGCCGACGGCGGCGACATCGTCCTCAACGGCGTCGACGACGACGGCGTCGTGCACGTGACGCTGGTGGGGGCGTGCGGCACGTGTCCCGTGTCCACGATGACGCTCAAGGCGGGAGTCGAGCGCATCATCAAGGACCGGGTACCCGAGGTCACCGAAGTCGTCTCCGAGTAGCACTCCGTCGCAGCCGTGAGGCGGGATGCTTCCGAGCTCGTAGGGCGCGCGCTCGCAGGCGATCGGGCCGGCATCGCCAAGCTGATCTCGCTGGTCGAGCAGGGTGGCGAGGGTGCCGACGCGGCCGTCGCGCGGCTGTTCCCGCACACCGGGCGGGCGTACACCATCGGGATCACCGGTGCGCCCGGCTCGGGCAAGTCGAGCCTCACCGACAAGCTCATCGGCCGGATGCGGGCCGGCGGCGACGAGGTGGGCGTGCTCGCGATCGACCCGACGAGCCCGTTCACCGGCGGCGCGATCCTCGGCGACCGCGTCCGCATGCAGGACCACGCCACCGACGAAGGCGTGTACATCCGGTCGATGGCGACCCGAGGACACCTCGGTGGCCTGTCGCTCGCCACACCGCAGGCGGTCCGGATCCTCGACGCGGCCGGCAAGCCGTGGATCCTGATCGAGACGGTCGGTGTCGGTCAGGTGGAGGTCGAGGTCGCCGGTGCGGCCGACACGACCATCGTCGTCGTGAACCCCGGCTGGGGTGACGCGGTGCAGGCGAACAAGGCCGGGCTCATGGAGATCGCCGACCTCTTCGTCGTGAACAAGGCGGATCGCGACGGCGCAGCCGATACCGTGCGCGACCTCAACGCGATGCTCGACTTCTCCGGGGAGCTCGAATGGCGGCCGCGCATCCTGCAGACGGTCGCCACGACCGGCCAGGGCATCGACGAGCTCTGGAGCGCGATCAACGAGCACCGCGCGTTCCTCGAGGGGGGCGAAAGACTGAAGGCGCGCCGCGACGCCCGCCTGCGCGACGAGGTGCAACGGATCGTGCGCGCCCGGCTCGAGCAACAGGTCGTGCAGCGCGCGGGCGCTGATCGGTTCGACAAGTTGCTCGCACAGGTGAGCCGGCGCGAGCTCGACCCGTACGCCGCGGCCGACGAGCTGCTCGGCGAGTGACGTGGAGCACCCGCTGCGCGCCGTGCTCTTCGATGCCGCGCGGGGTCGGGCGCCCGAGCCCGACGGGTCGATCGACGTGCTCCCGGCCCCTGAGGGCGCGCGTGCGGCGATCGTGCTGTTCCCGGGGCACCTCGTCGTCGCCGCGCCGATCGACGGCAAGCAGGTCGACGAATGGGTGGCACCCGGCGACTTCGCGTCGTGGATCGCGCCGGAGTTCGTCGGCTGGCTCGCCGCCACGCTCGACGCGCGCGTCGGTTCGCAGGATGTCGTCCTTGTCGCGCCGGGTGAGCGGCGGCCACCGGCGATCGCATTGCGACACGCCGGCGCCGCGTTCGACCACCCGCGCGTCCGCCAGGCGTCGCGGGCGCGAACCGATGTGAACGTGTGGGTCGACGACCACGAGCGAGGCGTGCTGGTTGTCGGGTGCGGCCTGACCGGTCGCTACGAGCTCGCGTTCGAGGTCAGTCCCGATTGGCGGGGTCACGGGCTCGGTCGCGCGATTGCGGCGACCGCGCGGACGCTGGTGCCGGAAGGTGAACCGCTGTTCGCTCAGGTCGCCGCAGCCAACGCGCCGTCGCTGCGCGCGCTGCTCGCCGCGGGTTTCGCGCCGATCGGCGCGGAGATCCTCTTCTTCCCGCACTGACCTCGCGTCGCACCGTGGCCCCGGTCGCTTCGAGCGGGCCGGGGTAGCCTCTCCCGCGATGGCCGATTTCGTCTCCACCGAAACGCGCGCCGACGGCGTCGCACTTCTCAGGATCGACCGTCCGCCGATGAACGCGCTTTCACTCGGCCTCCTCGGCGAGCTGGCCGACGCCGTGGCGTCGCTCGCGACCGACCCCGCGGTGAAGGCGGTCGTCGTCGCGGGTGGTGAACGGGCGTTCGCCGCCGGCTTCGAGATCTCCGAGTTCGGCGACGAGGAACGGGCCCGCCTCGTCGCGGCCCGCTTCCGTAGCGCGTTCGACGCGTTGGGCGACATCCCGCGTCCGGTGATCGCGGCGGTGAACGGCTACGCGTTGGGTGGCGGCCTCGAGCTCGCGATGGCGTGCGACCTGCGAATCGCCGCCGACAACGCGCGCGTCGGTCAGCCGGAGATCCTCCTCGGGCTCATCCCCGGAGCCGGCGGCACACAGCGGCTCGCGCGCCTCGTCGGCCCGGCGCGGGCCAAGGAGATCGTCTGGAGCGGCCGTCAGTTGCGGGCCGACGAAGCCGAGCGCATCGGGCTGGTCGACCGGGTCGTCCCCGCGGCCGAGCTCCTCGACGCGGCCACCGACTGGGCCGCGCAGTTCGCGCGCGGTGCCGTGGTCGCGATGGGGCTCGCGAAGCGGGCCATCGACCGCGGGCTCGACGGAAGCCTCGCCGAGGGCCTCGACCTCGAGACCGACGCGTTCGTCGAGGTGTTCGCGACGGAGGACGCCGCGATCGGCGTCCGCAGCTTCCTCGAGAACGGCCCCGGCAAGGCGGACTTCGTCGGCCGATGACGGCTGCCCGATCAGCCGGCCTCGCGTAACGCCTCGGCCGCGGTCTCGGGTGGCACGGTCGCGACGAGGACGCCCGTACCGATCTCGAACCCGGCCTGCACCGACAGTCGCGGCGTCACCTCGACCCACCACCGCAGGGGCAGGTCGGGCGGATCGAAATGCGCGGGCCCGGAGTGCACGACGACGTTGTAGGGCGGATCGCCGGCGACCGAGCGGATGCGGCGGAGCGCGTCGCGCAGTACGGGCGTGAGCTCCTCGAGCTCGTGATCGCTCGCGTCCGCGAAGTTGGCGCCCGATTGCTCATGGGCGATCGCGAGCTCATATGGCGCGGACGGTGCGTACGGCGTCCACGCGGGCGCGTGCCCCTCGATCACGACGCGGCCAGATGTGCGCGCACTCTCGAGTGCGGACGCGAGGAGATCCTCCTTCGCCGCGGTGAACCGCTCGACGGTCGCCTCCACCGCGGGCGGCACGATGTCGAGCGCGATCACCTGTGCGTGCGGGTGCTCGATTGACGCGCCCGCCTCACGACCCTGATTCACGAAGACCTGCACGTGCGCACGCCCCGCGTCGAGATGCGCGCGTGCGCGGTCGCGCATCACCTTCATCACCTCGAGTGCCTGTTCGGATGACAGGGCCGCGAAGGTTCGATCGTGCGCGGGTGACAGCACAACGACCTCGTGCGCACCAGTGGCTCCCGGCCCCGCGTCGTCCCCGCCAACGATCGGATAGAGGTTCGGGACCACCCGCACCGCCCAACCCGGCGTGTCGGCCCCGCCCGGGCCGGCGCGACAGACCTCGGGCGGAGTCATCGTCTCGTGGCCGGCACAGAACGGGCAGTCGGCCGGAGGAGTCGCAGGCGGCGTCGCGCCCGGGCCCGTGAACACCTTGGGGCGGGCCGACCGTCCGGTCGCGACGATGACGGTGCGGCCGGTCAGGGCCTCGCGACGCAGCTCGGGCACCGACCGAGGCTAGCTGTGGAGCCGGACGGGGCTGCGCCCAGTACAGCTGCGCTCCGTCCGTGTCCATGGCTCCCTGCGCTCCGCTCGAGGGGGCTGCGCCGAGCAGAGCTGCGCTCCGTCCGCACGTGTCCCGGCGCGGGGGCGGGGTCGGGCGTCGCCTAGCCTGGACGTATGCCCGTTCGCCTCGTGATCATCGGGGGCGGCCCGGCCGGGAACACCGCTGCAACCGTGGCCGCCACGCTCGGCGCCGACGTCACGCTCATCGAACGTGAGATCGTCGGCGGCGCGGCGCATCTTCGCGACTGCATCCCGTCGAAGGCCATGATCGCGACGGGGGGTGCACTGGCCGAGCTCACCCGGGCCCAGGCCATGGGCCTCACCGCCGAAGGGCGCCTGGATCTCGATTCGTTGCGCCTGCGGGTCGCGTCGATCGAGGACCGGTTGCACGCCTCGGTGTGCGGCCTCCTCGAGTCGCAGGGCGTCCGGATCGTCCGAGGCACGGGGGTGCTCAAGGGCGCGCACACCGTCACCGCCGAGACCGACCACGGCGTGGAGGAATTCGAAGCCGACTTCATCGTGCTCGCCACGGGCTCCCGGCCCCGCGTTCCCGACTTCGTCCGCATCGACGGCGAACGGGTGCTCACCACCCGCCAGGCCTATCCGCCGCCGGAGGTCCCGGAGCACCTCGTGGTGATCGGCTCGGGCGTCACCGGCGTCGAGTTCACGCACATGTTCAGCGCGCTCGGCTCGAAGGTGACGCTCGTCGTGTCGCGCCAGCAGGTGCTGCCGTACAAGGACCCGGAAGTGGCTGCAGTCCTCGAGGACGCGTTCCTGCGCCGCGGTGTGAAGCTCCTGAAGGGCGCGCGCGCGACCGCGATCGAGCGCGACGGCGACGTCGTGCGGGTCGCGTGCGACGACGGCCGCGTCGCGATCGGATCGCACGCCGTGCTCGCCGTCGGTTCGATCCCGAACAGCGAGGCGCTCGGGCTCCCGGACGCGGGTGTCGAGATCGACGCCTACGGCTACGTGCCGGTGAACCACCACTGCCAGTCCAACGTCCGCCACGTCTACGCGGCGGGCGACCTCTCGGGCCGGCTGCCGCTCTCGTCGGTTGCCGCGATGCAGGGTCGCAAGATCGCCGAGCACCTCATGGGTCTCCACACCCGGGAGCACCGCCACCTCGACTACGACAAGGCGGCATCGGCGATCTTTACGGACCCGGAGATCGCGGACGTGGGGTTGGCCGAGGCGGAGGCGTTCGCGGAGGGTCGCAAGATCCGCGTCACGAAGGTGCCGTTCTCGGCCAACGCGAAGGCGCTCATCGAGGGCGATCCGCGTGGTTTCGTGAAGATCCTGTCCGACCCGGCGACGGGTGTCGTGCTCGGAGGTTCGATCGTGGGGCGCAACGCGGCCGAGCTCATCAGTGTGCTCGCGGTGGCGGTCACGAACGGACTGAAGGTCGCTGACATCGTCGACTCGCTGTTGGTCCACCCGGCGCTGGCGGAGTCGCTGGCCGAAGCCGCCTCCTGAGCCGGGCTCCAGCCCGGGCGTTTCCCCGCCCGGCCGGATGGGGGAGACCAAGAGTCATGGCGACCGTCACCGTGACAGCACGCGGGGTGAAGACCGTCGAGGACGCGCTCGAGGAGGTCGACGCAGTGGTCGAGGCACTCAAGGACCGGGCCGACGAGGTGCTGAAGATGGTCGGCAGGGAGCTCCATCTCGGCGACGAGGGCGACGACGAGCACGGCGTCGGTGGTGCCGCCATCAAGGCGGCCGCCACGGGTGTAGCCGCGACCGTCGCCAAGAGCGCGGCGAGCAAGGCCGCGCAAAAGGCTGCGGAGAAGGCGACCGCCCGGGCGAAGAAGAACGCGAAGCAGGCGCGCAAGCGCGCCCGCAAGACGACAAGACGGGCCGCGAAGCGCGCCGCGAAGGCGCTCGCGGTGGTGGAGGCCGCGAAGATGGCAGCCGAACACGCCCCGGACGCGCTGCCCCTTCGGCGCAAGCGCCGGCGTCAGAAGCGCTCGATGTCGCGCCCGGTCCTCGTCGTCGTCGTGATCGCGGCGGCGGTCGGCGGCGCCGCGTGGTGGCGGGCGCGAGCAGCCCGGTTGCGCGAGCTCCAGGCCGTCGAGAACACGCCGGACGAGTTCGGTGTGATCCTGGAGCGGGAGCAGCTCGCCGGCGTGGTACCTCCTCGCTGATCGTCGTAGTCGCGCCGTTCGCGATCGCGTCGGCGTTCGGTCAGAGCAGCTCGCCGGCAAGCACCGTCAGCGCCCGGCCGCCCAGACGCACACGATCGGCGTCGACGCGCACCCGCACGACGCCACCGCGTGCCGACACCTGGTGCCCGACCACTTCGATCTTGCCGAGCCGCTGCGCCCACCACGGGCCCAGCATGCAGTGGGCCGACCCCGTGACCGGGTCCTCCGGCACACCGGACTGCGGCGCGAAGTAGCGCGACACGAAGTCGTAGCGCGTATCCGCGGAGGGGGCAGTCACGATCACGCCGATGGAGTCGAGCTGGGCGAGGAGGGCGAGATTGGGCCGCAGCGTTCGCACGGTCTCTTCGTCGGCCAGCTCGACGAGGTAGTTCCGCTCGCCGCGCAGCACCTGGAGCGCGGTGCCGTGCAGCGCGTCGTCGAGGCGCACCGGCGTGACCGACGCGACCGCAGGGCGGGCCGGCTCCGCGGGGAAGTCCATCTCGATCTCGCCCTCGACGAACCGGCAGTCGAGCTGTCCGCTCGCGGTGTTGAACCGCGCGACGGCGTCGAGCGGGAGACGTTTGGTCTCCCAGAGCACGTGTGCGGCGGCGAGCGTCGCGTGGCCGCACAACGGCACCTCGATGGTCGGCGTGAACCAGCGCAACGGGAACACGTCGCCCGTCCCGAGCACGAACGCGGTCTCGGAGAGGTTCATCTCGGCCGCGACGAGCTGCATCCACGTTGACTTCACCGGGCGGTCGAGGATGCACACGGCGGCCGGGTTCCCTCGGAACCGCTCGTCCGTGAACGCGTCGACCTGGTAGAGAGGAAAGGTCACGCGTGCGCGGTCACTCGATGACGACGAGCACGTCGCCGGTGCCGACCGTGTCGCCGGCCGCCACACGGACATCCGACACCGTGCCGCCGGTCTCGGCGTTGATGTGGTTCTCCATCTTCATCGCCTCGAGCACGAGCACGGCTTGACCGGCTTCGACGGTGTCGCCCTTGTTGACGAGCACCTTCACGATCGTGCCCTGCATCGGCGCGGAGATCGTGCCGTTGCCGCCGCTGCCGCTCGCGGATGCCGACGCGGCGCGCCGCGTCCTCGTGGCGCCGCCGGCGGCGCGGGATCCGGCGCCGGCCGCGGCGACCGGTGCCGGCGGGAGCCAGAGCTTCACCGTGAACCGCTTGCCGTCGACCTCGACCGGCACGGAGCGTTCGACGAGCTCTTCCGCAGGCGCGCCCTCGTCCGCCGGCGCCGGGGCGACAGGCACCTGCCGTACCGCGGTCGAGAACACCGCGGAGTCCACCTCGTCCTCGAGCCATTTCGTGGAGTGGTTGCCCGCCGCGAACACGGGGTCGACGAGCAGGGCGCGGTGCGCCGGGATGGTGGTGTTGATGCCTTCGACGACGAACTCGTCGAGCGCGCGCACCATGCGGGCGCGGGCGCGGTCCCGGTCGGGTGCCCAGACGAGGAGCTTGCCCACGAGGTTGTCGTAGTACTGCGAGACGGTGTCGCCTTCCTCGTAGCCGCCGTCCCACCGCACGCCCGGACCGCTCGGTGTGCGCATGCGCGAGATCGTGCCCGGCGACGGGAGGAACCCCTTGGCGACGTTCTCTGCGTTGATGCGGCACTCGATCGAATGCCCGGTGTGGGTGATCTGGTCCTGCGTGAAGCTCAGCGGCTCGCCCGACGCCACGCGGATCTGCTCGGCGACGAGGTCCCGCTGTGTGACCATCTCGGTGACGCAGTGCTCGACCTGCAGCCGGGTGTTCATCTCCAGGAAGTAGAACGCGCCCTCCTGGTAGAGGCATTCGACCGTGCCTGCGTTCACATAGCCGCACGCGCGTGCGACGCGGACGGCGGCGTCGCCCATGGCCGCGCGGATCTTCGGGTCGAGACCGGGCGCGGGGGTTTCCTCGATGAGCTTCTGATGACGGCGTTGGGTGGAGCAGTCGCGCTCGCCGAGCCAGACGGCGTTGCCGTGCGTGTCGCAGAACACCTGGATCTCGATGTGGCGCGGACGCGCGAGGTAGCGCTCGAGGTACGCCTCGGGACGGCCGAAGTACGCCTGCGCCTCGCGCGCGGCCGACTCGAGTTGGCGCGCCGCTTCGTCGGGACCGTTGACGACCTTGAGCCCCTTGCCGCCGCCGCCGTACGCGGCCTTGATCGCGACCGGCCAGCCGTGGCTCTCGCCGAACTCGACGATCTCCGACGCGTCACGAACCGGCTCCAGCGTGCCCGGGACGGCCTCGACGCCCGCCGCGGCCGCGGCCTTGCGCGACGAGATCTTGTCGCCCATCACCTCGATCGCCTCGGGCGGCGGGCCGATCCACGTCACGCCGGGAAGCTCGATGATGGCGCGGGCGAAGTCGGCGTTCTCGGAGAAGAAGCCGTAGCCCGGGTGCACACCGTCGGCACCGCTGCGCCGGATCACGTCGAGGATCGCGTCGGTGTTGAGGTAGCTCTCGGCCGCGGTCTGACCACCGAGCGCGTACGCCTCGTCGGCGTAGCGTACGTGGAGCGCGTCGCGGTCGAGCTCCGAGTACACCGCGACGGTGGTGATGCCGAGCTCGCGACACGTGCGCATGACACGTACGGCGATCTCCCCGCGGTTGGCGATCAGGATCTTCGACAGCAACTGGCGCTCCCGTTCGGCTTGCCACGCGCGGCTTGTCACGCGGCGGTTCCCAGGCCCGGGCGTATCCTACGGGCGATGGCCGGGATCACCGAAACCTGGGCCACCGTGCGCGCGTCGCTCGAAGGCACGCGTTTCACCGACGTGCGAGTGCTCGACGACGTCGACTCGACGAACCGGGTCGTGCTCGACGAAGCGGCCACCGGGGTTGCGGAGGGTCTCGTGGTCGTCGCCGAACACCAGCGTGCCGGGCGGGGCCGCCTCGGACGCACGTGGGTCGCGCCGCCGGGTGGTTCGCTGCTCGTCTCGGTGCTCCTGCGGCCCGACCTTCGCGCCGAGCGGCTGCACCTCGTGACGATGGCCGCGGGCCTTGCGGTGGCCGAGGCGGTCTCGGTGACCGCAGGAATCGACGCCGTCTTGAAGTGGCCCAACGACGTGCTCGTCGGCGACCGCAAGCTGGCCGGCATCCTCGTCGAGGCCGACGTCGCCGCCGACGGGACGTCGCGCTCGGTCGTGCTGGGTGCCGGCGTGAACGTGAACTGGGACCGCGTGCCGGAGGAGATCGGGGCGATCGCAACCGCGTGCAACCTCGAAGCGGGCCGCACGGTGTCGCGTGCCGACCTTCTGGTCGCGTTGCTGCGGGGCCTGGAGCGGCGCCTGCACGCGCTCGACGCCGTTGCGGGTGAGTACCGCGGGAAACTCGCCACGCTCGGACGTCGCGTGCGTGTCGAGGTGGGCAGCGGCGCGGTGATCGGGCGCGCCGTCGACGTCGACCACGCGGGCCGGCTGCTCGTCGAGGTGGACTCGGGCTGCATCGTCGAGGTCGCCGCAGGCGATGTCGTCCACCTGCGCGACGCCGACTCGTGATCGACTGACGCAGGGGGCCTCAGGGGTCGAGGTTGCTCGCGAGGAGTGCGTCGAAGACGTCGGCGAGCCGCTGGGTCAGCGGGCCGCACACTCGCGGCAACGCGCGGCCGTCGATCGCGTGGAGCGCCTGCACGTTGCGCGTCGTCGAGGTGAGGAACGCCTCGTCCGCGTCGCGGAACGTGTCGATCGTCATGTCGGTCTCGACGCACTCGATCCCCGCCGCCGGCGCGACCTCGAGCACGAGCGCGCGCGTCACGCCGTGAAGACAGCCGGCGCTGAGCGGCGGCGTGATGACGCGGTCGCCCTCGACCACGAATACGTTCGATCCCGTTGCCTCGCACAGGTTTGCGACCGTGTTCGCGAACACCGCCTCGCTCGCGCCGTGTGCGCGCGCGTACGCGAGGGCCCGCACGTTCTCGGCGTATGAAATCGTCTTCAGCCCCGCGGTCGCGCCCCGCTCGTTGCGGGGCCACGGCGCGACGACCACGGGCACAGAGGCCGGCGGCAGCTCGTACGGCGTCGCGGCGACGATGACGGTGGGCCTGCTGTCGCCGCGTTCGGATCCGAGCGGCGACGGGCCGCCCGTGATGGTGATCCGCAGGCGTGCGTCGGCGAGCCTGTTCGCGGTCAACACGCGGTCGGCCGCGTGACGGAGGTCGACGAGGTCGGGCAGCGGCAGCCCGAGACCCTCGGCCGAGTGCGCGAGACGCTCGATGTGCCGGCGCCAAGCGAACGGGATGCCGCCGCACACGCGAAGGGTCTCGAACACGCCGTCGCCGACGAGGAGACCGTGGTCGAACGGCGACAACCGGGCGTCGTTGGCCGCGACGACCTCGCCGTTGACGAACACTTGCACGGCCGGCGGGTACTCCGGAGCCATCGGCCGACCGTACTTCCCGGACGGGTCGCGACAGCGCATGGCGAAACCGGGTAGTGGCGTAGTTTGACTCCGACTGACGCTTGAGCGTGGACGGATGCGCCTCACCGTTGAGCTACCACTGCGGGCCAGCCGCTCAGAGGTCTGGGCGGCTGTGTCGACCGTTGACGGCATCAACCAGGAGGTCGCGCCATTCCTTCGGATGACTGACCCGACGCACGGTTCGCACTTCGATGCCGAACCGTGGCGGACAGGTACTCCGGTGCTTTGGCAGCTGGGGTTCGGGTTCATTCCCGTCGACCGCCATTGCGTTGAAATGGTCGCTCTGCCGGACGGTCGTGGGTTTCGCGAATCCTCGTCGAGTTGGTGGCACCGCGTTTGGTGGCACGAACGCAGCCTGCTCGACGCGCCCGGCGGCTGCATCGTCCGCGATGATGTAGAGATCCAACCGCGACTCGCAGTGTCCGACCCGCTCATCGGGTGGTCAGTTCGCTGGATGTTCCGCCGCAGGCACCAGCATCTGCGACGGCGGTTTGGGTGACGACGCAAACTGACCCCAGTACCCGAAACCGCAGGTCAGCCGGTATTCGGTAGACTTGCGCCACCGTGGCGACCGCTCCTGCCTCCCTGCGCGTCTGGTGGCGCCGCTACGTGCTGGCGCTCGTGCTGGCCCTGGCCGTGATCACGACGGGGATCGGCGCGGCGAACGTCGTCGTCGACCAGAAGCTCTCCTCCATCCACCGGGTCGGCAACGTGCGGCTCGCCGACGGCGGCCACCCCGCCCGGGCGGGGAACTACCTCGTGCTCGGCTCGGACTCGCGGGCGTTCGTCGACACCACGCAACAGGCCCAGCAATTCGGGAGCGCGGCGCAGCAGACCGGCCAGCGTTCCGACACGATGATGATCGTGCACGTCGAGCCCAAGTCGAAGCAGAGCCTGCTGGTCTCGATCCCGCGCGACCTCTGGGTTCAGATCCCGGGCCACGGCATGGGCAAGATCAATTCCGCGTTCGACTACGGCCGCACGCCCGCCGAGCAGGTCCAGTCGGTCATCGACACGATCAAGCTGAACTTCAACGTCGGCATCGATCACTTCCTCCTGGTCGACTTCGTCACCTTCCAGGGCATCGTCGACGCGATCGGCCGGGTGTCGGTGTACTTCCCGTCACGAGCGCGCGACACGTTCACCGGCCTGGACGTGCCCGCGCCCGGATGCTTCTCGATGAACGGCACCCAGGCGCTCGCGTACGTGCGGTCACGGCACCTGCAGTACTTCGTCGACGGCCACTGGCAGGACGCGGACGGCCTGGCCGACATCGGCCGCATCAACCGTCAACAGAACTTCGTGCGCCATCTCGCCGACGTCGCGGTGAAGGCCAGCCTGCGGAACCCTCTGACCGCCAACGCGGTCGCCGACAAGGTCGTGTCGAAGCTCACGGTCGACAGTGCGCTCGGCAAGGGCGACATCTTCGGGCTCGTCAACGCGTTCCGCCGTGTCGACCCCAACAGTCCCAACGCGCTGCAGATGGTCACCTTGCCGTGGGTCAACGGGGCGCCCCAGCAGGGTCAGTCCGTGCTCGACCTGAAGCAGCCCGACGCCGATCAGGTCCTCGCACAGCTGCGCCGGTTCGGCGCCGCAATCGGGTCGTCCCCGTCGCGCGCGACGGTCAAGCCGGCCGAGGTCAAGGTGCGGGTGCTCAACGGGACCGGCATCAGCGGCCAGGCCGCGTCGACCATCAATGCGCTGGAGCAGGCCGGCTTCCCCGGCGCGGGCACCGGCAACGGAACGCACAGCGCGCTGACGTCGATCCACTATCTGCCCGGCATGATCGAGAAGGCCAAGCTCGTGCAGTCGTACATCGGTGTGGGTCAGCTCGTGCTCGACCGGCGCATCGTCGACGCGGACGTGCTCGTGCTCCTCGGACGCGACTTCCAAGGCGTCGTCACGCCGGGCTCCGCTCCGACGTCGAGCTCGGCCGCGCGCTCGGGTGCGGGCACGACACCGACCACGGCCAAACCCGCCGCGCCGACCTGCTGAGGGGAGTGACACGTGCAACTGCTCGTGACCGGGGCGGCCGGGTTCATCGGCTCGAACTTCGTCCGGCACTGGGTGACACGGCATGATGACGATCGCGTCGTCGCGCTGGATCTTCTCACGTACGCCGGGAACCGCGCGAACCTCGACGACGTCGCCGCGCTCGTGCGGTTCGTCGAGGCGGACATCGGTGATCACGACACCGTCGAGTCGCTGCTCGCGGACGAACGCATCGACGTCGTCGTCAACTTCGCGGCCGAGTCGCACAACAGTCTCGCCGTCGTCGACCCGCAGCGGTTCGTGCGCACGAACGTGCTCGGAACCCAGACGCTGCTGGAGGCGGCCCGTCGCGCCGGCATCGCACGGTTCCACCACATCTCGACGTGCGAGGTGTACGGGGACCTGCCGCTCGACTCTGACGAGGCGTTCACGGAGTCGTCGCCGTACCGGCCGCGCACGCCGTACAACGCGTCAAAGGCCGGCGCCGATCACCTCGTGCGCGCCTACCACGAGACGTACGGGTTGCCGGTGACGATCTCGAACTGCTCGAACAACTACGGCCCGTACCAGTTCCCCGAGAAGGTCATCCCGCTCTTCGCGACCCATGCGCTGGACGATCGTCGGCTGCCGTTGTACGCGTCCACGAAGCACCGGCGCGAGTGGCTGCACGTGCGCGACCACTGCACCGCGGTCGAGCGCATCCTGCTCGACGGTGCCGTGGGCGAGACATACAACGTGGGCAGCGGCGTCGAGGCGACGATCGAGGAGATCGCCGATCTCGTGCTCGGCACGCTCGGCAAGCCGTCGTCGCTCAAGTCGATCGTCCCGGACCGCCCGGGGCACGACCGGCGGTACCTGCTCGACTCGGGCAAGATCCGCCGCGAGCTCGGATGGGAGCCTCAGGTCGCCTTCGCCGACGGTGTCCGCGAGACGGTCGAGTGGTACGCGCACAATCGCGCCTGGTGGTCGCCGCTGCTCGACCGGGCCCCGGTCGTGGAGAGCGCCTGGGAACGACCCGGACCCGAGGCTGCGCGATGACGCGTGTGCTCGTCACCGGCGCGGGCGGCCAGGTCGGCGCGGCAACGGTGGCCGCGTTCGAGGCGGCGGGCCACCACGATGTGCGCGGCGTGGCCCGTGCGCAGCTCGACATCGCGGATCGTGATGCGGTGGAACAGGTCGTCGGCGAGCTCCTGCCCGATGCGATCGTGAACTGTGCCGCGCTCACCGACGTCGACCGGTGCGAACGGGAGCCCGATCTGGCGTTCGCGGTCAACGCCTCGGGTCCCCGGCATCTCGCAGTCGCGGCGAAGCGCATCGGAGCGCATGTGGTGCACGTCTCCACCGACTACGTCTTCGACGGCACCGCCGGGCGCCCGTACGACGAGTGGGACGCGGTGAACCCGATCTCGGTGTACGGCCGCTCGAAGCTCGGCGGCGAGCTCGAAGTCGCGCGGCACGCCGGATCGTGGACGATCGCACGCACGGCGTGGGTCTTCGGTCGCGCGGGTCACGACTTCATCCGACTGGTGTTCCAAGCGGCAACCGAGCCCGATCGGGGGATCCGGTTCGTCGACGATCAGACCGGGTCGCCCACCTACGCGCCCGATCTCGCCGCAGTGCTCGTGCGGCTCGCGGTCGAGCGCCGCGAAGGCATCTTCCACGTGGCCAACGCGGGCTACTGCACTCGGTATCAGCAGGCGCGCGAGGTCCTCGAGGCGGCGGGCCTGGATCCGTCGATCGCGCGCCCCACCACCACCGTGGCGCTGGATCGCCCGGCGCCACGGCCCCCGTTCACGGCCCTGGAGCAAGTGGCGTTGCGCCATTGTGGGCTTCCCACCCTGCGCCACTACCGTGAAGCGCTCGCAGAGTACGTGTCCAGCGCCGGGGTGAGGATCTGACATGGTGACGTCGTGCAACGGGTGACTCACAGCGGGCTGGCGAGGCGGCCATGAGCAGAGTCGCGGTGATCGGCGCCGGCTACGTGGGGCTCACCACCGCCGCGTGCCTGGCTCATCTGGGCCACGACGTCGTCTGCGCGGACATCGACGAGCGCCGCGTCGCGGAGCTGCGCAAGGGTGAGGTGTCGATCCTCGAGGACGGCTTGCCCGAGCTCGTGGCCGAAGGCCTCCAAGCCCGGCGCTTGCGCTTCATCGTCGGAGCGGCCGCGGCCGCGCCCGAGGCGGAGTTCGTGTTCCTGTGCGTACCCACACCTCAGGGCGACGACGGAGCCGCCGACCTCTCGTTCGTGGAAGATGTCGTGCGCGAGATCGCGGCGGCACTTCGCGCCGGCTCGGTGATCGTCAACAAGTCGACGATGCCCGTCGGCTCCACTCGTCTGGTCCGCCGGCGCCTCGCGGAGCACCGTCCGCACCTCGACGACATCAAGGTGGCGTCGAATCCGGAGTTCCTGCGCGAGGGCACCGCGGTGCACGACTTCCTGAACCCGGCGCGCGTCGTCATCGGTTGCGACGATGCAGGAACCGCGGTGCGCGTCTCCGATCTCTATCGCACGGTGAACGCGCCCATCTTGGTCACCGATGCGGCGTCGGCCGAGATGATCAAGTACGCCTCGAACGCGTTTCTCGCCACCAAGATCTCGTTCGTCAACGCGATCGCGAATCTCTGCGAGGCCGTCGACGCCGACGTCCGTGACGTGACGCTCGGCATGGGCTACGACCCGCGAATCGGCTTCGAGTTCCTCAATCCCGGCCCGGGCTACGGCGGGTCGTGCTTCCCGAAGGACACCGCGGCACTGCTGCACACGGCGTTCAGGGCCGGGTACTCGTTCAGCCTGTTGCAGGGCGCCGTGGACGTGAACCGCCGGCAGCACGAACGCATGGTCGAGAAGGTCTCGATGCTCGCCGGCGGGCAGCTCGAAGGCGTCCAGGTCGCAGCGTGGGGCCTGACGTTCAAGGCCGACACCGACGACCTGCGCGACTCGCCCGCCATCGCGATCGTGCGCCGCCTGATCGAGCAAGGCGCGCGGGTGCGCGCGTACGACCCGGCGGCGGGGGAGCGCGCCGCCGCGCTCGTCGACGGTCTCGAAGTGGTCATTGATCCCTACGACGCGGTGCGTGAAGCCCGTGTGCTCGCGCTCCTCACGGAGTGGGACGAATTCCGCTGGGCCGACTTCGAACGGGTCCACGATTTGATGGAGGTGCCCGCCCTGCTCGACGCGCGCAACCTGCTCGACCCGGTCGCGCTCCGCCGGCGCGGGTTCACCTACCACGGCGTCGGCCGCTGATGAGGCGCGCGGTCATCACCGGCGGAGCCGGCTTCATCGGCTCGCACCTGTGTCGTGCGCTCGTTGGGCGCGGTTGGGACGTCGTGGCCGTCGACAATCTGATGACCGGCAGGCGGTCGAATCTCGACGACCTCCTTCCCGACGGCCGCGTCGAGTTCCTCGAACACGACGTCTCGCGTGGCGTGCCCGTCGACGGGCCGGTCGACGCGGTGTTGCACTTCGCCAGTCCGGCGAGCCCACCCGACTACCTCGAGCATCCTCTCGCCACGCTCGACGTGGGCTCGAACGGCACGCGCCACGCGCTTGATCTCGCGAAGGCGCACGCGGCCCGCTTCATCCTCGCCTCGACGAGCGAGGTGTACGGCGACCCGCTCGAACATCCGCAAGCCGAGTCCTACTGGGGCAACGTCAATCCGATTGGCCCCCGCAGCGTCTACGACGAGTCGAAGCGCTTCGCAGAGTCGCTCACGTTCGCATACCGCCGGGTCTACGACATGAACGTCGGCGTGGTGCGGATCTTCAACACGTATGGCCCCGGCCTACGGCCCGGCGACGGCCGCGTCGTGTCGAACTTCCTCGTGCAGGCCCTGGACGGCAAGCCGTTGACGGTCTACGGCGACGGCAGTCAGACCCGTTCCTTCTGCTACGTCGACGACGAAGTGCGCGGCATCCTCGCGCTGCTCGAGTCCGACCACGCGGGGCCGGTGAACATCGGAAACCCCGACGAGTTCACGGTGAAGGAGCTCGCCGACACCGTGCTCGACGTCACCGGTTCTTCCTCGGAGATCGTGTACGAGCCCCTGCCCACGGACGATCCGGTCCGCCGGCGGCCCGACATCACCCGCGCGCGGGAGCTGCTCGGCTGGTCGCCCGCGGTGAGCCTGCGGGAAGGTCTCGCGCGCACCAGCGCGTGGTATCAGCAGGAGCGTGAGCGTGGCTGAGCCCGCAGGACCCGCGCCCGGAGCCGTCCCGGGCTACAAGCGGCTGTCCGTGATCGTGCCGGTCTACAACGAGCGCAACACACTGCCCGAGATCGTCCGGCGGATGCGCAACGTCGAGCTGCCGATCGACCTCGAAGTCGTGTTGGTCGACGACGGCAGCACCGACGGCACGCGGGCGCTGTTGCCGCAACTCGCCGACAGCACCGTGCACGTCGTGAAGCACGACCGCAACCGAGGCAAGGGCGCGGCGATCCGGACCGGGTTGCAGAACGCCACCGGTGACGCCGTGCTCATCCAGGACGCCGACCTCGAGTACGACCCGGACGAATGGCCGAAGCTCCTCGCGCCGCTCCTGAAGGGCCGCGCCCGCGTCGTGTACGGGTCGCGCTTCACCGGCGAGCGCCGCGCGATGCCTTTGTCGTCATGGCTCGGGAACCGCCTGCTCGTCGCGGCGGCGAACGTGCTCTACAACACGACCCTTTCCGATCTGGAGACCGGCTACAAGCTCTTCGATCGTCAGCTGCTCGACGATCTCGCGCTCACCGCCGACGGATTCGACTTCGAGCCTGAGGTGACGGCACGCGTGCTGCGTCGCCGCGAGCGCATCTACGAGGTGCCGATCAGCTACACCGGTCGTGATCGCGACGAGGGCAAGTCGTTCACGTGGCGCGACGGTGCACTCGCTTTGTGGGTCCTCGCGAAGTGCCGGTTCACGCAGTGACCTACCCGTCGGCGTCGGCGACGCCGGCCGCGACGGAGCCCGCGGCGGCGTGGTCCGCCGTCGTGGTCAATTTCAACGCCGGTTCCCGGCTCGTGAGCTGCGTCCGATCGTTGCTCGCCGATACCAGCGCGGGATCACCGCCGGAAGTGGTCGTCGTCGACAACGCGTCGGTCGACGACTCGATCGAGTCGCTGCGGCGAGACCTTCCCGACGTCGTCGTCGTCGAGCCCGGTGCAAACCTCGGCTACGCGCGCGGCGCCAACCTCGGCATCGCGGCAACGTCCGCCGGCGTCATCGCCGTGCTCAACCCCGACGTGGAGGTCGAGCCCGGAACCGGCGCCGCGATGCTCACCCGGTTCCAGGCCGATGAGCGCCTCGGCGCGATCGGCCCGCACATCCGCGACGAAGGGGGCGAGACGTATCCGTCGGCGCGGACACATCCGTCGGTCACCAGCGCCGTGGGGCATGCAGTGCTCGGCCCGTTCCTGCCCGGCAACCGCTTCACGCGCCACTACCGCCAGCTCGACGCCGATCCGGGCCGGCCGAGAGACGCGGAATGGGTCTCCGGCGCGGCGATCTGGTTGCGGCGCGGCGCGCTCGACCAGATCGGCGGATGGGACGAAGGCTTCTTCCTGTTCATGGAAGACGTCGACCTGTGCTGGCGGCTGCGCCGGGCCGGGTGGCGCGTCGCGTACGAACCGGGGGGATCCGTCGTGCACGCGGAAGGGGTGAGCCGGTCGGCGCACCCGTACCAGTCGATCGTGGCCCACCACCGCTCCGCGCTGCGCTTCGCGTCGAAGCGGTGGCACGGTCCGCAGCGGGTGCTGCTCGGCCCGGCGGCGGTGCTGCTCGCCGCCCGCGGCGCCCTGCTGGCGGCCCGGGAGGTGGTAGTGAGGCGCGCCCGGAACAACGGAACGCGACGACTAGCCTGACCGGGTCATGGCCAAGTCGTCGACACGGGGCAAGTACAACCGCGGCAAGGCCCGCGCGCGTGCCCGCCGCGCGCCGCGCCGCAGCGGCAGCACCGGCTGGACCATGGGGGTGGTCGCCATCGTGCTGCTCGGAGTCATCGGCATCGTGCTCGCCAAGAACGCCAACGATTCCTCCGGAGGCCTGAAGATCGGTGACCACTGGCACGCCGCGTTCGGCGTGAACGTCTGTGGAAACTGGCTGCCGAACCCGCCGGAGACGCCGCGCGACTCGAACGGCACGATCGTGCGGCACGGCACCGACACGTACGCCGGCCTCCACACCCACGCCGACGGTCTGATCCACTTCGAGCCCGAGGCCTCCGACGACGTCGGCTCGCACGCGACCGTGGGGCGCTACTTCACCTACAACGGCTGGAGCGTGTCGTCGACGAGCTTCGCGTACGACAAGGGCGTGAAGGAGAGCAACGGCGACACGTGCCCGGGCGCGAACGGCGGACCCGGGGCCAAGGGCACGCTCACCTGGGCCGTCAACGGCAAACTGCACTCCGGCAACGTCGGCGGGTACGCCCCGCACAACGGAGACCGCATCGTGCTCGCTTTCGAGCCGGCCGGGAAGAACGCGACGTCGTTCGGCGACCCGCCGTCGACGGCGGCGCTGGCCCAGGCGCTCAACAGCTCGACGCCGAACTCGGGAGTGAGCCAGACGCCCACGACCGCTCCGGCACAGTCGACGCCGTCCACGGCCGCGACCCCGACAACGGCGGCGCCGTCCTCCACGACCGCGAAGCCGTGAAAGCGATCGTTCTCGTCGGCGGGGAGGGCACGCGGCTCCGGCCGCTCACGTACCACACGCCGAAACCGCTCCTGCCGATCGCGAACGTGCCCTTCCTGGAGCGCCAGCTGACCTGGCTGGGCCGGCACGGGATCGACGAAGCCGTGCTGTCGCTCGGGTACCTGCCCGAGGCGTTCGAAGCCCACTTCGCTTCGGGCCGGTTCGGTGACATGCGCATCCGCTGGGTCATCGAGAAGGAGCCGCTCGGGACCGCGGGCGGGATCGGCTTCGCGGCCGAGGGGATCGACGAGCGGGTCGTCGTGTGCAACGGCGACGTCCTCACAGACCTGGACGTCACCGGCCTCGTGCGCTTCCACGACGAGCGCGCAGCGGAGGCGACGATCGCGCTCACGCGCGTGGAGGACCCGTCCGCGTTCGGCGTCGTGCCGACGCGTGAAGACGGTGAGGTCGTCGCGTTCGTGGAGAAGCCGCCGCCCGGGCGCGCGCCGACCAACTGGATCAACGCGGGCACGTACGTGCTCGAGCCGAGTGTGCTTCGCCGCATCCCGCCTCGCCTCACCGTCTCGATCGAGCGCGAGACGTTTCCACGCATGCTCGACTCCCCGCGACGGCTGTTCGCCCAGCACAGTGACGCGTACTGGCTCGACATCGGGACGCCGCGCAAGTACGCCGAGGCCCAGGCCGACGTCCTCGGCGGGAAGCTCGGCCTGCCGCCCGCACCCGGGGCGCGGGAGCACGACAGCGGCATCTGGGTGCAGGGCGACGTCGACATCGCGTCCGACGCCCGCCTGCGCGCGGCCGTTCTCCTCGGTACCGGAGCACGCATCGGGGCCGGCGCGGACGTCGCGGAATCGGTGATCGGGCCGGGCGCGACGGTCGAGTCCGGCGCCCGCGTCCTGCGATCGGTCGTTCTCGCGGGGGCGCGGGTCGCGGCCGACGAGAAGGCGGTCGACGTCGTCGTCGCCGCCGACGCCCGCCTCGAGTGCGCCGGCTGACGTTTTCACGCGCGCGGGCCACGGGCGGGGATGCCTCCGCCCGGCGGGTAGGGTCCGCGTTCGCCCGTGAGCGAGAGGCTTGAGAGGAACCGCGATGAGGACGCTCGTCACCGGAGGTGCAGGGTTCATCGGCTCGACCCTCGTCGACCGGTTGCTCGCCGAGGGTCACGAGGTCGACGTGGTCGACGACCTCTCCACCGGCAACCTGGCCAATCTCGCCGACGCCCGCGCCGACCGCAGCCGCCGCTTCTCGTTCCACCGCCTCGACATCCGCTCACCGGCGATCACCGAGCTCATGGAGATGCGCAAGCCCGAAGTGGTGTTCCATCTCGCCGCGCAGGCCGACGTGCGCGTGTCGGTCGCGCAGCCCGCCTTCGACGCCGAGGTGAACATCATCGGCTCGCTGAACGTGTTCCAGGGCGCGGTTGCGGCCAAGTCGCGCAAGGTCGTGTTCGCGGGGTCCGGTGGCACGCTGTACGGCACGCCCGAGGAGATCCCCGTCAAGGAGGGACATTCGCAGCGGCCGGAGTCGCCGTACGGCGTGTCGAAGAAGGCCGCCGGCGACTACCTCTTTTACTACCGCGAGATCCACGGCCTCGAGTACACGGTGTGCGCGCTGGCCAACGTCTACGGCCCGCGCCAGGACCCGCACGGCGAGGCCGGGGTCGTGTCGATCTTCGCCGGCCTGCTCCTCGAGAAGGAGCGTCCGACGATCTTCGGTGACGGCAAGCAGACGCGCGACTTTGTGTTCGTCGACGACGTCGTCGACGCGTTCGTGCGCGCGTCGGACAAGGGCGGCGGCCTGATCCTGAACGTGGGTACGGGCGTCGAGACGAGCGTGCAACAGCTCTACGACACGATGGCCCGTCTCACCGGATACAAGCAGCCGCCGAATTACGCGCCGGCGCGCGCCGGCGAGCTGCAGCGCTCCGCGCTGGACCCCACGAGAGCGGGCATCCACCTCGGCTGGAAGCCGTGGACGACCCTCGACGACGGCGTGCAGCGCACGCTCGACTTCTTCCGCGACAAGTCGCGCCGTTGAGGACGTGCTATCCCGCCGTGTAACCGGCTGTCGGCGGCAACGGCGAGTGTCGACCGGACGACCCGGATCCCGCCTCTAGCGAAAGAGGTCCTCGGCGGTCGGGCGCACCAGATCCCGCGCCGACGCGTCGCGGAACCAGGCGACGTCGAGCCCGCGCACGATTGCGGCCGCGAGGCCGCTGGCCTTGCCCATCACGAGTTCGGCCGCACCGGCGATCTCGTCCGCGACGGCCACCTCCGTGACGTGCAGCTCGCGCCCGTTCGCATCGAGCTCGCCGCGCAGGTCGACCACCGCGGCGATGCCGGCGACACCGATTGCCACGTCGGTGAGACCCGTGCGCCACGCCCGCCCGAACGTGTCGGACACGATCACGCCGACCGACGCGCCGGTGCGGGCGCGCACGATGTCACGGATGCGGCGGGCGGACCGGTCGGGGTCGAGCGGCAGCAGCGCCGCCGAACCGGCGTCGACGTTGGAGAGGTCGACGCCCGCGTTCGCGCACACGAAGCCGTGACGGGTCTCGCTGATGATCAAATCGCCCCGACGCCGCAGGACGCGCACCGATTCCGACTCGACGAGCTCGCGCCGGGCCGCGGCGTCGTCGGGATCGAGCGGTACGAGGCGGTTCTCCGCCTTCGAGACCACCTTCTGCGTGACCACCACGCAGTCGTGGTCCTGGAACGGCGTCCTCTGGGCGCCGGCTGCGTCGACGACGAGGTCCGCGAGCGAGTCGCCCGGTCGAACCTCCGGGATCCCGTCGATCGGGATGATTGTGAGCGCGGGCACGGGGGACGGCTCAGGCGACGGCGTCGAGCGTATGACGCGCGAGTGCCGCGGCGACGCGTGCGTCGGTCATCAGCGTGTCGGCCACGACGGCGCGCACACCGAGCGCCTCCACTTCGGGTGCGCGGGCGGCATCGCCGGCGTCGATGACCAGCGTCCCGCACACGTCCGCGTAGGTCGCGGCAACACCGACGCAGGAAACCTCGATGCCGAGCGGGCCCATCAGCCGGTCCGCCGGGCCCTTCACCGGCGCGCCCCCGATGATCGGGCTCACGGCGACGACCCGGGCCCGGCGGCGACGCAGCGTTTCGCGCACGCCGCCGACGGCGAGGATCGGTCCGATCGAGATGACCGGGTTCGACGGGCAGATCAAGACGGTGTCGGCCTGGTCGAGGGCCTCGAGGACACCGGGCGCGGGCCGGGCCTCGTCGGCACCGTCGAAACGCACTGCGACGACCGGCGGCCCGGACCGTTCCCGCACGAACCACTCCTGCATGCGCAGCTCTGTGGTGCCGCCCGCGGCGGTCCGGACGGTGATGCGGGTCGAGACGGGGTCGTCGGACATCGGGAGCAGCCGGCTCCCGACGCCCCACGCGCGCGTGATTCGCTCGGTGGCCTCGCTCAGCGTCGCCCCCTTGCGGAGCAGCTCGGTGCGGTACAGGTGTGTCGCGAGGTCGCGATCGCCGAGGCGGAACCACGTCGGCGCGCCGTAGCGCTCCATTGCCTCCATCGCCGCAAAGGTCTCACCGGCGAGCCCCCAGCCCTGCTCCGGGTGTTCCGCACCCGCGAGCGTGTACGTGACGCTGTCGAGGTCGGGGCTGACGTGGAGGCCGTGGAAGATGTCGTCGTCCGCCGTGTTCACGACGACGACCACGTCCTCGCGCGGCACGATGCGGACGAGACCCCGGAGAAATCGTGCCGCACCCACACCACCCGCAAGTGCCACCAACATCCCGGCCAGCGTAACTGGCGCATCTATGAGCGGGAGCGGCGAGCGCCCGCGGCCCGGGTATCCCGGGCCGCAGCGAGCGCGACCAAAAAGATCGACGCCGGGTCACCTCATCGTGACTCCGGCGTCGATCTGGTTCGCGTCGGTCCCGGGGGGACAGGCCGGCGCGAGAACGCGGACTGGACCGTCAGTTGGTCGCGGCGCGCTGGCCCCGCTGGAACCGGCTCGCGCTCTCCTGCGCGATCTGCGCGAGGCGGTCGGGCACGGCCTGCAGCTGCCCCACGAGCGGTTCGACCCGGTCCTGCAGCTGCACCACGAACGGCTCGACGCGGTGCTGGAGCTGCCCCACGAGCGGCTCGACGCGGTGGAGCACCTCGGAGCGGACGGTCGTGGCGCGGTCTCGGGCGTCACGCGCCTGCGCCTCGACGAACTTGCGGGCCTCGCGGCGCTGGGCGTCCACTTTGGCCGTGGCTTCGCGGCGGCGCACCTGTGCCTGCTGGAACGTGATGACGCCGAAGCCCACGGTGACGTAGGCGGCGTCCTGCAGCGACTTGCGGATGTCCATCGGGACCTTCCTGTTCGCGGCCCGGCATACGTGTGCCCGGGCCAGTGCTCGGCAGGTGTGTGCTTGCCACCGTAACGCGGATCATAAACTTTTGCAAGCACTCGTGACAGTGGTCACGAGCAGCGCGCATGTAAGCTTCCCGGCCGACCCGATGTCGAGCGAACACCCCACCGCCGACGGAGCCGCACTGCTGGCGCCCACTGGGCCCGTCGAGCCGGTTCCCGTCCCTCCGCCCGTGGTGGCCGTCGTCGTCACCCATGACCCCGGTCCGTGGCTGGAAGAGACGCTCAGCAGTCTCACGGCCTCCGACTACCCATCTCTGGCGATCTTCGTGCTCGACGCCGGGTCGGCCGAGGATCCCACGCCCAGGGTGGCTGCGGTCGCCCCGCACGCCTTCGTCCGCCGTCTGTCCGAGAACGTCGGCTTCGCCGCGGCCGCGAACGAGGCGCTGGACTCCGTCGAAGGCGCCACCTTCCTCCTGCTGTGCCACGACGACGTCATGGTGGAGCCGTCCGCGATCCGGGTGCTCGTCGAGGAGGCGTACCGCTCCAACGCCGGCATCGTCGGCCCGAAGCTCGTCGGCTACGACAACCCCGAGGTGCTGCTCGAGGTCGGCCTGCTCGTCGACCGGTTCGGAGTGCCGTTCTCGGGCGTCGAGCCGGGTGAGCTGGACCAGGAGCAGCACGACACCGTGCGCGACGTGTTCTACGTCTCCAGCGCCGCGATGCTCGTGCGAGCGGACCTCTTCAACGAGCTCGGCGGGTTCGACCCGGCGACCTCCCCGGACGGCGAGGATCTCGACCTGTGCTGGCGGGCTCTGCTCGTCGGTGCGCGGGTCATGGTCGCGCCGGACGCACGGGTCCGGCATCGGGCCACTGTCGGCTCGCGCGCCGAGCGCAACGGCCGCGACGCCACCGCGGTACGACGCCGGGCCCGCCATCGGGTGCGTAGCGTCCTCAAGTCGTACTCACTTCTGAACTTGGCGTGGATCGTCCCGCTCGCGCTGGTGTTCAGCATCGGCGAAGCGATCGTGTACCTCGTGTCCGCGCGGCCGGCACACGCGCGTGCAGCACTGGGCGCATGGTGGTGGAACTTCCGGCACATCCCCGACGTCGTGCGCGCGCGTCGGGCCGTGCAGGCGACGCGTACCGTCGCCGATTCCGACGTGCGACTGTTGCAGCTGCACGGCAGCGCGCAGCTGCGGCGGATCACGGCCGGCCACGGCTCCGCCGAGGACGCGATCCGCAGCCTGGGTGAGACGAGCCGCAACGTCGTCGGCGCGGCGCGCAGCGGGATGCGCCAACCGCTCACAGTCGGCGTGTTGGTGTTTCTCTTCCTCGTCATCATCGGGTCGCGCAGCTTCATCACGAAGACCGTCCCGGCAATCGGCTCGTTCCTGCCGTGGCCCGGCGTCGGTGGTCTCACGCGCGCCTATGGCGATGCGTGGCGTCCCGTGGGCCTCGGATCGGCGGCGCCTGCGCCGCCCGCGTTCGCGGCCATGGCCGGCCTCGGCGCCGTGCTGCTCGGCGCGACCTCCATGGCGCGCACGCTGATGATCGTCGCCGCGCTCCCCGTCGGCGCATGGGGTGCCGCTCGACTCGCCCGACGGTTCACGCCGTGGCCGGTCGCCACGTTCGCCGCCGGTGCGGCGTACGCGGTGAACCCCGTGGCCCGCAACGATCTCGGCACCGGGCGGCTCGGGCCACTGGTCCTCTACGCGCTCGCGCCGTTCATCGTGTCGTCGCTCATCGGTCTGGCGGGTCCGCAGCGCGATCGACGGATGTTCGTGAGGTCCATGCTGCGCGCCGCCGTGCTCGTTGCCGTGGTGACGGCGTTCCTGCCTGTCGCGCTCGCCTTTCCGCTGCTCGTCGCGGCCAGCTTCGTGCTGGCGGCGCCGCTTGCCGGCGGCGCGCGCGTTGCGATGCGCACCATGGCGGCCGCGCTCGCCGCGTGCGTGGGCGCGGTCGTCTTGCTCGTGCCGTGGTCCTTGTCGCAGCTCGCGACGCCTGACGCGTCGGCATGGGGGATGGTGCTGCACCTCCACCTCGGACTCTCCGACGTGCTGCGCTTCCACACCGGGCCCGCCGGTGCGGGCTGGGCCGGTTGGGGTTTGCTCGCGGCGGCGGCACTGGCATTGCTCGTCGCGACGGGGGAGCGGGCCATGTGGGCGGCACGCGCGTGGATGCTCGCCCTCTTCGGCTTCGCCGCGGTATGGGTCCCGTCGCGTTTCGCAACCGGGACGCGCGTCCCTCCGCCCGAGGCGGCGCTGGTGCTCGCGGCCATCGGCCTGTCGCTCGCAGTCGGTATCGCGGTCACGGCCTTCTCACACGATCTCCGGACGTTCCACTTCGGTTGGCGTCAGCTCGCGAGCGTCGTGGGCGCGGTGGGCCTCGCGTTGCCGCTCCTCGGCTTCCTCGCCGACACCACGCACGGCTCGTGGCGCGCTCCGTCGGGCGACTGGGGTCAGACACTGTCGTGGACGTCCGACCAGTCGTCCGGCGACTCGCGCCTGCTGATCGTGGGCGACCCGCGGGCACTTCCGGGAGATCCGCTCGTCGCGCGCGGCATCGGGTACGTCACCTTCGACAACGCGGTCGTCGACGCTCGGAGCCTGTGGCGGCCGGCGCCGGGCCCGACGAAGCTGATCGGTGCTCAGCTCGTCCTCGCCGGCCGCGACCGTACGAACCGCATCGGTCATCTCCTTGCCCCGATGGGGGTGCGGTACATCGCGCTCGTCGACGGGCCGGCACCCGGACAGCGTTCGATGGCCGCGCCGCCGGGTTTGCACGACACGCTCGACGCGCAGCTCGATCTGCGCCGGCTGCGCACGGACGGCAGCTACGGGCTCTACGAGAACACCGCCTGGTTGCCCATACGGGCCAACGTTCCCGCCGACCCGAGCTCGCTACGTTCGACGGACGCCGTCGGGGCAGGGCTCGCGGCCGACTTCGCGGGCGCGCGGCCGTTGACGGGTGCGCCGGCGGTACCAGGCGCCGCGTTGCTCTCGACGGCGTACGACGCGCGCTGGCACGCGAGCGCGGGTGGTCGTGCGTTGCCACACCTCCGGACCTTCGGGTGGGCGAACGGCTGGGCCGTCACCGCACCGGCGCGGGTCCGGCTCCATTTCGCCGGACAACTCGCGCGTGACGTGCAGCTCCTCGTGCAGCTGCTGGTGTGGGCGGCGCTTGTCGCGGTGTGGTGGCGCACACGACGACGCCGCGCCGGCCGCACCACGGTGGTCGTCGCTCCCGAGCCGGAGCTGGCCGAACCGGTGCTCACATGACGTCGGCGCTTCCCGCCGAACGTACGCGGCGCTTCCCGATCGTGCTGTTCGTCGCGGTCGCGCTGATCGCGGCAATCGTGTTGGACACGACCGGAAGCGGGCGCGCTTCCACAACAGGCACCGCGCGTCCCTTCGCTTCGGTCGCGGCGTCGATACCGCCCGCCGATGCACGCTCGAGTGCGTGGTATTGCGCGGCGGGTTCGGCAGCGCCCGGTGGCAACGGCGACGAGACCGTCTTCGTCACCAACGTCGCCTCGCACATCGTGCGGGCCGATGTGATCGTGATGGGGGACGCGAACACCACGGTGCCACGCCGGGTCGATGTTCCCGGGCTCACACGGGTTGCGGTTCATGTCGCCGACGTCGTGGCCACACCGAATCCCGGCGTCGTCGTCGAGAGCATCGGGGGACCTGTCGTCGTCGAGCACGAGATCCGCAACGGCGTGAGCATCGCGATGGGACCGTGCGCGCGGCAGGCTGCGAGCACCTGGTACCTGCCTGCCGGCACCACCGTGAAAGGCGCGCAGCAGTGGCTCTCGCTCTTCGATCCGTTCCCCGACGACGCGATCGTCGACGTGACGTTCCTCACCGACACCGGCCCGCAGGCGCCACAGGCCTTGCAGGGGCTCGTGGTGCCCAGGCACACGAAGGTCAACGTCTCGGTGCACGACAACGTCCCGCGGCAGGGGATCGTCGCCGCGCAGGTCCACACACGCATCGGACGCGTCGTCGCCGAGCAGTCACTGTTCTTCGACGGCAGCAATGGCCGGTTCGGCATGACCCTCGCGTCCGGTGCACCGGCAACCGCCGTCGACTGGTATCTGCCGGCCGGCGTCGTCGTCGGCGGCACGGATTCGCTCGTCGTGGCCAACCCGGGCGACAGTCAGGCGACCGTCGTCGTCGACGTCGTCCTCGACGGAGAAGCGAAGCTGACACCGCAATCCGTGCCGGTGCCCGACCATTCGGTCGTGAGCATCGACCTCATGTCGCGCGTCCCGGCCAACACCGGGTTCTGGGTGCGCGCCCATTCCGACAAGCCGGTCGTCGCGGCGCAGAGCGTGTTCACGGCGACGGCGTCGGCCACCGTTACCGCCTCCCCGGTGTTGAGCCGCCGGTGGGCCTTCGCGTCGGCGCGCTCGAGCGTTCCCTCGACCGACGTGATCGTCGCGGCGAACCCGGCCCCGCGCCCGGTCACACTGCGGGTCGACGCGATCCTTTCGGGTGCGACGCCGCCGATCATCGGCGATCAGTCGGTGTCGATACCGCCGGGCGCGCGGGCGCTCGTCAACCTGTCGGAGCGCAACGTACCGGCCGGTGCCGGCGTGCTCGTGACCACGGACGAACCGGTCGCCGTCGAACGGGTCGACTCCAACCCGCAGACGATGAGCGCGGCCCTCGGCATTCCCGGCGCGTCGTGAGCACGGGCGCGATGCGGTGCCACGTCAGGCGTTCGTCGGTACGCTCGTCGTCGGTGTCAGGGTGGGAACGATGGCCGTCCGCTTGATCGTGGCCGTCGCGCTGCTGATCGCGGCGTTCGGGGTCGCATGGTGGCTGAACCGCCGCCGTCCCGCCGCGCCACCGCGCGACGCGTACCCGATGCCGCGCCAGCTCGACCGCGCCGACTTCGCTCGTCCCGACGCGCCGTGGCTCGTCGTGTTGTTCTCGTCGTCGACGTGCGACAGCTGCAGGCGGATGGCGCCGAAGGTCGCGGTGCTCGAGTCGGCCGACGTCGCGGTGGAAGACGTCGAGTACTCGAGCCGCACCGATCTTCACCAGCGGTACGCGATCTCCGGCGTGCCGATGGTCGTGCTCGCCGACGCGGAGGGCATCGTGCACAACGGCTTCGTGGGGCCGGTCAGCGCCACCGACTTGTGGGCCGCCGTCGCGGAGATGCGCGAGCCGGGCGTGAGCCCCGAGCCCGGGCTGGGCGCGCTCTCCTGAGCGCCGCGCCCGCGGACTTCGGTCGTCGCTAGTCTCCGGCGGACGGGGCGCTGGCGGGCGTGGCGACGTCGGCGCCGGTGCCGTCGAGGCGTTCCTCGTCGGGCGCCGGCGGAACCTCGATCTCCTGGCCCTCCGCAGTGGTCGTGACGCGCGGGCCGCCGGCCTTGTGCCCCATCGCGGTGTCGACGAGGCGCCCGACCTCGGCACCGTCGAGCGTCTCGTGCTCCAGCAGCGAGCGGGCGACGGCTTCGAGACCGGCGCGGTGCTCGCCGAGCACCTTGCGGGCCCGTTCCTCTTCCTCGCGCAGGATCCGCTCTACCTCTTCGTCGATGACGCGCGCGGTCTCGTCGGAGTAGTCGCGCGTGTGCACGAGGTCCTCGCCGAGGAACACCGCGCCCTGAGATCCCCACGCCATGGGGCCGATGCGCTCCGACATGCCCCACTCGCGCACCATCTTGCGCGCGAGCTCGGTGCAGCCGACGAGGTCGTTCTGCGCTCCGGTCGAGAGATGGCCATAGACGAGCTCCTCGGCGATGCGGCCACCGAGGCGGACGACGAGCGAGTCGGTGATGTAGTCCTTCTTGTAGATGTGGCGTTCCTCGAGGGGCAGCTGCTGCGTGACACCGAGCGCCATGCCCGTAGGAAGGATCGTCACCTTGTGCACGGGGTCGGCGTGCTCGAGCACGTACGCCAGCACCGCATGGCCGCCCTCGTGGTACGCGACCACCTCCTTCTCCTCTTCGGTGAGCGCCATCGACTCGCGCTTGAGGCCCATGAGCACGCGGTCGCGGGCGGCCTCGAAGTCCTCCGCGTAGATCTCCTTCTTGCCCCGCCGTACCGCGAACAGCGCCGCTTCGTTGACGAGGTTCGCGAGATCCGCGCCGCTCATACCGGGCGTGCCGCGTGCGATCACGTTGACGTCGACGTCGGGACCGATCCGCTTGTCGCGGAAGTGCACCTTGAGGATCTGGACGCGCTCTTCCTGCGTGGGCAGCGGCACCATGATCTGGCGGTCGAATCGCCCGGGTCGAAGCAGCGCGGGATCGAGCACGTCGGGGCGGTTGGTGGCGGCCATCATCACGATGCCCTCGGACGCCTCGAAGCCGTCCATCTCGGCGAGCATCTGGTTCAGCGTCTGCTCCCGCTCGTCGTGACCGCCGCCGAGGCCCGCGCCGCGCTTGCGGCCGATGGAGTCGACCTCGTCGACGAAGATGATCGCGGGGGCCTGCTTGCGCGCGGTCTGGAACAGGTCGCGCACGCGCGCGGCGCCGACGCCGACGAACATCTCCATGAAATCGGAGCCGGTCACCGAGACGAACGGCACGCCCGCCTCGCCCGCGACCGCGCGAGCGATGAGCGTCTTGCCGGTTCCCGGCGGGCCGACGAGGAGCACACCCTTCGGGATGCGGGCGCCGATCTCGCGGAACTTGCCCGGGTTCTTGAGGAAGTCGACGACCTCGGCGATCTCCTCTTTGACCGGCCCGTAGCCGGCGACGTCCTGGAACGTGGTCTTCGGCTTCTCGGTCGAGTAGACCTTCGCCCGGCTCCGCCCGATGTTCATGATGGCGCCCATCTGTCCCTGAGCCCTCCGGTTCATCCAGACGAGGAAGCCGATGATCAGGAAGATCGGCAGGAGATAGATGAGGATCGAACCGATGATGTTCGACCCCTTGTGCGAGTACTTGACGCTGCCGCCGTGCTCCTTGATCGTGTTCACGACCGAGTCTGGGAGCGAGTTCTGCGGGCCCGACGCGGTGAAATCGCTCTTGCCGTCGACCGGCGTCTTGAACGTGCCGCTGATGTGACCGTTCGCGGGATCGACTGTGACGTTCGCGACGTTGCCCGCGTCGACCTGGGTGACGAAGTCGCTGTACTTCAGGCTGAGCTTGGAGGTGCTCTTCGTGCCGAGGCTGTTGAACGCGAGGACGGCGATCACGAGCACGATGCCGACCCAGAGCACCCAACGCCACGGTGTGGGCGCGGGCGCGTTCCCGGGCTGGCGCTGCGGGTCGCGGCGCATCTGCCTCGGATCGTTCGGACGGCGGCTCATCGGGGCGGCCCAGCCTCCTTGATGACGAAGCCCCCTGGGGCAACGACGGTCGTGCCGGTTGCTACCCCATGGTAGGGCCGAGCAGGCACATCGGCGTTTCGCTGCCAAGGGTTGCTCGCCGGCACGGCGGGCGGACGCTCCGCCCCACCGGTCGCAACGACCGGATACGCGACGTTTGTTCCCGAGACCGGCATCCACCTGCTTCGATGGTCCGTGAAGGTACGTTTCGGCACCGTGCCGGTCGGTTCGGACGCTCGACTCTGTGCGCGACCTGAGTGCGGCCGCACCGCGACGTCGTCCCTCACGTACCACTACGCGTCCGGCGCGGTGTGGGTCGATCCGCTGCCGCCCGAACGCGATCCGGCCGGTTACGACCTGTGCGAGATGCATGCCGCACGCGTGCGGGTGCCGCACGGCTGGCGCCTCCTCGACCGCCGGGAGCGGTCCGCCCCGTGACGGGCCGTCTGCGTCGAGGCGACGTGGCGGCACGGGCGCGGTCGCGCACCACTCGTCGGTAGCCTGACGAGGTGGCCGTCGGACCGACCGTGCCGGCGCCGGCGCCCGGGCGCGTCGTGCGGTGGGGAATCCCCGACTTCTTCATCGCGTGGATCGTCGGCGTGGTCGCGGGCGGTATCGCGGCCGCACCCTTCAGCCCGGGGCCGTCGGCGCCGAACCGGGACGCCGTCACCGCGACGGTCGTGGCGCTGCTCGTCCAGTCGTTCGTGTCGGTCGCGGTGGTGCTGTGGGTCAGCCGAGTGAAGGGTCGCGGGTCGCTCGCCACGGATTTCGGTCTCGTTTGGGAATGGCGGGAGAGCCCGTGGATCGCGATCGGCGCCGGGATCGCGATCGGTGCGGGCTTGGCGCTGTACCCGTTGAGCCAGCTGGCCCCGAAGGGTCACCGCACGCAGGACATCGTCGATACGTTCAAGGCGTCGAGCGGGGTCGCCACGGCCCTGTTCGTCATCGGCGTCCTGGTCCTCGCACCGACCGTCGAGGAGCTGCTGTTCCGCGGTGTGCTGCTGCGGGCGCTCCTGCGGCGGATGCGGCCCGGCCCGGCGATCCTGGTGTCGGGTCTCGTGTTCGCGGTCGTCCACCCGCTGCTGGATCCGACGCTCGGAAGCCTGATCGCGGTGCCGGCGCTGTTCGCCCTGGGAATGTTCTCCGGCTACCAGGCCGCCCGCACCGGCCGGCTGTCGCGATCCATCGCCCTGCACATCGGCTTCAACGCCCTGACCGTCATCCAGGTCCTGTCAGCCAAGTAACGCACGAATCATCCCTCGATCATCCTCAAGCGTTCCCGGCCCATCCGTCGATGCAACGACTGCGGGAAAGCCAATGGGAGGCGATGAGCGTGCAGTGTTCACGGTGTGCAAAGGGACGTCTGGTCGAGATCCGGATGCGGATCGGTGAGAACGACGTCGTGTTCCGCCGGTGCGGTCGGTGCGAGGCCCAGGCCTGGGAAGGCGCCGAGGGCCAGATGACCCTCAAGCGGGTCCTCGACCTCGCACGGATTCCCCGCTAGCGCGGTCCACCGCGGTCCGCCGCCGTCCGAGGGCGGATGCTGAGCAGGTGCACCGTCGCGCCCGGGAAGCGCTGTTTGCGCCTGGCAGGATGGCGCCGTGCCCCTCGAACCACCGAGCGCCGAGGAACCCGCGGCGCGTGATCGGTCCGCCGCGCCCGCCGGCCGTACGCAGGTGGACGCGTTCGCCGACCCGGTGGTGACGGACGACGCCGACGAGCTCGGGCCGCGTGCGGCATCGTTCGCGTACGCAGAACGGGTCGTGTTCATCGCGGTGGTCGTCGCCTGCGCGGCCTACGTCTTCTGGCAGCAACGGCCCGATCTCCTGCTGCGCAACTCGACCACGAACGGCGGCGACATGGGCGCGCACGTGTGGTGGCCCGCCTACGTGCGGGATCACCTGCTGCCGCACTGGCGCGTCGCGGGCTGGGCCCCCGACTGGTACGCGGGCTTCCCCGTCGGCCAGTTCTACTTCCCGCTGCCGGCGCTGCTGATCGTCGCCCTCAACGTCGTCCTGCCGTACAACATCGCCTTCAAGCTCGTGTCGGCAGCCGGGCCCGTCGCGCTCCCGGTCGCCGCGTACCTGTTCATCCGCTCGCTGCGCTTGCCGCGGGCGGCGGCTCCGCTCTGTTCGCTCGCAGCCGTGGTGCTCCTCTTCTTCAAGGGCGACCCGCGGCTGCATCCCGACAGCAAGACCGCCGCGTTCGACCAGCACATCATGGGCGGCACGCTCGCGAGCAACCTCGCCGGCGAGTTCTCCTTCACCATCGCGCTCGCCCTTGCGCTGTTCACGTTCGCGGCGTTCGTCTACGCACTCGACCGTCGTCGGCGACTCGCGTTGCCCGCGGTGTTGCTCGCGGCGACCGTGTTGAGCCACCTCGTGGTCGGGATCTTCGCGGCAGTGGGTGCGCTCATCATCTGGATCGCGTACCGACCCGGCGTCAACGCGCGCATCGCCGCCGCGATCGGCGCCGTCGCGGTTGCGCTCACCGCGTTCTGGTCGTTCCCGCTGGCGGCGACGTTCAAGTACACGACGAACATGAACTACGAACGCATCGACAAGTACATGCTGTTCATGTTCCCCAGATATTTCTGGTGGGTGTTCGCGTTGGCGATCGTCGGCGTGGTCTCCGGTGTGGTGAGCCGGCGACGGGGCACGATGATCGTGCTCGCGATCACCGTGGTGTTCGGGCTCGTCTTCAGGTTCTGGCCGCAGTCGCACGCGTGGAACCTGCGTTTCCTCCCGTTCTGGTATCTCGGGCTGTTCCTCCTCGCCGGCATCGGTACGGCCGAGATCGTCGTCGCGCTCTCGACGCTCACCATGCGGCTCGTGTTCCCCGACCGGCCGATCGACGCCGTTGACGCGCAAGACGCCCGCGACACGTACGACGCGTACGACGGATACGACGCGTACGCCGGGCGCGACGCACACGAGACGCCGGAGCCGGTGCGGGTGGACGGCGCCATCACCGCGGGCGTCGAGCCGGCAGGTGTCCACATGGACATGGCGACCGCGCGCCGTCGCTCACTGTTCGTGCCCGTGGTCGCGGCCGCGCTCGTCGGTCTGCTCGCCATCGTCACCATCGCTCGCGTGCACCAACGGCGCGGCTTCCTCACCTTCTGGGCCGACTGGAACTACAGCGGTTACGAGCAGGCGACCGGCCGGGCGGGGAAGGCGTCGGCCGAATTCCGCCGGCTCGTCGACACGATGCGCGGTCTTCCGCCGGGCCGAGCGATGTGGGAGGGCGGCAGCGCGATCGACCGCTATGGCACCCCGCTGGCGCTCGAGCTGCTCCCGTACTTCACTCACGGCCGGATCGCTTCGATGGAGGGCCTCTACTTCGAATCGTCGGCCACGACGCCGTACCACTTCGTCGCGGTGTCCGCCATCTCCGCGTCGGGGAACGCGTCCAACCCGGTCCGAGGCCTGCAGTACAAGACGCTCAGCGACTTCCGTCTCGGTGTGCACTATCTGCGCGTCCTCGGGGTGCGCTACCTGATGGTGTATTCGAGTGACGCGAAGAACGCGGCCGACGGCGACAGCGCGGAGCTGCGGCTCGTGGCGACGTCGCCGGACCTCGATCACCAGGCGCCTTCGGGTTGGAAGATCTACGAGGTTCGCGACGCGCCGCTCGTCGAGGGCCTGCAGTACGAACCGATCGTCGCCACCGGCATCAAGGGCGGTACTACCGCGCAGTGTTACGGCACGGCCACGACGCCGGGCACCGTGCCCGTGCACCTCGATCCGTGGGAGTGTCTCGCGGCCGGTTGGTTCGACAAGGGCGGGAACCTGGACCGCCCGCTCGCGAGCGGCGGGCCGGCGTCATGGGCCCGGTCGCGCGCAGAGCTGGCCGATCTCTCGCCCGAACGCAGACCGGTGCCGCCCGTGACAGTGAGCCGAGTCCGCGCGCGCGACGACCGCATCAGCTTCCATGTGTCGCGCACGGGTGTGCCCGTCGTGGTGAAGGCGTCGTACTTCCCCAACTGGAAGGCGAGCGGGGCCGAAGGGCCGTGGAGGCTCACGCCCAACCTCATGGTCGTCGTGCCCACGGGCCACGACGTCTCGCTGCACTACGGACGCACCGGTGCGGAGTGGCTCGGCATCCTCGTCACGGTCGTCGGCCTCGCGGGTGTCGTGGCGCTGATCCGCTGGCGCCCGGCGCCGTCCGACGACACGCCGCGGCGGTGGCGGCGCCGCCGTCGGGACGACGGTACGGGGAACGGCGCGCAGCCCCCCAGAAATGTGGACGGAGTGCGCGACGCGGGCGAAACCGCCCACGAACCGGCGCTAGCATGATGCCCTTGCGATCCGGGAGGCCCCCCGGCCCTCGAGACCACCGGCCCAGGAGACCACTGTGTCTGCCGAGCTCGACGCCATCTTCAAGGCCTACGACATCCGAGGCGTGTACCCCGATCAGCTCGACGAGTCGGTGGCCCGGCGGGTCGGCAACGCCTTCGTCCGCTTCACCGGCGCCGACCGTGTGATCGTCGGGCGCGACATGCGTCCGTCGTCGGAGCCGTTGAGCGTGGCGTTCGTCGAGGGCGCCACGATGGCCGGTGCGGATGTCGTCGACCTCGGCCTCGCGTCCACCGACATGTGCTACTTCGCTGCGGGTCGGCTCGACGCTCCGGCAGCCATGTTCACGGCGAGCCACAACCCCGCCCGCTACAACGACATCAAGCTGTGCCGGGCCGGCGCCGCGCCTGTCGGCCAGGACACGGGCCTCGCTCAGATCAAGGCCGCGGTGGACGCGGGCCTGCTCGAACGGGCCGAGGAGACCGGGCGCACGGAGCGCGTCGACATGCTCGCAGCGTTCGCGGAGCACGTCCGCTCGTTCGTCGACGTCGGGTCGCTGCGTCCCCTGGTCGTCGTGGCGGACACCGCCAACGGAATGGGCGGCCTCGTCGTGCCCGCGGTGCTCGACGGGCTGCCGTTCGACCTCACGGTGCTGTATCCCGAGCTCGACGGCACGTTCCCGAACCACCCTGCCGACCCGATCCAGCCCGAGAACTTGAAAGATCTGCAGCGTGCGGTACTCGACCGGGGCGCCGACGTCGGGCTCGCCTTCGACGGCGACGCCGACCGCGTGTTCCTCGTCGACGACCGCGGCCAGCCGGTCTCCGGCTCCACCACGACCGCGATCGTCGCCAAGGCGCTGCTCGAGCGACACCCCGGCGAGACGATCGTCCACAACCTGATCGTCTCCAAGGCCGTCCCCGAGATCGTGCGCGAGATGGGCGGCACGCCCGTGCGCACCCGGGTCGGCCACTCGTTCATCAAGCAGGTGATGGCGGAGACGGGTGCGATCTTCGGCGGCGAGCACTCGGCGCACTACTACTTCCGCGACAACTGGCGGGCCGACTCGGGCTCGATCGCGGCGCTGATGGTGTTGGAGCAGCTCTCCCTCGCGGGCGAGCCGCTGTCCGAGCTGCGCAAGCCGTTCGAGCGCTATGCGCAGTCCGGCGAGATCAACACCGAGGTCGAGGATCCCGCCGCGGTGATCGAGAAGGTCTCGGCCGAGTACCGCGACGCAACGCAGGACCGGCTCGACGGCCTGACCGTCGACCTCGGCGACTGGTGGTTCAACCTCCGCCCGAGCAACACGGAGCCGCTCCTGCGGCTGAACCTCGAGGCGCCGGATCAGGCGGCGGTCGAGAAGCACACCGCCGAGGTGCTGGCACTCGTCCGCCGGGGCTGATTTCCTGAGTGCGGACGCAGCTGCGCCCTGGGCGGACGCCCGGGAGGGCGCAGCGAGGGAGTCGGGGAGAGAGTGCGGACGCCCGGGAGGGCGCAGCGGAGGGAGTCGTGTAGAACATGGCGCCCACCAGACGCTGAAGGAGCCGAGATGGCGTTGGACCCGCAGTTGCTCGAGATCCTCGCGTGCCCGGAGGACAAGGGTCCGCTGCTGTACTTCGAAGACGAGGGCGCGCTGTACAACCCGCGCCTCAAGCGCCGGTACGCGGTTCGTGACGACATCCCGATCATGCTGATCGACGAGGCCGAGGCCGTCGACGACGTGGAGCACCAGCGTCTGATGGCGAAGGCCGAATCCCAGGGGATCAAGCCGACCTTCGAGGCGTAGGTGGTCGGGACGGCCACCGACAGCCTCGGGTTCCTCGACGCCGTCGCCGGCCTGCCGGAGCAGCTCGCGGCAGCGCACCGTGCGGCCGGCGCGATCGAGCCCAACGCATTTCCGAGCGCCGACGGGATCAGCAACATCGTCGTGCTCGGCATGGGCGGTTCGGGTATTGCCGGTGATGTGCTCGCGGCGAGCGCGAACCACGCGCTCACAGTTCCCGTGACCGTGCTCAAGCAGATCCGAACCCCGCGCTTCGTGAGCGACGCGACGCTCGCCTTCGCGGTGTCGTACTCGGGCGACACCGAGGAGACGCTGGCGATGGCGCGCGGTGCGATCGAGGCCGGTGCCCGGCTCGTCGCGATCTCGGCCGGCGGCGAGCTCGCGGGCGCCGCCGAATCGGCGGGTGCCCTCCACCTGCCGTGCCCGCCCGGGCTCATGCCGCGCGCCGCGTTGGGCGCGCTCGTCGCGCCGATCTTCGTCTCGCTCTTCCGCATGGGCCTGCTGCCGGACGCGCACACGTGGCTCGTCGCCGCGCAGGACCAGCTGGCGCGCCGGCGC
>JAMXLJ010000011.1 GCA_024281095.1 Acidimicrobiia bacterium | reverse complement strand
CCCGGCCTGGGTGCTCAACGTGATCGCCGACCCCGTGGTCGACGTGCAGGACCGCGGCGACACGTACCCGGGCCGGGCCGAGCTCGTCACCGGCGAGGAGCGGGCCGCGTTGTGGGCGGGCCTGGTGGAGCGGTCACCGTGGTACGCGGACTACCAGCAGCAGACGAGTCGCGAGATCCCTTTGGTGCGCATCACCGACGCGCGTGCCCACTCACACGGATGACGCTCGACGCACGCACACCCGTGATCGTGGGGGTGGGCCAGCATGAGCAGCGCACCGGCCCCGAGGACGCGCTGGAACCCGTCGACCTGATGACCGAAGCGGCGCGGATCGCGGCGCGCGACAGCGGGGCCGATGACGTCCTGGACGCGATCGACACCGTGCGCGTCGTCAACCTGCTTTCGTGGCGGTACCGCGACCCGGCCGCACTCGTGGCGCAACGGCTGGGCCTTCCGGACGCGAAGACCGTCTACACCGAAGGCGGTGGACAGATCGTCGGCACCCTCGTTGCCCGCACCGCAACCGACATCGCGGCGGGCAACGCCGACGTCGCGCTGCTCACGGGCGGGGAGGCATGGAAGACGCGCACCGCTGTGAAGCGGGCGGGCGAGACCTTGCCGTGGACACTTCAGCCCGACGACGTCGCGCCGGGCGAGCTCGTGGGCGGGCCACTCGACATGTGGCACCCCGCAGAGCTCGAGCGCAGCATCTCGACGCCCGTGCAGGTCTACCCGTTGTTCGAGAACGCGTTGCGCGCGCTCGCCGGTCGGAGCGTCGCCGAGCACTCACACCACCTCGGCGAATTGTGGGCGCGGTTCAGCGACGTCGCTCGCGCCAACCCGCACGCGTGGGACCGCGCCGCGCACACCGCCGAGGAGATCGCTACTCCCGCAGCGGGAAATCGCATAGTCGGCTTCCCGTACACGAAGCTGTTGTGCTCGAACGAACAGGTCGACCAGGCCGCCGCGGTCATCATGTGCTCGGCCGAACGAGCGCAGGCGCTCGGCATCCCGCGCGACCGTTGGGTCTTCCCGCACGCCGTGGTGGAAGCGCGCGCGCCGCACGTCTCGGAGCGTATGGACCTGTCGTCGTCGAGCATGGTGCGCGCCGTCGGCGAGTCGCTCTGGAAGCTGCTCGGCACCGACGCGGACGGCATCGCGCACGTCGATCTCTATTCGTGCTTCCCGTCGGCGGTGGAGGTGCAGGCCGCCGAGCTCGGCTTCTCCCTCGGGCGGCAGCTGACCGTCACCGGCGGGATGCGCTTCGCCGGGGGGCCGTGGAACAACTATCCAATGCACGCGCTCGCGACCATCGTCGGCGTGCTGCGTTCCGACACGGGCGCGCTCGGACTGGTCAGCGCAAACGGCGGCTACATCTCGAAGCTCGCCATCGGTGTGTTCTCCACCGAGCCGGCGGCGGCCGGCTTTCGTCACGACTCACCCCAGGAGTGGCTCGACGGTCAGCCCCGGCGTGCCGTGGAGCTCGCGCCCTACGGTGCCGCCACGATCGAGAGCTACACGGTGATGCACGACCGCAGCGGAGCCCGCACGTTGGGCATCCTCGCGTGCACGATGCCCGACGGCAGTCGCGCGTGGGGCCTCGTGCACGGCGACGACGAGCTCGCAGCGATGACACGCGAGGAGATGGTGGGACGTCGCGTAACCCTCCGACCGGACGGTACCGCGACCGTTCGGTGATCACTCGCCGTCGCGCATCTCGCGCAGCGACATCCGGAGGAACAGGAAGCCGTCGTCTTCGAGCAGGTGTCTGACCACAGGCTCGTACGGCGGTGTGAGCGGGGCGCCGGCCATGATGCGCGGGCCCTCACCTCCGACGATCCGCGGCGACACGGTGAGGCACAGCTCGTCGATGAGCCGGGCCCGTGCAAGATCTCCGTTCACGCCCGGGCCGCCCTCGACGAGAATGCTGCGCGCGCCGCGCTCGCCGAGCAGCGCGATCGCCCGCCGAAGGTCCACGCGTTGCTCACCCGCGGCCACGACGTCGGCCACCTCGCCCGCCTCCGCAGGCCCGCGCGCGGCTGCGGCCTCACTCGTGACCACGAGCGAGCGCGGGCCGGGCCCGGTGAAGAACTCGGACGACCAGTCGAGCTGCAGCGACCCGCTGACGACCGCAATCGGCGGCAGCATGGTCTGGCCACGTGCCACACGTGCGCGCTGGAGCGCGCCGTCGAGCCGCACCTTGCCGTAACCCTCCGACCGTACCGTTCCGGCCCCTACGAGGATGATGTCGGCGTGGGAACGCAACGCGGCGAAGACGCGCCGGTCGGCTGCACCGCCGAGCGCGCCGGAGCGACCCTCGACGCTGATCGCACCATCGAGGCTCGAGATCATGTTGAGGCGCACGAACGGGCCGCCCGCGGTGAGGTCGGGCGCGTATGCCTCGACGAGGTCGACCGCGGCAGTCGGGTTCGGGAAGAGCCGCCGCACCACGCCGTCTAGACGTCGTTGCCGAGCTTGAACACCCGCATCGCGTTGTCCCGCAGGAACTTCGGCCACACGTGGTCGCGCAACGGCACGTCGGGAAGCTCCGAGAAGATGCGCTCGAGGCTCAGACCCATCGGGTAGTAGCCCGCGTACATGACCTTGTCGGCGCCGCGCGTGTTCGCGTAATCGATCACCGCGCGCGGGTAGTACTTCGGCGCGAACGCGCTCGTCATGTAGTGCAGGCCCGGCCACTTCAACATGAGCTTCACCGCGAGCGCCTCCCACGGCTCGGCGCCGTGGCGCATCACGATGCGGAGCTCGGGGAAGTCGTAACAGACCTGGTCGAAGTGCATGACGTCTTGGCAGGCCGACGGAAGGCGCGGGCCCGCGATCCCGGCGTTGGCGATGATCGGGATGTCGAGGTCGATGCACGTCTGGTAGATCGGGTAGTAGCGGCGGTCGCTCACCGCCACCTGCGGATTGCATCCGGCCGGAAAGGTGGTGACCGCCTTGATCCCGTGCTCGTCGTGGGCCCGCCGAATGCTGCGCACCGCGCCGGTGATGTCGTTCGGGTCGATCTCGAGGCTCGCCACGAAGCGGTCGGGGTGTTCCTTCAGTGCCTGCGCGGTGCGTTTCCCGCCGAGACCGACCAGACCGATCGTGATGCCGTGGCGGTCCATCTCGGCCAGGGTGACCGCGACCGGATCCGCACCCTCCTCGAGTCGGTTCGGTACCTGCTTGAACATGTACTCGGCCGGGAACTCCATGCCCTGGCTCTCGGCGTCGCGCAACTGCGACTGCATGAAGTCGTAATGGCGACGTGCATCAGCGCTCGGGAAGCCGATCATGAGATCGACGATTCCGACGTCCCGAGGCATCGCCATGCGCGTCCCTTTCCTTGTCGAGCGGGCGCTCCGACCGGCGGGCGACCGTACGGCCGCGTGCCCGAGCCGGTCAAGCACACACGTCGATCACAACGGCACGCGCCACGTCGCTCGTGTGCCCCGGCCGGGTTGGGACTCGATGTCGAAGCTGCCCCGCAACGTCTCCGCGCGCTGAGCCAGGTTGCCGAGACCGCTGCGGCGCTCTTCGCCGGGCGAGATGCCGACGCCGTCGTCGGTCACCTGGAGCTTGACGTCGTCGTTCACCGTGAGCCGCACGTCGACGCTCCGGGCGTGCGCATGACGGGTGATGTTCGACAGCAACTCGCGCGTGACCGCGAGCACCTGGGCCGCCATCTCGTTGCTCAAGGAGTGGTCGATGGCGCCGTCGAAGTGCACCCGAGGCTCGAACGATCCCCGTTCGGCGGCTTTGTAGACGAGGGAAAGGATCTCTGCACGCGCGCCGCGGGTCTGCTGGGCCGCGAGGGCGAAGATCGTCGACCGGATGTCGCGGATCACGGCGTCGATCTCGTCGACCGCGCTGGCGAGCCGGGCCGCAGTCTCCGGATCGACCTTGGGCTTCGCGGCCTGCAGCGTCATGCCGGTCGCGAAGAGCCGCTGCACCACGGTGTCGTGGAGATCGCGCGCGATGCGCTCACGGTCGTCGATCAGCTGGAGCCGGTCCACTTCCGCGCGCGTGCGCGCCAGGTCGACCGCGATGGCGGCCTGCCGGGCGAAGCTCTCCACGACGCGCAGGTCCTCGTCGTCGAAGGTGCGGCCGCCCTTGCTGTTGCTGATCGACAACACGCCGAGTCGCTCGGCCTCGCTCGACAGCGACACGAAGATCACCGGGCCCGCTTGGAGGGCCTCGATCGCGGCGATGTGGATCCGGGGATGCGTCGAGGCGTCCTCGATGACGACGCCGGCGCCGCCCGCGAACACGTCGCCCGCGATCGTCCCCTCGATGGGCAGCGTCGAGCCGATCACCGCCCCGGCCGCATTGCCGTACGCGGCCACGATGCGGAGCCGGCCGTCCTCTTCGAGCATCACGCGAGCGTGGTCCGCCTCCGCCAACGAAGCCGCGTAGGCGCCGATGAGCTCGAGCACCTTTTCGATCGGGCGACCCGCGAGCAACGCTCGGTTGATCTCCGCGGTCGCATCCAGCCAGCGCTCCCGGCGCTGCTGCACCTCGTACAGATGCGCGTTCTCGATCGCGACGCCGGCCGCGACGGCGAGCGCGGCGACGAAGTCGCGGTCCGTCGTCGTGAACGGGCGGCCGTCGCGCTTCTCGCTGAGGTAGAGGTTGCCGAAGACTTCGTCGCGCACCCGCACCGGGACGCCGAGGAATGTGCGCATCTCGGGATGGCCGGGAGGGAAGCCGTACGAGTCCGGGTGCCGCGCGAGATCATCGAGCACCAGGGGCCGCGGATCGACGATGAGCAGGCCGAGGATCCCGAGGCCCCGCGGCTCGTGGCCGATACGGGCCCGCGTCTCGTCGTCGATGCCGACCGACACGAACTCGGCCAGCTGCGTGCGATCCGGACCGAGAACACCCAATGCGCCGTAACGCGCGTCGACGAGGTCGCACGCGCCCTCGATGATGCGGCGCAGCAGCGCGGGGAACGCAAGCTCGCTACCGATGACGAGCACGGTCTCGAGCAGGACGCGCAGCCGGTCGGCGGTCGACTGGATGTCGCGCGCGCGCTCCTGCAGCTCGTGCAGCAGGTCGTCGAGGTGGAGATGACCCAGGCCGAGCTTGTCGCCTCGCGACGATCCCACGCCGGCTCGGGCACCGGCGGCCCGGGCGGGGTCTGGGTCTTCGTGGCGTTCGGCCTCGGGGCCGCCGGCAGACACGCAACGGCAGCTTCGCGCAACCGGCGAGCACCGACTGCCGGGCGCCGCGGACCCTACGCTCCGTGGTGATGCAGGACAGAACGGCTGTGACGGCGCGCGCGGAAGGCCAGGCCGCACTCGTAGTGGAGCTCGAGGACGCCTCCGTGCGCACGCCGGATGCGACGCTCCTCGATCGCCTCTCCTGGCGGGTGCGCGCCGGTGAGCACTGGGTCGTCCTCGGTCCGAACGGGGCGGGGAAGACCACGCTGCTGTCGTTGCTCGCGGCCCGGCGCCAGCCCAGCGCGGGACGGGTCTGCCTCCTCGGCCACGAGCTGGGCCGGGTCGACATCCGCACGTTGTGGCCCCGCCTCGCGCTTGTCGGACACACCGTCGCCGACCGCATCCCGCCGCGCACATTGGCCGTCGACGTCGTGCGCACCGGTGCGTCGGGTGCACTGTCGCCGTGGTGGGAAGGCTCGCGGCCGGAGACCGCCGAGGTCGCGCGCGAATTGCTGCGACGACTCGGCTGCGACGCGGTGGCCGACCGTCCGCTCGAATCGTGCTCGCAAGGTGAACGTCAGCGGGTGCTCATCGCGCGTGCTCTCGCCGCGGCGCCGGACCTGTTGCTGCTCGACGAGCCGGCTGCGGGCCTCGACATGCCCGGACGGGAGGCACTCCTGGCGGCGCTCGAGCACGCGTCGGGAACCGCGGCAGGCGACGCTCCCGCGCTCGCCGCGACGTCGGTGATCGTCACCCATCACGTGGAGGAGATCCCGGCCACGACGACGCACACGCTGTTGTTGCACGACGGCCGCTCGGTCGGGGCCGGACCGATCGACGACATGCTGACACCCAAGGGTCTGCACGCCTGCTTCGGTCTTCCCGTGCAGGTGCACCGCGACGACGGTCGATGGTTCGCGCGCGCCGCGCCCGGCTGGTTGCACCACTCCTGACGGTCGCACCCTCCCAACGCTCGGGTGGGACGATTTCCAAGCGTATGAGCACGAAATCGTCCCCACTGCGCCAAGGCGCGGTCGCGTGGTGGGTGGTTCGGTCGCTCGTTCAGCGGACGCCGGCGACGCGGTGGGCCAGCTGCTCGAGATCGGTCGCGGTGACGACACCGACGACGCGGTCACCGTCGACGACGAGCACCGCGCCGTCACCCTCGACGACCCGGTCGAGCAGATCACGTGCCGGATCGGCCGGAGCCACCACACGAACCTGGTCGGCGGGCGTTGCGATCTCTCGCACCGTCGTGGAACCCCGGAGGTGCGCCGGCACACTTCGAACACGCTCCAGGGTCACGAGGCCGACCGTACGTCCCTGCGCGTCGACGACCGGGAACGCGGAATGGCGGTGCGCGAGGAGGTAATGGTCGACGAAGTCGCGTACCGTCACGTACTCGGGCACGACCGCCGGAGTGGGGGCCATCACGTCGGCGACGCGACGGGAGCCGAGTGCCTCCTCGACGAACGCGCGCTCTTCTTCCGCGCGCGCGGCGGTGATCAGGAACCAGCCGAGCAGCGCGAGCCACAGTCCGCCGCCGAGGCCCGTGCCGAACGCGAACTCGACGAAACCGAGCGCCACGAGCGTCCATCCGAGCGCCTGACCCGCGCGGCTGGCCGTCTGCGTGGCGCGCAGACGGTCGCCGTGGCGCTTCCACAGAAAGGCGTGCAACAGGCGCCCACCGTCGAGCGGCGCACCCGGCAACACGTTGAACACGGCGAGCACGACGTTGATCGACCCGAGCCAGAGCAGCACGTCCACGACGAGCGCGGACACGTTCAACGCGTCGAGGCCGATGCCGATCCCGAGCAGCACCGCGCCCACCACGAAGCTTGCGAGCGGGCCCGCGCCCGACACCCGCAGCTCCGCCTCCGGCGTGGGGGCGTCGCCGTGCATCCGGGTGACACCGCCGAGCAACCACAGCGTTATCCCGTCGACCTCGATGCCCTCGTGGCGCGCGACCACCGCGTGACTCACCTCGTGCGCGAGCACGCACGCGAGGAAGGCGATGGCGGTGATCAAACCGGCGATCGCGTACTCCGCGCCCGAGTAGCCCGGCGCGTCGCTCGGAAACCGGCCGGACGCGAGACCGACGGCGAGGAGCACCGCGATCACGAGCAGGCTCCAGTTGAAGCCCACCTCGACTCCCGCAATCCGGCCCAGCCGCACGCTCGTCTTCATCGCAGCCTCGCATCCATCTCTCGTGGGCCTACCCCTGCGAACGTCCCGCGTATCGCTCGGCGCTGACGGAGTCGAGGCGCCGCGTTACCCGCTCCCGCGGACAACCGGTTCGGGCACCACGTCGATTCCCGCAGCCGTCATCTTCTGCAAAGCCTCTGCGGTGGTGTCGGGGGACACACCGGCCACCGCGGCCTCCAGGACCCGCGTCGCGAAGCCGAGGCGCACCGCGTCGAGCGCGGTCGCGACGACACAGAAATCCGTTGCCAGCCCGGCAACGTCGACGACGTCGATGCGGTGCCGAGCGAGCCAGTCGCCGAGCGTCTCGCCCGTGTGGTGCTCGACGGCCTCGAAGCCGGAGTACCCGGCACGGTGATGACCTTTGTCGAACACCGCGTCGAGCTCCAACTCGTCGATCAGCGGATGCAGCGACGCGCCGGACGTGCCCGCGACACAGTGCACTGGCCACGTCTCCCGGTAGTCGGGGGCGACGCCTTCCTCGGCAAAATGGCCGGCCGGCGCGACGTGCCAGTCGCGCGTGGCAACGACGCATTCGTAGTCGCCCTCTGCCGCGAGGACCGCGACACGCCGCGCGACATCGTTGCCACCCTCGACCGCGAGCGCGCCCCCTTCGCAGAAGTCGCGTTGGAGGTCGACGATCAGTAGCGCGCAACGCACGGGTTCGTCACGCTTTCGGATGTCGCTCATCACGACTCCTCCGTCGGTCAGGCCAGCATCGCCATCATCGCGGGCGAACCGTCCGACACGTCGCGAACTTCGTCGCGCAGCTCCGCTCGAGCCGCGTCGGCGTGGGCGCGGACCTCCGCGAGCGAGGGCAGCCGGACCGGCTCGCCGTGCTCCAACGCCCGCACCTGCAGCGGGCGGCCCTGGCTCTGCACGCGCTCGTCGAGCAGCAGGTGCTCGGCGCACGCGCGGCCGTCGGCGTCGAGACAGCGGAACGCGCGCTTCGGGCAGGCGGTCGTCGCCTTTCCGAAGGAGAGCTTCGCAACCGGACGCAGGGTCCCCGGATCCTTCGCCCCGTTCCCCATGGCCACCAGCTTGTACACGAAGCCCGGTGTCGGTGCCAGCACGACCCTCGTGCCGACCATGAACGCGTCGACGGGACTGCCGGCCAGGCGGGCGATGGTGTGCTCGTCGAGGTCGCCCGACACGATGATCCGCGTGCCTCTCGCGCCGAGCTCGTCGAGCAGCTCGCGGGCGCGCGTCACCTCGCCGATCAGATCGCCGGAGTCGATCCTGATCGCGCCGAGCTGCGGCCCCGCGACGCCGACCGCGGTCCGTATGCCGTCGGAGACGTCGTATGTGTCGACCAGCAACGTGGTGCCCGAGCCCTGGCTCGCGACCTGGGCCGCAAACGCGTCCGCCTCAGAGGGATACGCGAGCACGAAGGCGTGGGCTGCCGTGCCGGCAGTGGGGATGCCGTATCGGCGGCCGGCTTCCAGATTCGAGGTCGAACCAAAACCGCCGACGTACGCGGCACGCGCCGCCGCGACGGCAGCCTCCTCGTGCGTACGACGGCTTCCGCCCTCGATCAGCGGGCGGCCGTGCGCAGCGTCCACCATGCGACTGGCCGCCGACGCGACCGCGGTGTCGTGGTTGAGGATCGACAGAACGAGCGTCTCCGCGACGATCGCGTCCGCGAAGGTCGACGAGACCGTGAGCACGGGCGAGAAGGGGAAGAAGACCTCGCCTTCGCGGTACGCGTCGACGTCGCCCGAGAATCGATAGGTCGACAGACGCTCGAGTGCGGCCGCGCTCACGAGCCCGATCCGCTCGAGGTACTCGAGCTGATCCTCGGAGAACCGGAACCGTTCGACGGCCTCCACGAGTCGCCCGAGACCGCCGAACATCCCGTACCGGTATCCCGTGGGGAGCGCCCGCGAGAACACCTCGAACACGGCCCGCTCGTCCGCGATACCGGAGCGCAACGCGGCGTCGAGCATCGTGAGCTCGTACGCGTCGGTGTGGAGCCCGAGCGCGCTCCCGAGATCGGCGCGGGGGCCGCTCGACGTCACGTGGACGAATTTAGGTCTGCCCGGCCGCGTCCGGTCATTTGAGCGCCTGTACGTGTTGCTGGAACGCGTCCATGCCGATCTCGCCGGTAGCGCGAGAGCCGATCTGCCCGTGCGAGTCGACGAAGACGAAGTACGGGTATGCCGGCGTGCCCAGCACGCTCGCCGCCGTGGCCGACTTGTCGTCGAGCAGCACCGGCGACGTCGCCGGCCAGTGCAGGGTGTCGTAGACCCAGTTGCCCGGCGGCCAGTTCGGATAGTTCGGGTCCTGCGCGGTGACGACGAGCGTCACCTTCAGCTGTCCGAGCTGGCCCGACTGCAGCAGGTTTACGAGTTGCGGCAACTCCCTGTTGCAGTGCGGACACCACGGCGCGCCGACGACGACGACCTGTTTCCCGTCAGTCGGTGAGATCGTGACCGGCTCGCGCTTCGGCGACTGTCCGCTGATCGTCGGCAGCGCCAGCCCGTCGCCCTTCGCAGGCGAGTTGCTGTCGAACTTCGGCAACGGACTGCCGGAGACCTGCACGCTGCCGTATTCGAGGTACGTCACGCCCGAGCCCTTCTTGCTCTTCCCGCCGCCTCCACCCGTGCCGACGAGCGCCACGACGAGCGCGATGACGATGACCAGCACGATGCCGCCCGCGACGAGCAGTCCCGGCGGCGGGCCCGGGCGACGCGCCGGTGCCGGTCGGCGCGGCGGCACGCGGCCGCCCGGGGGCCGGCGAGCCGGTTGCCGCGGTGCGGGCTGTCGGCGCGGTGGTTGACGCCCGGGCGGTTGACGGGGGCTCACGTTGCGATCCTTTCCGTGGACGGCGGGGCCTTCCCGGACGCGTGGGTCACCCCGCTGTCTTCCCACACCTCGCCGGCTCGTGAATCCGTGACCGCCGTGAGCACGGCGATCGCGGCGAACGCGCACGCAGCCATGAACGGGATCGTGACGAAACCGAAGTGCTCGACCCAACGGATGGAGCACGGATTGGCGATCTCGCAGGCGCCCTCACCGATACCGAGATGCTCCACGCCCAGGTGCCACAACGAGATCGCGAAGCCCGAGACCGCGAGCGGCAGTGCATACCAACGAATGGCGTCGTCGCGGCGGAGCGCGGCAACTACCAGCACTACCGCGAGCGGGTACATCGCGATGCGTTGGTACCAGCACAACCGGCACGGCTGGAAATGCGCGACCTCCGACAGGTACAGGCTTCCGGCCGTCGCCACCACGGCGACCAACGCGGCGAGCCCGAGTGCGCTGCGCCGGAGCATCACCGCGAGGCCGCTGTCGCGCCACCCGCTCAGCACGAGTGCCAGGGAGAGCACCGCGCCTGCGGCAGCAACGAGCGCGAGCACCGAGAGGAACGTCGTCACGACTCGTGTGCTCATTACCGAATGCTCCTGGGGGCGGGCCGCAGTTGCATGGTCGCGCACAGCAACGGTCACGCCACGCGCGAGGCGAACGCGCCTCGTGGCACCCGGAACACGGCACCGCGCCCAGGCGCCACGGTGTTTCAGGACGCGGTGTCGCGCCGCGGGTGCAAGTCGGTCACGTCCGCGGGCTGGAGGAGCGCATCGACCGCGGGCGGGGCAAGCGTGCGCGAGAGATGCACGCCTTGCGCCGAGTCACAACCGAGCGACCGCAACACGACGACCTGTTCGGCGCGCTCGACACCTTCGGCCGTCACCCGCAATCCGAGCGCGTGCGCCATGGCGATGACGGCATGGATCACGGCCGCATGTGATGCCGCGGTCTCCATGCCCTCGACGAACGAATGATCCAGCTTCACCGCGTCCACCGGGAGACGCTTCAGACCGTCGAGCGACGCATAGCCGGTACCGAAGTCGTCGATCGCGACTCGCACACCGAGCTGCCGCATGCGTCCGAGCGTCTCCGCGATCGTGCGCTCGTCCGCGATCGTGCAGTGTTCCGTCACCTCCACCTGGAGGAACGCCGCCTCGAGCCCCGAGTCCTCGAGTGCCGCCGCGATTTCGTCCACCGCCTCGGGCTGATGGAGGAAACGGCTCGAGAGGTTCACCGCAACCCTGGGCGCGCCTTCGCCGTGCTCGTGAAGCCAGCGCTGTCCGTCGAGGCAGGCCGTGCGCAGGACCAGGCGGTCGATGGCGACGATCAGACTGCTCTCGTCCGCGAGCGGAAGGAACTCGTTGGGCATGACGAGGCCGCGTCGCGGATCGTCCCAGCGAACGAGTGCCTCGAGGGCGACGACCGAACCGTCCGCGAGCGACATCTCCGGCTGGTAGTGCACCGTGAGCTCGCCCTGCTGCACGGCGCGGAGCAGATCAGCTTCCGCTTCCATTCGCTGGGTCACCCTTGGTGCGAGCGCCGCGTCGAACAACTCCCAACGCGCGCGGCCCTTTTGTTTGGCGACGTACATCGCGAGGTCCGCTTCACGGAGGAGATCGGCGGCGTTCGCGCCGGCGTTGCCGGAGACGGAGATCCCGATGCTCGTGGTCACGGAGAGCTCGCGTCCGGCTGCGACGACAGGCACCCGGAGGGCTTCGAGGATGCGCTCGGCGGTGTTCGTCGCGTCCTCGACGCTCGCGAGTTGATCGACGAGCAGCGTGAACTCGTCGCCGCCGAAACGCGCCACGACGTCGTTGGGCCGGATGCACGTCTGCAGCCGCTGCGCCACTTCCATCAGCAAGTGGTCGCCGACATCGTGTCCGAGGTTGTCGTTGAAGAGCTTGAACCGGTCGACGTCGAGGAACATCACCGCAATACGCTCACCCGCCCGCGTGGCCCGCGACAGCGAACGCTCGACGCGGTCGACGAACGCGCGACGGTTCGGCAGCTGCGTCAACGCGTCGTGAAATGCCTGGTGACGCAGCTTCTCCTCGAACCGGCGCCGTTCCGTGATGTCGCGCAGATTCACGACGGTGCCGCGCACGGCGGAGTCGGCGCGAAGGTTCGTCACACCAGCGTCGAACCATTTGAACGCTCCTCCGGGCACCGACAGCCGCAGCTGCACGCGGTTCACGACACCCGGTCGTTCCTCGGTGCCCTGGATAACGCGAGCCGCGGCGAGATCGTCATGGTGCGCGAGCTCGAGCAGCGGCACGCCGACGACCGAGGACCCGGGCACGCCGAAGACCACGTCGAACGCGGGACTGGCGAACTCGATGAGCCCGTCCGCGCCCACCACGAGGATGATGTCGGACGCGTGCTGCACGAGGGCCCGAAACCAGCGCTCGCGCCGCTCCACCTCCCCTTGCGCGCGTTCCTTCTCACGGGTCTCCCATCCGAGGAATCGGATCGTGCCCGCGACCGCGACCGCGCACAGGGCTGCCAACCCGTGCACCAGGGGCGGGTCGATGATCGTCGGGGCGACACCGGTCGCGATCGCGAGCTGGCCGAACGTGATGCCGGCGAGGCTCCACACGATGGCAGGCGCGGACACGGCCCAGCCGTCGTCTTCGAGGTTGTCGACCGTGCCGAACAGGTAGCCGACGCCCAGCGTCGGCCCCCAACCGAGCGCGTAGAGGATCGCGGTGATCCCCGTCATCTCGACGCCGACGCGAACCCACAACCGAACGCCGCGTGCGGGCGATGGCACGAGCGCGTGCGCCAGCTTGCTCGCGGCGTACGTCACGCCGACGAGTGCGGCAAGGACCCAGAACGGCGTGTGGGCGATGAGCCCCGCGCGGCCGGCGAGCCAGAACAGCGCAACGCAGAGAAGGACCCAGTAGCCGGTAGGGCGCGCCACCCAGCGCACCCACCCGCGTAGCCGCGCCCCTGCCGTCACGCGTTCGGTATCGACCGATTCGCGCCGCGAGTTGACCGGCCCGGCATGCGCGGCCGATGACCTGCGTCGACTCGGTGAGGGAATCCGGGATGACGGTAGAGTCAGCGTTCGTGAGCTCCCCTGTGCGGATCATGTCGGTCGGCGCGGCCGCGGGCGGCCTCCGACTGGCGGCGGCCGACGCGGGCGCGGCGTGGGGCCGTCCGGGCGGGCGCGGCCAGGCCGCGGTGTGCGCGCCCGATGAAGACGTGCTGACGCTCGCCGCCGAAGCGGCCGGCCGTGCGCTGCACGCGGCGGGCGTCGACCCGCAGGTCGTCGACGGTCTCTGGTGGGGAACGAGCCGGCCCCCGTTCGGCGAGGGTCCGAGCCATTCCCTGCTCGCGGCCGCCATCGGCCTGCCGGCGAATTCCTCGGGCGTGCTGTGCTCCGGCTCCACCCATGCGGGCGTCGACGCGCTCCTCGCCGCGGCCGACGCGGTGGCCGCGGGATCAGCTCGTCTCGCGCTGGTCGTCGCGGCCGACAACCAGCTGCCCGGGCCGGGCACCGCATTCGAGGCAAGGGCCGGCGCGGCCGCGGTCGCGCTGCTGCTGCGGGCCGAGCCGGGGCCGGCGACGATCGGCGCGCGTGTCACGCGCACTCGCCCGTACCTCGACCGCTACCGAGGCGACGGCGAACCGGCGACTCGCGACGTCTACGACGCGCGGCTCTTCCGTGAAGAAGTGTTCATGCCGCTCGTCACCGAGGTCGGAGAGCAGCTCGGCGCGCTCGACGTCACGACCTGGTCGCTGCCCGATCCCGACGGCCGCCTGGCATCGGTCGTGGCGAGGCGACTCGGGTCGGGCGCGCCCGCGTCGAGCGCGGTGTACACCGCGGTCGGCGACACCGGAGCCGCTGCGGCACTGCTCGGCGCGGCCGAGGCACTCGACGCGGCCGGGACGGTCGGCGTCGTCGCGTACGGAGGTGGCCGCGCGACCGGGGTGGTCGTCACCGTGGAATCGCCGGTGCCGGGATCCGCCGCCGTGGCCGACGCGCTGAGCGGGGGCACGCCCGCGAGCTACGCCCAGGTGCTGCGGGCCCGCGGCCAGCTCCTGGCATCGGGCGAGACCGTCCCGATGGGGGTGCCGCCCGAGAGCGCGATGTTCGTGCGCGGCATGAGCGAGATGCTGGGTCTGCTCGGTGCGCGCTGCGCGGACTGCGGCACGATCAGCACCCCGCCCTCGATCCACCCCACGTGCATCAACTGCGGTGGCACCAAGCTCGAGCTCGTCCCGCTGGCGCGCCGCGGCGTCGTGCACACCTTCGTCGTCAACCAGACGATGCCGGCACCGTTCGTCGCGCCGCTTCCGATCGCGGTGGTCGACCTCGAAGACGGGGCCCGCGTCATGCTGCAAGCGATCGGTGACGGTTCCGACATCAAGATCGGCGGCGAGGTCGAGCTGGTCCTGCGCCGCTACGCGCACGAGCGAGGTGTACCCGTGTACGGCTTCAAGGCCCACCCGGTCGTGGAGCGGTCGCCCAGCGACAGTTGAGTCAGGGAGCGAGGTAGGCATGGCGTGGAACCGTGTCGCGGTCGTCGGCGCAGGGCTGATCAAGTTCGGCGAGCTGTTCGAGCAGAGCTACGAGCAGATGGCCGCGGGCGCGTTCAACGCCGCGGTGCGCGCGGTCGACAAGGGCTTCGATCCGAAGCAGGTCGAGGCGGCGTTCGTCGCCACGCAACGGGGCACGCTGTGGGGCCAGGAAGGTATCGGCGGCAATACGGTGCCGACCGCGATCGGTCTCGCCGGGATCGCGTGCACCCGGATCGAGAACGCGTGCCCGTCCGGTTCCGACGCGTTCCGGGTCGGAGCGATGGCCGTTGCCAGCGGCGTATACGACGTCGTGCTGGTGATCGGCGTCGAGAAGATGCGCGACAAGTCCACCGAGGAGGGCCTGCTCTCGCGCGCGGCGGCGGGGCATCCGATCTACACACGGGGCGAGACCGCGCCCGTGCTCTTCGCGCCGTTCGCGACCCGGCACATGCACGACTACGGCACGACGCGCGAGATGTTGGCGTCGGTCGCGGTGAAGAACCACCACAACGGCGCGCTCGACCCGTACGCCCACTTCCAGAGCGAGATCACCGTCGACGACGTACTGAAATCGCCCGCTGTGTGCACGCCGTTGCACTTGCTCGACTGCTGCCCACAGACGGACGGCGCCGCGGCGACGATCCTGGTGAACGCCGAACGCGCCCATGAATTCACCGACCGGCCGGTCTTCGTCGCCGGGTTCGGCGTGGCCACCGACCACCCGTACCTGCATGAGAAGTCGACGTTCGTCGGCCTGAAGGCCACGACGCTGGCGTCGGACCGCGCGTACCAGATGGCGGGCATCGGGCCGTCGCAGGTCGACATGGCCGAGGTGCACGACTGCTTCACGATCACGGAGATCCTCGACATCGAGGACCTCGGCTTCGTCGAGAAGGGCAAGGGCGGAGTCGCGTCGCTCGACGGCGAGACGTCGCTCACCGGGCGGATCCCGGTCAATACCTCGGGCGGTCTGCTCGCCAAGGGCCACCCGATCGGCGCGACCGGCGTGGCGCAGCTCACGGAGTGCTGGTGGCAGTTGCGGGGCGACGCCGGCGAACGGCAGGTCGAGATTCGCAACGGCTACGCGTTGCAGCACAACGTCGGTGGGCGCGGCTCGGGCGTGTCGGTCGTGAACATCCTCACGAACAAGCAGTGACGTCTCCCACGTCACACGTACGTGTCGAGACCGGCGACGACCACGTCTGCCGGATCACGCTCGATCGGCCCGAGGCGAAGAACGCCCTGTCGATCGAGATGCGGGACACGATCCTCGACGCGGTGCGCGCGGCCCGGACCGACGCGAACGTGCGCGCGCTCCTGGTCACCGGTGTCGGTGACGCGTTCTGCGCGGGGATGGACCTGGGCGCCTCCACGGTCGCCCGCGCCGGAGGCGGCGACTTCGACAACCGCTCGACGTCCGAGGCGTTGCGCGCAGGTGTGCAGGCGTTCATCCGTGAGCTGTGGGAGCTCGACAAGCCCACCGTCGCCGCGGTGAACGGCGTCGCGGTCGGGCCGGGCGCGCATCTTGCCCTCGCGTGCGATTTCGTGCTCGCGCACCACGACACGCGCTTCCTCTGGTCGTTCGCCAAGTGGGGTCTCGTCGTGGATGCCGGCGGCGCGTACCTGCTCCCCCGCCTCGTGGGCCTTCCCCGCGCGAAGGCGATGGTCCTGCTCGGCGAGGGGTGCAAGGGCGCGGAGGCTGTCGAGCTCGGGCTCGCGTACCGCTGCGTCGCCCCCGACGAGCTCGACGGCGAGGCGTCCGCGCTCGCGGCCCGTCTCGCGGCCGGCCCCACGCGATCGCTCGGCTTGTCGAAGCGGCTCCTGAACGAGAGCTTCGAGACCGACCTGACCCGGTCGCTCGAGCTGGAGGGCGCGTTCCAGGCCCTCGCGACGAGCTCGGCCGACCTCGCCGAGGGGATGGCCGCGTTCAAGGAGCGGCGCGACCCCCGCTTCACCGGCCGCTGACGCGCGTCACCAGAGCTCGTCGACGTAGCGGTCGGTGCCGACGACGGTCCGGAAGAACGGCGCGACGAGACGGGTGTCGCCGAGGCCGGACCGTTCGACGGCATCCGTGTAGCGGCGGACCGCTCCCAGACTCGTGCGAACGTCGCCCGTCACGAACAGGAGCTGGCACACCCGCTCCGGGCCGCCGGCGCGGCTGCCGAGGTCCATCGGCACGTCCTTCTCGTCGTTCTCCCCGCCCGAGGGCGTCCACGAGCTCGCGATCTCGATGCCCGACCCGGCGAGCATCTCGGGCAGCAGGTCCTTCGCGACCTGTTCGTGGAACGCGGGCGCGTCCATGCCTCGCGCATCGAGCCAGACCGCGACGAGCCCGTCGTAGCCGTGGTCGAGTGCGAGCTCGACCGGCACCGGGTCGTCGTCGCGGTACACCGCGCCGACGTGGTCGAACAGGACGGTGTGCACGTGCTTGCGCTCGGCGAAACCCCGTCCCGCGCCGTACAGATCGCGGACCTGCGGCCGGGCCCACTCGTCGAAGTGGTCCTTGTGGTGGCCCTTCTCGACCCAGTAGATCGCGACGTACGACCCCGCGTCCCACGGCTTCGCGACCGTCTCGTCGTGCGGCCAGCGCAGGTCCTTCAGTTCACGCGTCGCGACCCAGCGGCTGCCGGCGAAGAGGTACGGCCCGATCATGCAGCCGGCATAGAAGTGATCGCGTTCGTACCACCGGTTGTACGCCCGCTCGTACCCGCGGTTGGGGTCCACGAGCGTCAGCAGCATGCTGCCGACCTTGATCGGATAGTCCTCGACGCCGGCGGCTTCGAGCGGGTAGGTCATCGGTGCTCCGTTCACGGGCTCGGACATCGGCGGCCGAACCTACCGCCGGGCCGGCGCACGTCGCACCCGGCGCGCGCACCCGATCCGGGCCTCCGGCCAGGACGGAGGGAGCAGGATGGAGGGAGCGGCCCGGGGCGGCGGCGGGCCGGCCCCGGGCGCACTCCCACCCGGACGCGACCGCCGCGCTCGGTAGGGACTGGGAGCGCAACCGTCGCCACTATCAGTATTACTCCAACCACGCTGCGCGCACAACCGTCCCCGGTGAACGACGCGCACGCGTGACGGGCGGGGAAGATCGAGCGCCGCGGGGCGGACACTTCACGCCCCCGCGGCGCTCCCGGCCACCGATCGGAAGCGGGTCGTGGGCAGCGAGTCCCGCGCCTCCGACTCGGCGCGATGGTCTCCTACCCGGCATCTCGGGGACAGACCGGCGACCGCAGGAAGTTCCCGATCCGTTGTCCGGGTGTTGCGACCGTCGCCGCGACAGTCGACGTCAGGATGCGTTCGGTCACTCCTCGAACCGCCGCGCCGGCGCACGCATAGTCTGCGTCGCGCCCGTTGCCGCACGGGCCGCTCGTGAGGGGGAGATCGTTGGCGACCACGGTGGAAACGGTGCGAGGCCCGGTCGAGACGAGCGCGTTGGGGCCGACGCTGATGCACGAGCACGTCTTCGTTCTCAACTCCGACGTCGAGCAGAATCTGCCGCCGGGCAACTGGGACGAAGAAGCCCGCGTCAATGACGCGATCGCGAAGCTGAACGAGCTCAAGGGCCGTGGCATCGACACCGTCGTCGACCCGACGGTGATCGGCCTGGGCCGTTACATCCCGAGAGTGCAGCGCGTCGCCGCCCAAACGGACCTCAACATCATCGCCGCGACCGGCATCTACACGTACCGCGACGTGCCGTTCTACTTCCACTACCGCACTCCCGAGCTGAGCGGCGACGGCGTCGACCCGATGATCGGGATGTTCGTGCGCGACATCACCGAAGGTATCGGCGACACGGGCGTGAAGGCCGCGATCCTGAAATGCGTCACCGAGGAGAGCGGGCTCACCCCGGGGGTCGAGCGGGTGTTGCGCGCAACCGCGCGTGCACACCGCGAGACGGGCGCGCCGATCACGACGCACACGCACGTGCACACTTACCGCGGCCGTGATCAACAACGCGTCTTCAAGGAGGAAGGCGTCGACCTGGAACGCGTCATCATCGGGCACTCGGGCGACAGCACTGATCTCGACTACCTGCGCGAGCTGATGGACAACGGCTCCTACATCGGCATGGACCGCTTCGGGATCGACGCGCTCTTGCCGTTCGACGATCGCGTCAACACGGTCGCCACGTTGTGCGAGCAGGGTTACGCCGAGCGGATGGTGCTGTCACACGACGCGTCCTGCTACATCGATTGGTTCGACGAGGACATGCTCCGTATCGGCGCGCCCAACTGGCACTTCACCCACATCTCCGACGAGGTGCTGCCGGCGTTGCAGGACCGGGGCGTCACCGCGGAGCAGATCGACACGATGCTGGTGGAGAACCCCCGGCGGATCTTCGAGACCGTCGACGCCTACTGACACCTCGGAGGGCCACACGCCCGTGCGATGGCCGGACGGATTCCTGTGGGGGACGGGCGCAAGCTCGACGCAGAGTGAAGGCGCGGCGCCCGCATCGGACTGGATGGAATGGGAACGCGACGGGCACGCGCCCGTGTCCGGTCCCGGCAACGGCTTCGCCGAGCGCTACGCCGAGGACTTCCGCGTCTACGCCTCCTTGGGGTTGCTTCATCACCGCCTCTCGATCGAGTGGGCCCGCGTCGAGCCCGCGGAAGGTGAGCACGACGCCGCCGCGGTCGCTCACTACCGGGCCGTGCTGGAGGCGGCCCGCGACGCGGGCGTCGTGCCGTGGGTCTGCCTGCACCACTTCACGCTGCCGCGTTGGTTCGCCGGCCGGGGCGGATTCCTCGTCGAGAAGAACCGCACCGGCGCGTGGGCCCGTCATGTCGAGTTCGTCGCCGAGACCTTCGGCGATCTCGTGGGCGGGTGGAAGCCGGTCAACGAGACGAACTACTACGCGGTCGCCGCGTACGGGGGACGGGGTTGGCCGCCCGGCCACGACGACCCGGCCGAGGCCGCGATCGTGCACGAGGCGATCCACCTCGCGACATCCGAAGCCGCAGCACGCCTGCGGCAGACGGGCGTGCCCGTCGCGTCGATCTTCGGACTGTCGCCGGTCGTCCGGCACGACGACACCGCCGCCACGACGTCGTTCGCGAAGCTGCTGTACGAGCATCTGTGGTCGCCGGGGATCGAGCTGTTCCGCGACGGCGTGTTGCGCGTCAGTGGCCGTGAACCGGTCGAACGGCCCGACCTCGCCGGCGTGTTCGATCTCTTCGGCTTCTCGTACTACACGGCGATGGGAGTCGCCGAAGGGCGGCTCGCGACGCATCCGCCCGGCGCGCCGGTATCGCCGCTCGGGTACGGCATCTGGGCCGACGGCGTTGGCCTCGTGCTCGACCGGCTCCACGCCGAGCTCCCGGACACACCGCTGCTGGTCGCCGAGTACGGCATCGGCACGGACGACGATGCCGTTCGCGCGGCCTATCTCGGGCGCGGCCTGCAGGTGATCAACGACGCGATCGCCCGAGGTGTCGACGTGCGCGGCTTCTTCCACTGGACCGGTGTCGACAACTACGAATGGCTGCACGGCTACGACGTGCGGTTCGGCATCGTCGACCGCGACCGCCGCATCCGTGCGAGCGCCGCCGTCCTGCGGCGCGAGGCACTGGGCGAAACACTGGGCGAAACACTGGGCGTCGAGCAGTACAGGAGCTGATGGCCCGCGGCCGCGAGCGCCGGCGCATCCCGTTCGAGCGCCTCCCGACGCCGCGCGTCCCCCACGACGATGGAGTCCAGCACGACGTTGGCCGTGACGCGTCGGTGCCCACTACTCTGACACCGGCGTCAGGAACCGGAAACCCGAGATGATGGGGTTGCAATGGGCCTTTTCGACGGGAAAGTCGCGATCGTCACGGGCGCGGGGCGCGGCATCGGCCGGGCCGAGGCGCTGCTGCTCGCGTCCGAGGGCGCGGCCGTCGTCGTCAACGACCTCGGCGGCGACTTCAGCGGGGAGGGCAAGGACGACCGGCCGGCCCAGCTCGTCGTCGACGAGATCGAGGGCGCGGGCGGCAAGGCGGTCGCGAACTACGACGACATCGCGTCGTGGCAGGGCGGCGAGCGGGTCGTGCAACAGGCGGTCGACACGTTCGGCGGCCTGCACGTGCTCGTGAACAATGCCGGGATCCTGCGCGACAAGATGAGCTTCAACATGGACGAGGCCGACTGGGACGCGGTCATCAAGGTCCATCTGAAAGGTCACTTCGCGCCGAGCAAGTTCGCCGCCGCGTACTGGCGTGCGCAGAGCAAGTCGTCCGGCGGCCCGGTCAACGCGGCGATCGTCAACACCGCGAGTGAATCGGGGCTCTATGGCAACGCGGGCCAGGCGAATTACGCCGCCGCCAAAGCGGGCATTGCGGCGCTGACGATCGTCATGGCGCGCGAGCTCGAGCGCATCGGCGTGCGCGTGAACGCGATCGCACCGGTGGCCCGCACACGGCTCACCGAGACGGTGGCCAGCGGCTACATGGATGCCAAGGAGGGCGAGTTCGACCGGTTCGCTCCCGAGAACGTGGCCGCCGGGGTGGCCTGGCTCGCGTCGGATCTCGCCGCGGGCGTGTCAGGGCAGGTGTTGAAGATCCAGGGCGGGCTCGCGCAGATCGTGCAGGGCTGGCGGCCGATCACGCAGGTCGACGCGGACAAGCCATGGACGATCGAGAGCATCGAGGCCGCGAAGGACGCGCTCTTCGCGAAGTCGGATCCCGCCGTACCGCCGTTCATGTTCGGCCTCGAGGAGTAACGCTCCACATGCACCTCGCGTGGGGCCCCGAAGAGGAGGCCTTCCGGGCCGAGCTCGTCGCCTTCATCGCGGAGTACGCGCCCCCCGAGGCGCTCGTGCAACGTGACTTCGCCGGCATGGGCGAGCCCGGGGAAGGCACCGAGATCGTTCCCGAGTGGGCCCGGCGGTGGCAGGCGATCCTGTTCGACCACGGGTGGATGATTCCCGCGTATCCGCCCGAGCTCGGCGGGCGGAACGCCACTCCCATCCAGACGCTCGTCTTTCTCGAAGAGCTCGCGTCGCGCGGCATCCTGCGATCGCTGCACTTCCCCGGCTACGCGATCGTCGCTCCGAGTCTGCTCGAGTTCGGCAACGAGGAACAGAAGAAGCTCGCTCCGGCCGCGATCCGGGGCGACACCATCTGGTGCATCGGAATGAGCGAACCGAACGCCGGCTCCGACCTCGCGGGTCTCCAGACGCGGGCCGACCTGCGCGACGACCATTTCGTCGTCAACGGCCAGAAGGTCTGGACGAGTTACGCGACCATCGCCCAGAAGTGCTTCTGTTACGTGCGCACCGACCCCGACGCGCCGAAGCACCGCGGCATCAGCGTGCTGCTCATCGACGTCGACACGCCGGGCATCGACGTCCGTCCGCTACGGCACATCAACGGGATGGCGGGGTTTGCAGAGGTGTTCTTCACCGACGTCGTCGTGCCCCGCGAGAACCTCGTCGGCGCGCTCAACGACGGCTGGCGCATCACCCAGGGCTCGCTCGCGCACGAACGAGGCGGCCTGTGGGTGGAAGGCGTGGCGCGACTGGAGCACGGCGTCGAGGGCCTGATCACCCTCGCTCGCCATTTCGGCCGCGACGGTGACCCTGTCGTGCGCCGCGAGATCGCGCAGATGTACAGCCGTGCCGCGAGCCTGCGCGCCCTCGGCTACAAGGGGTTCACGAGCTTCGCTCAGGGCAGCTCCGCTCCCGAGCACTCCTACATGAAGCTCGCGACGTCGGAGACCGGCAAGCGGTTGTACGAGCTCGGCATGGAGATGCAAGGCGCGTACGGCCCAGTGGTCGACGACGAACGGGGATACGAGGACGGCCGCTGGATCCGCAGCTTTTTCACGAGCTTCGCGAACACGATCGCCGGTGGGAGCTCCGAGATCCAGCGCAACATCATCGCCCAGCGCGTGCTCGGACTCCCCCGCTCATGAGGACCGGCTATGGACTTCTCGCTCACTGACGATCAGGAGTTGTTGCGCGACACGGCGCGCAACATCCTCGCTCGCGAGTGCCCGGCTTCGCTCGTGCGCGCGCACATCGACGACCCCACCGTTGCCGAGCCGTTGTGGAGCCGCCTTCGCGAGTACTGCGGCCTCGGTTCCGGGCCCGCGGTCGACCTGTGCCTGTTCGTCGAGGCGACCGGCTACGTCGCCGCACCCGGGCCCTTCTTCGCGACCGTCGCGCTGTTCGCACCGATACTCGAGGCGGCGGAGTCGGATCTGCTCGAGAAGGTGCTCGCCGGTGAGGTCAGTGGCACGGTGGCGATGGCCGGTCTCGACGGGCTGTGGGCTGCCAACCGGGAACCCAGGAAGACCTTCGTGCCCGAGGCCGACCGCGTCGATCGGGTCGTCGTCGTGAACAGCGGCCCCACCGTCACCGTCGCCGAGCGCCTGCCGGCCCGCCTCGTGCGCACGGTGGACCACTCACGCCGCCTCTTCGACGTCGAGACGGCCGCGGCCGTCGCCGACGCCCAAGCGATCGCGCCCGACGCGCTGGACCGCGCGGTGCAGCGAGCGACGATCGCTCTCTCCGCGGAGCTCGTGGGCACATGCCGCCGGTTGTTCGACATGTCGCTGTCGTACGCGAAGGAGCGGGTGCAGTTCGACCGGCCGATCGGGTCGTTCCAGGCGATCCAGCACAAGCTCGCCGACATGGCCCTCGACCTCGAACGGGCGTGGGCCGCGGTCTACTACGCCGCGATGGCCCTCGACGCCGGCGACGACGAACGAGCTCGCGCGACGCATGTCGCGAAGGCCACCGCGGGCGAAGCAGCCCGTCGCATCGGGAAGGACGCGGCCCAGATCCACGGAGGCATCGGCTACACCTGGGAACACGATCTGCACCTGTTCCTGCGGCGGGCCTTCGCGTCGGAGGCGTGGCTCGGCAACACCGACTGGCACCACGACCGCCTGGCGGACCTGATCGTCTGACCCGGACGCGGCGAACACCCCCGCCGAGTCGGGACGTGGCCGCGGCTACGACCGCAGCGCGCCGGGCTCGTCCAGCCAGCGGTTGAGCGCGACCGTGCGGGCGTTGCGACAGATCAGCACGTGCTCGACCGCACGCCGGATGCGCCGCTGCTGGCCTGAGGTCTGCGCAACCTGGCGAAGGAGGTAGTCGGCCTTGTCCCCGTGGTCTTCCTCGGCGTACGCGTGCACCCGGAAGTTCTCGACCTCGATGCCGTAGTGGTCGCGCATGCCCTCGAACATCTTCTTCGCGTAGTCGGTCGACGCGGCGAAGCGCTCCCCCGCCCAGCCGAATGCGGCGAGGCCCTCCTCGTACGAACGGCGCATGTAGAACAGCGTCGTGAAGACGGAGCCGATGGACTCCGGCATGGCGCGATACGACAGCAGCTCTTCGTCGGTGATGCCGAGCATGCGGGCCCAGTCGATCTTCATGTCGACGTGGTTGCGGTCGCCCGCGAAGCCCGTCTCGTCGGCGAGGTTCTGGAGCCAGTGCAGGAAGTGCTCGCTGGAGCCGAGGTCGAGCGCGTCGACGTCGGGAGCGTTCGACACGAGCGAGCCGAACTCGGTCGTGTACCACTTGCCGAGGAAGTAGTACTCCTTGGCCAGCCGCTTCAGCAGGTCCATCGACAGCGTGCCGTCGGCGACGCGCTCCCACACCATGTTCTTCTCGGTCGCGACCTCGGCTTGCAACGCTTCGAGACCGGCCATGAATTCGTCGACCGGCAGCGCGGGGGCGTTCTCGGCGCCGGACCCGCGAATGTCACGGAATTCCCTTGTCATCTCGCTCACTCCCTGGCTGCACGGCACCGGACTTTGGAACGCCCGCGTCGGTCGTTCGCCGGCGAGCTCCCTACGCTCCTCCGTCGCTGCGGTCCCCGCAAGTGTAGCGATCAGCCTGACGCCGGTGTCAGGTTGAACCCGAGCTTCCGCGCCCGCGGCGGGGTAGCATTCCGTGACGCACGTGTCAGGTACACGTTCAGGTGCACGTGGTACCCCGCCCGCAGCCGGAGGCAACCGATGACCCATGTCGATCTGGTCCAACTGGCTGGTCACCGGGGTCGGCTGAGCGACAGCCCCACCGTCGACCAGGTGACCGCCGAGGTCATCCGCGGCGCGATGGAGACCATCTGCTTCGAGATGGCGACCTACGTCAGCCGCACCGCGACGACGCCCATCCTCAACCAGAGCAACGAGCGCAACGCCACGATCCTCGACGCCAAGGGCCGCCTCGCCGCGCTGTCGGTCGGGATCCCGCAGTTCATGCTGACGTCGACGCTCCCCGTGCGCTTCGCGCTCGAGTTCTTCGGCACCGACGAGTTCCGCGAGGGCGACGTCTTCGTCGGCAACGACCCGTACCACGGCGGCGGCCACCTGCCCGACTACAACGTGTTCGCGCCCGTCTTCGCCGACGACGCGCAGGGCAACCGGCACATGGTGCTCATCTGCTCGATCCAATGCCACCACGGCGACACGGGCGGTGGTGTGCCCGGCGGCTACAACGTCACCGCGGGTGACATCTGGGGCGAGGGTGTGCGCTGGCCGGCCGTGAAGGTGATCGACCGCGGCGTCGAACGCCGCGACGTGCTCTACGCGCTGCAGGCCAACAACCGCCTCCCCGACTACATCGGCGACCTGCGCGCGCAGATCGGTGCGGCGCAGCTCGGTGCACGCCGGCTCGGCGAGATTCTCGACCGCTACGGCAAGCAGGCCGTCGAGGAGTCGGTCGACTTCATGATCGACTACGCCGCGAAGCGCTTCCGCGAAGAGGTGGCCGCGTGGCCCGACGGCGTGTACGAGGCCGACGCCTATGTCGACCACGACCCGCTCGGCAACCCCGACATCAAGCTGCACGTGAAGATCACCGTCGACGGCGAGAACCTGACGATCGACTACACCGGCAGCGACACCCGTCAGGAGATCCAGGCCTGGTCGACGTTCGGCAACACCCGCGGGTACACGATCGGCCAGATCGCCTCGATGATGGACCCGGAGATCCCGAAGAACGAGGGCTTCTTCGACCAGATCAAGCTCGTCGTGCCCAAGGGATGCGTGCTGAACCCGCACCCGAACAAGCCCGTGAGCGCGGGAACGCACCACCCCGGCGCGGACGTCGGCGAGGTGATCGCGGTCGCGATGCAGCACGTGCTGCCCGACAAGGCGGTGCCGCAGACCTACAAGACCGGGATCCCCACGATCATCGTCGGCCAGGACCCGCGCACGGGCGCGCAGTTCACCGACCACTCTGCCGAGGTGTACGCCGGGTGGTGCAACGCGGCGAAGGGCATGGACGCGTGGGGCGCGCAGAACGCGAGCTTCGGCAACCTCTGGAAGGCGACCGCCGAGATCAACGAGAGCCTCTACCCGCACATCCAGTGGAGCCGCGACTACCGCACCGACTCCGGTGGCGCGGGCCAGTGGCGGGGCCTGTGCGGCAGCCACTACGAGAAGGAAGTCCTCGTCGACGCGAAGGTCTACACGTACGTCGTCGGTATGAAGTACCCGATGCCGGGCATCTGCGGCGGTGAGCCGGGCGATCCCAACAAGATGGTGATCCGGTACGGGTCCGACGATCCGTTCGTCGTGCAGCACACAGCGAACTGGGTGCCGATCGGCGCGGGCCAGCGCATCATGTACGACTACGGCGGCGGCGGCGGTTGGGGCAACCCTCTCGATCGCGACCCGCGGGCCGTGCTCGACGACGTGCTCGACGAGTACGTGAGCGTCGAAGGCGCGGAACGCGACTACGGCGTCGTGCTCACCGGCTCACTCGACAACCTCACACTCGCGGTCGACGAAGGCGCAACGGAAGCGCTGCGCACCCGCCGGCGCGGCTCCCGCTAGGCGGCGCACCGTGGGATACCGGGTTGGCATCGACGTCGGCGGCACGTTCACCGACCTGATCTGCGTGACCCCCGAGGGCGAGGTCGTGCTCGACAAGACGCCGACCACGCCCGAGGACCAGTCGATCGGCGTGATGAACGGCCTGGCCGAGCTCGCGGAGCGGTTCGGCACGCCGCTCGAGGCGTTCTGCCACGAGCTCGACATCCTCGTGCACGGCACCACGACGGCCGACAACACGATGATCGAGATGAACGGCGCGCCGACCGGACTGCTCGTCACCGAGGGCCACCGCGACGAGATCGAGATGCGACGGGTCCACAAGGAAGAGATCTGGGACCCGACGTACCCGGCGCCGGAGCCGATCGCCCGCCGCCGTGCGCGCATCCCGATCCCGGAGCGGATGAACTTCCAGGGTGAGGCGGTGAAGCCGCTCGACGAGGAGGCGGTCCGCCGTGGCGTGCAGCGCCTGAAGCAGCTCGGCGTTCGGTCCATCGCGGTGATGTTCCTGTTCAGCTTCGTGAATCCCGCGCACGAGCGCCGCGCCGCGGAGATCATCCGCGAGGAGTTCCCCGACGTCGACCACATCTCGTTGTCGCACGAGGTGATGCCGCGCGGTCCCGAGTTCGAACGGACGTCGACGACGCTCGTGAACGCGTACGTGGCGCCCCGCATCCAGTCGTACGTGCAGCGCCTCACCGAGAAGCTGCGCGGCGCCGGTTATGGCGGTCAGCTGTTGATCATGCAGTCGACCGGCGGCGTCATGCCGCCCGACTACGTCGCCCGGCGCGCGGTGTCGCTGCTCGCATCCGGGCCCACCGGCGGCGTCATGGGCGCGACCCTCGCCGCGAGCAAGGCCGGGATCGAGCAGTTCGTGGCAGTCGACATGGGCGGCACGAGCTTCGATCTGTGCCTCGTGCGCCACGGCACGCCCGAGATCAAGACCGACTGGAACTGGCGGTACCGCTATTACATCGGCATGCCGATGGTCGACGTGCAGAGCGTCGGCGCCGGCGGCGGTTCCATCGCCCGCGTTCGTCAGGGTGCGCTGCTCGTCGGGCCCGAGAGCGCCGGCTCCCAACCGGGGCCGGTGTGCTACGGGCGAGGCGGCACGCGTCCGACGGTCACCGACGCGGACGCGGTGCTCGGGTATCTGCCCGTTGAGGGATTCGCCGGCGGCCGCATGCGACTCGACGTCGACGCCGCGTACGACGCGATCGAACGCGACGTGGCCCGGCCGCTCGACATCGACGTGGTCGAGGCGGCGTGGGGCATCGAGCGCATCGTGAACGCGAACATGGCGAACGCGACACGCAAGGTGCTCGCGGGACACGGCGCCGACCCGCGCGAGCTTTCGCTGATCGCCTACGGGGGCAACGGCGCGGTGCACGCATGGGCGATCGCGTCCGAGCTCGGCGTCGACCGCATCTACGTGCCGAAGGCCGCGCCGGCCTTCTCGGCGCTCGGCGTGCTCGTAGCCGACTACGTCGTCGACATGGTGCGCGCGTACGTCGTGCCGCTCTCGCAGGTCGACCTGACGCGGCTTCGGTCGCTCATGACCGAGCTCGCCGACGAGGCGCGCAAGGAGCTCGAGCCGACCGGCCTTCCCGAGGCACAGACCGACGTCCGCCTCTACGCGCAGATGTGCTACCCCGGGCAGAACTTCGACATGAGCGTGCCCGTCCCCGAAGGCAGCGCGCTCGACGAGCCCGGCTTGCTGGACCTGATGGAGCGCTTTCACGATCAGCACGAGACCGACCGGGGATTCTGCTTCCGCAACCAGCAGCCGCTGTTGCGGGGCGTGCGGCTCGTCGCTCGCGGCGAGACCCCGAAGCCGTCGCACCTCGCGGAAACGGGCACGGCGGTCGACGCGCAAGATGCGCGGGTCGGGTCCCGGCCCGCCTATTTCGGCGTCGAGTTCGTCGACACCCCGGTGTACGCCGGGCCGCGACTCGGGCCCGGTGCCGAGGTGCACGGGCCTGCGCTGATCGAGGAGCCGTTCACGGTCGTCGTGGTGCCGCCCAACTGGACCGCGTTGCTCGACGATCTGGGCAACTACGAGTTGAGCGCCGGGTAGCGCCGCCCGCCGTGCCGATCTGGTTCGAGGAGCGTGAGCACGCCGTCGTGCGCGCCGCGGTGCACCGGTTGATCCCCGCGTGCGAGGACCATCCGGGCGCGGCCGACGCCGGCGCGGCCGACTACATCGACGGCCTGCTCGGCGCCTTCCTCGTGGACCCGCCGCGGATCTTCGCCGGCGGTCCGTTCTCGGGCCGTTACGGCGGCGACCCGGGCTTCGAGCGGTTCACGCCGCTCACGCGTCACCAGGAGCTCGCATGGCGTACGCGCATCGAGGGGTCACAGGGTCGCGCCGAACGCGAGTTCAACGGGCCCGTCGTGGGCCTGCAAGAGGTGTACCGGGAGGGCCTCGCGAAGCTCGGTGCCGACTTCTGCGACGTCGACGGCGACGAGCAGGACCGCCGCCTCGACGCACTCCCCGCGTTCAAGCACCTGCTGTACGAGCATGCGTGCGAGGGCACCTACGGCGCGCCGGAATACGGCGGCAACCGCGACTGCCTCGCGTGGGTGGCGATCAAGTTCCCCGGCGACGTGCAGCCCCGCGGCTACACCGACGAAGAGGTGAGCGGCCGTGTGTGACTCTCCCGTTCCGGCGTCACTTCACGCGGACAGTGCGCGCCAAGTGACGCCGGAATGCCGATGATGACGACCGACTGCGACGCAGTGATCGTCGGCACGGGGCCGGGCGGCTCGACAGTGGCCGACGTGCTGACCGCGGCGGGATGGTCGGTGATCATGCTCGAGAAGGGCGCGAACCACCTCCTCGCGCTCGAATCGCCGTACGAGGGTCTCGGCCGCATCACCAACGACGAGATCAAGTTCATGCGGCGCTGGTTCCTCGGGCCCGACCCGTTCCTCGAGCCCCGCACGTTCCGGCGCAGTGATGCCGACGGCGAGCGTCTCCTCACCGGTGAGGTCAACAACCTCCCGTCGACGGTTGGCGGCGGCGGCTTCCACGCCGACGGCAAGCTCCCCCGTTTCCGCGACGTCGACTTCAAGGCCGCGAGCGAGCTCGGGCCCATCGACGGAGCCGACGTCGTCGACTGGCCCGTCGACTACGACGAGATGGAGCCGTACTACGCGGCGGCCGAACGGATCATCGGCGTGGCCGGTGATCACACGGGCAACCCGTTCGCAGCATGGCGCTCCGGCCCGTACCCCATGCCGCCCGGGCCCGACATGTACTGCGCGATCGTCACGAGCGAGGCCGCGGTCGAACGCGGGCTGCACCCCTACCGTGCGCCGACCGGTGTGAACAGCGTCGAGTACGACGGACGCCCCGCGTGCAACAACTGCGGATTCTGCGCGTACTTCGGTTGCCCGATCGAAGCCAAGGGCGACCCCATCGCGCCCCTTCGCAACGCATTGCGCACCGGCCGCTGTGAGGTGCGGCCCGAGTCGTACGTCGTACGGGTCGATCTCGACGGCACGAGCCGAACGGCACAGGGCGTCACGTATCTCGACGTCGACGGCATGGAGCACGTCGTGCGCGCCCGCAACGTCGTGATCGCCGCGGGCGCGTTCGAGACCCCGCGACTCCTGCTTCGCAGCGAGGTGGGGAACTCCTCGGGCAACGTGGGCCGGTACCTGATGTACCACTTCCAGACGTACACGCTCGGCCTGTTCCCGTTCCGGCTGCACGCGTACCGCGGACGCGCGGTCACGCACCTGCACGACGACTTTCTCGCGCCCGACGCGGCCGCGCTGGCCGCAGCGCGCGATGCCGGGCTCCCGTACTTCCGTGGCGGGATCGTAGAGCACGGCGGCGCGGCCCACCCGATGATGGAGGCCGTGCACACCCCGGCGGGAGCCCACCACAGCCGCACGATGCTGCAGTCGCCCATGCGCGACCGGATGGCGGCGTTCACCATGCAGGGTGAGGATCTGCCCCAGCGCACCAACCGCATCGACCTCGACCCCGCGATACGCGACGTGTGGGGCTTCCCGGCCGGGCGGGTCACGTATCAACCGCACCGTCATGAGATCGCCGCGTCACGTCATTGGGCGCCCCTGCTCGAGACGGTGATGAAGGACGCCGGGGCGACGCACACGTTCAGCGTCACCTCACCGCCGCTGGCCGGCGAGCCCGGGGCCGACACTCCGTTCATGGCGTCGGTGTCGCGTCACATCATGGGGACGACGCGCATGGGTAGCGACCCCCGCACCACGGTGTGCGATCCGTGGCAACGGCTCCACGACGTCGAGAACGTGATGGTGGCCGATTCGTCGGTGTTCCCCACCTCCGCCGGCTACGGCCCGACGTTGACGATCGTCGCCCTCGCGGTGCGCGCCGCACGGGCCCTCGCCGGCTTGGAACCTCTCCGCTCCCAACGCCCTGCTCCCGACACCGAGTTGGGACGATTTTCCGCCGTATGACCGCAAGATCGTCCCAACTGAGGAAGCTGAACGTTGGTGTGGCACCCTGGCCCGCGTGACGGAGTCGTACGACACGCTGAAGGTGGAGCGGCAGCGGGGCGTCGCGTTCGTCACCATCGACCATCCGCCGATCAACCTGCTCGACACCGCACTCACGGGTGAGCTCGCGCGACTGCAGGGTGATCTCGCGACCGATGACACCACGCGCGTCGTCGTGTTCCGCAGCGCAGATCCGGAGTTCTTCATCGCCCATGCCGACCTCGCGATGATCCGGAACCTGCCCCGCGACGCCGATGGCGCCGCCGCCGCGCTCGCCGGTTTCCACGGCTTCCTCGAGCGCTGGCGGACCGCCGACCAGATCACGATCGCCCAACTCGAGGGCCGGGCCCGCGGCGGTGGCAGCGAGTTCGCACTCGCGCTCGACCTGCGCTTCGCCGCGATCGGTCGGGCCACCCTGGGCCAGCCCGAAGTCGCGCTCGGCATCATTCCCGGTGGCGGCGGCACCCAGCGCCTCGCCCGCCTGCTCGGCCGGGCCCGGGCACTCGAGGTGGTGGTGGGTTGCGACGACGTCGACGCGCAACTCGCACAGCAGTACGGCTGGGTCAACCGCGCGTTGCCCGCCGACGAGCTGGCTCCGTTCGTGGAGCGACTCGCCTACCGCATCGCGGCCATGCCCGCGCGCGCGGTGCGACAGGCCAAACGCGCCGTCGACGCAGCCGCGGTCGACTTCGACGCGGGCCTCGCGGCCGAACGGGCCGCGTTTGGCGAATGCATGACCGACCCCGAGCTCGACGCTCGTTTTGACGCCGCGCTCGCACGCGGCGTCCAGACACGGCAGGTGGAGCTCGACCTCGACGCGGTGCTCGACGAGCTCACCCGACCGGGCGACTAACGCGCGTACCGCCCGATCAGTTGGGCCTGCTCGATGACATTGCCGCGCATCGCGGCCTCCAGCTCGTCGTGCGAGACGCCTTCGGGCAGCCCGAGATTCGACGACAGCGCGGAGAGCGTGAACACGTACCGGTGCGGGCGGTCGCCCCGCGGCGGGCACGGGCCGCCGTACGCCACCCGACCGAATCCGTTCGTGCCTTCGATCGCGCAGCTGGGCAGCACGCCCTCCTCGAGCTCGTGGACATCGGGCGTGAGCCCCCACACCAGCCAGTGCACGAAGGTGCCCCCGGGTGCATCGGGATCGAGCATCGTGAGCGCGAACTCGCGTGTGCCGTCGGGGATGCCCGTCCACGTGAGGTGGGACGACATGTCCTCGCCGTCGCACGACGAGCGAGTGGGCAGCATCTCGCCGTCGGCGAACAGCGCGCTGGTGAGCAGCAGACTCATCGTGGCCTCCGAGGCGTCGTCGATCCGATGCAGGTTCCTTCCCCAACGGCCGCCGCGTCCACCGGAGATGCGAAGATCGGGGTCATGGCAGTACGCGCGGTGGTATTCGACTTCTACGGAACGCTCGCCCGGGCGACGAATTGGCGCTCGGCCGACGACGTGCTGGCCGAGCACGGTTACACGCTCCCCGCCGAGGCCCGCGACCGCTGGTTCAACGACGGGATCGACGGTGTCGAGCACCTCGAGCAGTCCCGCAGCCGCGAGCACTACATGGCGTGGCAGCGCGAGCGCACCCTCGCGATGCTCGCGGAGACCGACGTGCACCCCGACGAGTACGAGGTGATCGTGCGGAAGCTGCGCGAGGGAGCGACGCAGCGGGTGCTCGAGGCCTACAGCGAAGTCCCCCCGGTGTTGAGCCGGCTGCGGTCGCAAGGCCTGCGCCTCGCCATCTGTTCCAACTGGGACTGGGACCTCGCCGAAGCGGTCGAAGACGCGAAGCTGACGGAGTTCTTCGACGTGCAGGTGTCGTCGGCCTGGGCCGGCGCCCGCAAACCGCATCCCCGGATCTTCCGCCGCACGCTCGGAGAGCTCGGCGTCGTCGCCGGCGAGTGCCTCTTCGTCGGCGACAGCTGGGGCCCCGACGTGGAGGGTCCGCGGGCGGTCGGCATCCCCGCGGTGTACCTGCGACGCGACGGCCATTGGGACGACCCGGGTGCACCGAAGGCTCCCCAGGGCACGGACGTGCTGGCCGTGCTTCCCGACGTCGAAGGCGTGGTGGACCTGGTCTGATCACGTGGCATCGTGGCTAGCGTGGGGTCGTGACGATCCTCGAGGCCACCCCCGTCCAGGACATCCCCGACGTCGTGAAGCGGTTGCGGACCACGTTCGGGTCCGGGCGCACCCGCAGCGCCGACTGGCGTCGTGAGCAACTCGGCCGCCTCACCGCGATGCTGCGTGAGCGGGAGAGCGAGTTCGCGAACGCGATCAACCGCGACCTCGGCCGCGCTCCGGCCGAGGCCTACACGACCGAGATCGGATTCACCACTGCCGAAGCCGACCACGCGCGCCGCAACCTGAGTCGATGGATGCGCCCCGAACGGGTCTCGCCGCCGCTCGTCGTGCAGCCCGCACGCGCGCGCGTGCACCGCGAGCCCGTCGGCGTCGTGCTGATCATCGGGCCGTGGAACTATCCCGTGCAGCTCGTGCTCGCGCCGCTCGTCGGTGCGATCGCCGCAGGGAACTGCGCGGTGCTCAAGCCTTCGGAGGTCGCGCCGCACGCGTCCCGCACGCTCGCCCGGATCCTGCCCGAGTACCTCGACCCCGACGCGGTTGCCGTGGTGGAGGGCGCAGTGCCCGAGACCACCGCGCTGCTCGCCGAGCGATTCGATCACGTCTTCTACACCGGCAACGGCGCTGTGGGACGCATCGTGATGGAGGCCGCAGCGAAGCACCTCACTCCGGTGACGCTCGAGCTCGGCGGCAAGAGCCCCGCGATCGTCGACCGGCACGCCGATGTCGCAGTCGCCGCACGCCGCATCGCATGGGGCAAGTACGTGAACGCGGGCCAGACCTGTGTCGCTCCCGACTATGTCCTCGTCGACGCGCAACTCGAGGACGCGCTGCTCGACCGGCTGCGCGAATCCGTCCACCAGTTCTACGGGGCCGACCCGCGCCGGAGCCCCGACTACGCGCGCATCGTCAACGACCGGCACTTCGAACGCCTCCAACGTCTCGCGCGCGACGGCGAGATCGTCTACGGCGGCGAGCACGACGCCGCGAGCCGCTACTTCGCGCCGACTGCCCTACGCAACGTGCCCGTCGGCGCGTCAGTGATGCAAGAGGAGATCTTCGGGCCGATCCTGCCGGTGATCCCCGTCGCCGACGTGACCGCGGCGATCGACTTCGTCAACGAGCGTGAGAAGCCGCTCGCCCTGTACTTGTTCTCGGAATCGCAGGCGGTGCAGGAACGGGTCGTCGAGGAGACCACGTCGGGCGGGGTCGCACTGAACGCGACGATGATGCACCTCGCAGTCGCGGAACTCCCCTTCGGTGGCGTCGGGCCGAGCGGCATCGGCGCGTATCACGGGCGGGCGGGCTTCGACACGTTCAGCCACAAGAAGAGCGTGCTGGCGAAACCGACCCGCATCGATCCTCCGATCGCGTACCCGCCGTACACGCGGCTCAAAGAGGCCCTGATCCGTCGCTTCCTGTGACCGCCGCGGCGGCGCTTGTCGCCGGAGGGCGAGCGCGTCAGAGTGAGGCTCGCGCACGGGAAGACCCGCGCACAGGAGGGACGCATGGCCGCGACGAAGCTGCGCTTCATCGACTCCGACGGGCACATCCTCGAGCATCCGAGCGGGATGCTCGAGTACGCCCCGAAGGAGTATGCCGACCGGATCTGGCACATCGAAACCGATGCATCGGGCAACGAATGGTGCGTGTACGGCGACCAGCGTCTTCCCGCGAATTCGCTCGCGCTCGCGGGCACCGCGGGAATGACGCTCGAGGAGCGCGAGAAGGCGCAGCGCGGTGAGCTTCGCTACACCGAGATACGTCCGGCGGCGTACGACGTGAAGGCCCGCCTCGCCGATCTCGATACCGACGGCATCCAGCAGTCTGTCCTCTATCCGACGATGCTCCTCGGCATCGCCGGCCTGAAAGACGTCGACTTCGCGGCGGCACAATGCCGCGCGTACAACGACTGGTTGTCGGACCACGCGAGCCAGGGCGAGGGGCGATTGTTCGGTGTCGCGATCGTGCCGCAGCAGGACATCGAGCGCGCCACCGCCGAGATCCGGCGCGTCGCGGGAAAGCCCGGCATCGTCGGCGTGATGTTGCGGCCGAACCCGACGGTTGCGTGGAAGCCGTTCTCCGACCCGGTCTACGACCCGCTGTGGCGGGCGGCGTGCGACGCGGGCCTGCCGATCGGCCTGCACCCGTTCCTGCTCGCCGACCTGCCGGGCACGTGCAAGGGACTGCGGATCAACTGGCTCGGCAGCTCGGCCATGCCGATCAACACCGGAGACGACACGCCGATCGACAACGTGTACTTCACGCAGGCGATCTCGAACCCGTTCGACATGATGTACACGATGGCGTTCGTGCTCGCGGGCGGCGTGTGCGAACGGTTCCCAGACCTGAAGATCGTGTTCCTCGAAGCGAACGGCGGCTGGGTCGTTCCGTGGCTCGAGCGCCTCGACCACCACGCCAAGATCTTCGCCTGGGACGTGCCCAACCTGAGGCTCGAGCCATCGGAGTACTTCCGGCGTCAGTGCTGGATCAGCTTCGATCCCGACGAGTCGACGCTCGCCTTCACCGCGCGCTCACCGCTCGTCGGCGCGGACCGCATCGTCTGGGCGAGCGACTACCCGCACCCCGACGCGAAGTTCCCCGGCGTGACCGAGGAGCTCGGCGAGGCGATGGAAGGCCTGCCCCCCGAGCTGCAGACCGAGATCGCGGGCGACAGCTGTCGCCGGCTGTACGCAATCTGACCGACGCGACCGCACCGCGTCGCGTTGCGTGTTGCACGTGTGGCCGGACCCGCGCCCGGCCACACGTGGGGAACTACGCCGACCGGACGTTTTGCGCTTCTTCGCCCTTCCTGCCCTGGGCGATCTCGAACTCGACGCGCTGCCCTTCTTCGAGTGTCTTGTAGCCCTGCATCTGGATGTTCGAGAAGTGCACGAATACGTCCGGGCCGTCTTCACGCGCGATGAATCCGTACCCCTTCTCGGAGTTGAACCACTTGACGGTGCCTGTTGCCAACTACCTGGTCTCCCCGTACCTGCGGCGGCCCATGCCGTCGCGGAGGACCGAAAAATACCAGTCTCGAACGCGCGAAACACCTACCCGTTTTCGTAGTGACGCAGCTCGACAAGGTTGCCGTCGGGGTCGCGTACATACAGGCCGAGGCCGTCACCCTGCGCGCCCCACACGCGCGACGGACCGCTGGCAACGTCGAAGCGTCCCGATGCCTTCAGCGCGTCGAGATCTTCGGGCGCGATGACGAGGCAGACGTGGTCGACGTTCTCCCCCGTGCGTTCCGCTTGCAGCAGGTCGATCACCGTCGTCGCGTCGACACGCACCGACGGGAAGAACACCTCACCGCGACGCCATTCGTCGACGCGTTCCAACTCGAGACCGAGTTCGTCGTGGTACCACGCCAGCGAACGCTCGACGTCGGCAACACGCAACACCACGTGATCGAGCCCAATCACCTTCATCGCGCTGCACCTTATCCACTGCAGTTGGGATCAGCGCGGGAGGCCGAGGATGCGATCGCCGATGATGGTGCGCTGCACCTCCGACGTGCCGCCGGCGATCGACGCGGCCTTGCTCCACAGCCATTGCTTCTGCCAGCGACCGCCGGCCGGGTTGTCGCTTGCGTCGGCCCACAGCGGTGACGCGCCGCCGAGCAGGCCCAGCGCGAGGTCGGAGAGGTGCTGGGTCATGTCGGTCCACGCGAGCTTCACGACGCTCGACTCCGGGCCGGGCTCGTGCCCGCGCACCAGGCGGGACAGCGTGCGCCAGTTGTGCAGACGCAACACGCGCAGCTCGACGAACGCCTGCGCGAGACCGTCGGCGAGCTCCACGTAGTCGAGCGAGCCGTTGCCCGCGGCGAGGTCGTACAGCTCGTCGAGGTAGACCTCGTGCACCACCTGCTCCTTGAACGGGAAGGCGGTGCCGCGCTCGTGTGCGAGCGTCGTGTTCGCGACTGCCCAACCCTGGTTCAGACCGCCGACGAGATGGTCGTCGGGTACGAAGACGTCGTCGAAGAACACCTCGTTGAACTCCGCGTCACCCGTGATCTGCACCAGCGGCCGCACGTCGATGCCGTCGGCCTCCATGTCCACCACCAGGTACGAGATGCCGCGGTGCTTCGGGGCCTCGGGATCGGTGCGGGCCAGGCAGATGCCCCACCGCGCGAACTGCGCGTAGCTCGTCCACACCTTCTGGCCGGACAGCAGCCATCCGTCGTCGACGCGCGTGGCGCGGGTGCTGAGCGACGCGAGGTCGGAGCCGGCGCCGGGCTCGCTGAACAGCTGGCACCAGATCTCTTCAGCCGTGAGGATGGCCGGAAGCCAGCGACGTTTCTGCTCCTCGGTGCCGTGCGCGAGCAGCGTCGGCCCGGCCAGGTTGATGCCGACCCGGTTCACCGGCTGCAGCGCGCGCGAACGCGCGTACTCCATGTTGAAGATGGCGACCTGCACCGGCGACGCGCTGCGACCGCCGTACTCCTTGGGCCAGTGGATGCCCACCCACCGGTCGGCCGCGAGCTTCGCCTGCCACCGTTGGCCCCATTCGATCTCCTCTGCGAGCGTCGGAAAGCGCGGCGGCAGGTCGAGGTGGTCACGCAGCCACGCGCGGACCTCGAGCGCGAACGCCTCCTCCTCGGGTGTGAACGAAAGGTTCACAAGTCCCAGAACCGCTCGCGCCCGTACTTCTCGAACGAAGCCGCGAGTGCGGCCTCGTCGTCGGCGGTGAACCGGCGGTAGTGGTCGTCACCGCGGTTGCGCACGTAGATCTCGTCGCCCTCGACGCGGTCGGAGCGGAACTTCTGGTGCACCAGCGTGCGCTTGACGATCTTGTTGGTGCCCGTGGTCGGCGGGTCGCGCAGGACGCGCACGTATCGTGGTCGCCACTTCGGCCCGACCGCCTCTTGTCCGTCGAGCCAGCCGGCAAAGGCTTCGGGGTCGAACACGGCGCCATCGCGCAGCACGAGGCCGGCCATCACCTGATCCCCGGCCTGGTCGTCGGGCACGCCGTACGCGACGGCGAGGACGACATCGGGATGGTGGCCGATCGCGGCCTCGATCGGGCCCGCGGGGAAGTTCTCGCCGTCGACTCGGATCCAGTCCGCGTTGCGCCCGGCGAAGTACAGGTAGCGGTCGTCGTCGAGGTATCCGAGATCACCGGTCCAGTACCAGCCGAAGCGCATGGTGCGGTCGTTCGCCTCGGCATTGTTGTAATAGCCCTCGAACGGCCCCACTCCGGCCGTGTTCACGATCTCGCCGACGCAGTCGTCGGCGTTGACGAGCCGGCCCGTCTCGTCGAAGCGTGCGGGCGGCTTCGGGTTGCCGTCTTCGTCGACGACCGCGACCTCGGCGCCGGCCTGGCCCAAGGCACCCATGCGTTCTTCGGCGTCGCGGTTGACCGCGACCCCGCCCTCGGTCGCGCCGTACGCGTCGATGACGTCGACTGCGAACCGCCGGCTGAACCGCTCCACCACGTCGGGCGAACCTTCGTTGCCGAACGCGACCCGCAGGGGGTTGTCCGCGTCGTCGGGCTGCTCCGGCGTCGACAGGATGTACGCGAGCGGCTTGCCCGTGTAGTTGAAGTACGTGGAGCCGTAGTGGCGGATGTCGCCGAGCCAGCGCGACGCGCTGAACTTGCGCGCGAGACCCACCGACGCGCCGAGCACGATCGACGGCGCCCATCCGACCATCACCGCGTTCGAGTGGAACAGCGGCATGCAGATGTAGCCGACGTCGTCGGGCCCGAGATCCATGATGATGCCCATGCGCGCACCGGTGACGAGGATGCGCCGCTGCGTCGTGATCACGGCCTTGGGCGCATCCGACGTGCCCGACGTGAAGATGAGCGTCCACAGCGTGTCGGCCGGCGGCTCGAGACCCGGATCGCCATCGGCGACGCCGCCGAGCGCATCGTCGAGCAGTGCGCCGAGCGCCGGCGCCGGATCGTCGGGCGACGCATTGCGCGTCGCGACGAGCACGCCGCCCGGTCCGAGGTCGAGACGGTCGATGATCGGCGAGAGCAGCCCCTGATGGCGGGGCTCGGTGATGAGCAGGCCGCAGTGCGTGTGCTGCGCGTCGCGCAGCAGGTGCTCGTCACGTCGGGTGTGGTTGAGGCCGACGATGCACGAGCCCGAGAGCGCCGCGCCTCCGAAGGCGAACAGGTACTCCGGGAGGTTGTCGAGCAGCACGCCGACATGCAGCAGCGGCCGGTCGGCCGGCTTCCGAGCCAGAAAGAGGTTGGCGTAGCGGCACGACTCCGCGAAGAACTCGGCGTGGGTCCACACCCGGTCGCCGAACCGCAGCGCCGGGCGGCTCGCGATCGCCGGATCGGTGCCGTTGCGCCGCAGCAGCTCCGCCGCATTGGCTGCCGGCATCGGTGCTTCGCCGGGTCTGGGGACGGCGCGCCGCTTCAGCGAGGTTTCGCCGGTACCTGACATCGGCGTCACTCTAGGTCAGCGTCGAGCCGCGGGGCGGAGCCGTTGGAGGAGCGGGATCGCGGCGATCTTCTCGTCGGTGAGCTCGTCCCATCGCACTCGCGGGGCCCGCCGCCGGCCTCGCCGCGTGATCTCGATGGTCCGCGTCGGCGTCACGACGAGGTCGATCGTGAAGTCGTGCGCGGTGACGGGGATCTCCCCTGCCGCGCGCACCTGCACGTCGTGGACGGTCGTGGCGATGACCGTGTGCGCGTCGACGAGGCCCGCCTCCGCGGCCAGCGCGAGCTCCAGGTCGCTGAAGCCCCCGCCCTTGCCGAGACGCGCGCCGTCCTCGCCCACCGCGACCGACCCGGCGACCACGAGATCGACGGGTTGCAGCTCGTCGACCCCGACCTTGCGCGCCGAGCGCGCCGCGCCCTTGATCGAGCTCGCGGCGCGCGGCGTGCCCGTGAGCCGCGACGGGTCGAGAAGGAAGAAGGGTTTCGGGTCCGCGAGCCGCGGAACCGCCATGAAGAGGAGCTTGCCGTCCTCCAACGCGCGCTGACGCACGGGCCACTGCGGTGAGTCGGGGTTCGCCTTCACCGTCCGAGATCGTTGCCAGCTCACAGCGGTGCGCAGACGTTCGGCCGCCTCTTCCGCTCCGACGAAGTTGGGAATGCGGTTGCGCGGCCCGGGAAACCGGGTCACACCGGGTCGCGACATCGCGTCCCACACGTCTTCGCGCAACGCGGCCTTTGCCGCGAGCACGTCGGGCGCGCCGCCCGCGTCGGCGTCGTGCCGGCGTGGCACCGGCCTCAGCGCGTGCCCGGCACGAGCGGCACCAGCGTGTCGGGCACACCGCCCGGTGGTGGCGGATCGCGCCGTGCCCACACGGTGAGCGGTCCGGTCATCGTGCCCGTCAGCGGAAGGAGCGGATGGCGGCGGGGTACGAGCGTGCCGACGGCGACGTAGGTGCGTTTGAGGGAACGCGGCAGATACGAGAAGGTGGGAGCGGAGTCCACCACGATCCAGTCCCAGCGACCCGCAGCGATCGCGTCGTCGAGCGCGCGCCGCAGCGCCTTGCCGTTGCCCCGTACGTCGGCCCGGATGACGTCCTCGAGCGCGGAGCCCTGCACGTTGCTCTCCTTGCCGATCCGGTGCAGGTATTCGCCGTGACCGGGCAGGTACACCGTGCCCGGCAGGCTGCGCAGTGCCGCGAGTGTCCGCGCCCCGGCGCGGTGACGCGCGGCGTCGGGGATCTGGGCCCCCGGGTCGTACGTGAGCGTGGCGAACTGCACGATCGCGACGACGACTGCGAGCGGTGCCAACCACGCCACGGCCGCGCCGCGCGGCCGCACGGCGGATCGCGCGAAGACGGCGGCCGCGTGCAGGCCCAAGCCCGTCGCGAGCGCGACCGCGCCGAACGCCGGGAACAGCACGTTGTCGTAGCCGCCGCTGTGCAGGCGGCCCTGGTACGCCGACGCCAGCAGCCCGGCGAACACCGGGACGTGGAACCACGCAGCGGCGACACCGTCGTCGGTGCGCACCTTGGCGGTCCACCAGAGGCCGGCGATGCAGAGGATCAGCGCGAGTCCGAGTGGCGCCAAGAGGTCGTCGGTCCAGAACGCGTGGTACTCCTCGCCGACGATCTCGTGCACGGCCGGCATCTCGAACACGTAGAAGCGGTACCAACCGTGTGACCAGAGATCGAGAGCCACTGTGCTGCCAATCAGGCCCACGCCGAACGTCGCGGAGTACCAGACCGCGAGGGACCACCGCCGTCGCCACAGGAACAACACGACCACGGCCGCCGGGATGAGCGCCGCCTGCTTCGAGAGGAACGCGAGTGTCATGACCGCGCCCGCCGCGACCGCGGCACCCGACGTGCGTGCCCGGCGGACGATGAGCAGACCACCGAAGAGCAGGGCGACGAACAGCGAGTCGACGCGCGCGACGTCGAACCAGGCGCCGCCGCGCCGGAAGCACGCGGCGAACAGGCACGCCGACACGAACGCGACGAGGTTGTCGCGAGTTTCGATACGGACGAGCGCGGCCACGCATGCGAACGCGGCGAGCGAGGCCAGGAACGACACGAGTCGGGGTGCGAAGAACCCGCCGCCGAAGATCTTCAGCGCGACGCCGGAGACGTAGTAGTAGAGCGGCGTGTAGATGTTGGGGGTGTAGTGCAGCGAGGGACGGCCGTACAGCGAGTGCCCGGTGAATGCGCGACGGATCTCGTCGACGACGCCACCCTCGATCCACTCGATCTCGTACGGGTACCGCATGCGCGCGATCGCAATGGCGACGTACGTCGCAAGGAACGCGCCGGCGACCGCGACGAGCACGACGCGCAAGGCCCGGTGCAGACCTGCGGACCCGCCGGCCTCGTCGAGAGCACTGTCGCGCGCGTGCGCGACGGATTTGTCAGCTCGTGGCGAGCCCGATGGCGTCGCGACGGGAGTGAGGCCCGTCACAGGTCAAGGAGTCACGGCCAGCGACCCGACCGTGAGTGCGGTCAACGCGATCATGCCGAGTGCGCTCACGGTGACCACCGCGACGAAGAGGCGGCCTCGCACGTACTTCGCGACCGCGATCGCGACCGGGAACGCCCCGAGCAGGAGGCGCGGACGCGGGCCGACGTTGACGGACGCGCACGCAGTGAGAACAGCGGCCAACGTGAACACCGCGATGGGAAGTGGTGGGCGCCACCGGATCATGCAGACGATGCCGACGACCGCGAGCAGCACGCCGACCGCGACGGCTTGGATGTTGAGACCGCCGGGAGCGAGCGACGGCGCGGTACCGGTGAGTGCCTGACCGACACGGCGCAGCGCCGTGATCCCGATGTCGAGGTGGTCGCGCCAGAGCGTGCGCTCGACGTCGAACCAGCGTGTGATGCTGCCGGTGCGGACCCACAGCGAGATGAAGAACGCTCCGGCGCCGATGGGCGCGAGGGCCGGCGCGATCCACGCGCTCCATTCGCGCCGCCGCCGGGTGGCGAGGACCGCCGCGGTGAGGCACGCGAGCACGATGGGCGCGGCGTTCGGACGGGTTGCCGTCGCGACCGCGGCGGCGAGCCCCGCGACGGCCCAACGCCGGTCGCACAGCGCAACGAGACACACGGCGCACGCCAGGACGAGCAGCCCTTCGGCGTACGCCATCGAGAGCACGAAGGCGCCGGGGAACACGCAGAACAGGGTGACGGCGCGGTCGGCGACCGTGGGCCCGAGCAGGCGGCGGGCGAGCGTCCATACCGCGAGCGCGGCGCCCGCACCGATCGCGGTGCTCAGCAGGACCGCAACGATCAACGGTGAGAGATGCAGCGGCGCCGACAGCCAGCGCACGAGCATGGGGAACAAGGGGAAGAACGCGTCGCTCGCGTGCCCACCCGGCGGCGACATCTCGAGCCGGTAGCCATGCCGTGCGATCGCGACGTACCAGGCCGCGTCCCATCGCCCGAGGGCGCGGAGAAACGCGACGCGGGGGCCGGGCAACACGGGCCACGGCCCGGCTCCCGGGTCGGCCCGTTCGGTGACCACGACCACGGCCACCGTCGCGAGCACCAGGGCTCGTGACGCGGCGAAGATGGCGAGCGGGCGGAGGAACCCGCGCTCGCGACGGCGAGGGAGCGAGACCCGCTTGACCGACGCCGGGACGCGCGTCGCCTCCCGCGTCGCGCCGAGCGTCGAGGTCACGGTCTCCCTCCTGCCGGTACGTGTCGGCACCGGCTACCCGGGCCTGAGGACGTGTAAACGATTGAAGATCATGCGCGCTCTGGGGGTCGGGGCACGAACCGGACGACCCCCGCGCGGACCGCGATGGAGACCGCCTCCAAGCGGGAGTGGGCCCCGAGTTTGGCGAGGACACTCCGGATGTGGTTGCGAACAGTATGCGGGCTGAGCACGAGCCGCTCGACGATCTCGTCCGTCGACCGGCCCTCGGCCAGCAAGCCGAGTACTTCCCGCTCCCGGCCCGTGAGATCACGCCCTACCGCCTGGCGGGAGATCGAGCCGCCCGGCCTGAACCCACCGGCGGAGCGGAACGCACCGGCGGCGCGGATCGCGTCGACGAGCGCGTCGACCCGTCTGCCCTTCCAGACGAGGACCTCGACGTCCGGCTCGTCGGCCAGCGCGTCCATGAGCGCCTTGGCGACCATCTCCTGATCATCGACCACCACGACGGAAATGTGCGCGCGCGCCGAGCCCGCGCCGCTCGAGCCCGCGTCACGCGAAGTTGCACCACCCGGATCCATTGCGTGCCGAACGTACTCCGCGACGTATCGCACCGCGCGCATCACCGACGGTGACGTGACCCTCTCTCGGAGACTGGCCGTAAGCTCCGGGCGATGGAGGACCGCATCACGCCGGGTCTCTACCTCGAGATGACCGATCGCGACGTCGAGGAGTACGTCGGCGCGCGCGTCCCCGAGGTCCTCGGCCGCAGCGGCGTGAGCCGGGCCACGTGGTGGCGCAACGTCTTCCGCGACCGTCCCGATCTTCCTCGGAGGCTGCCCGAGTTCGATCACTTGGCGGTGTACGAGGTGGACGAAGGGTTCCGTGCGCCCGACGTCCCGAGCGACGTGCGCGCGCATCATTTCCGCCACTACCCACGACCTGGGCAGGGGCGCCTCACCGGGCGTCCCACCATCGGGCTGTCGTTGGTGTTGATCAGCCCGGGCCATGAGCGCGATGCGCAGGCGCTGCGCGACTGGGGCGACTTCGTGCACATCCGCTTCATCGCAGAGGTATCGGTGCCGGGGTACTCGATGATCACGCCGTACGAGAACGTGCAGCCGGGCGCGACGCCGCGGTTCATGCACTTCTACGAGATCGACCAGGACGATCCCGAAGCCGTGTTCAAGTCGATGACGCCGCTCGTCACGAAACTGCTCGGCGGTGACGACACCGTCGAGTGGAAACAGTGGGCCAACACCCCCGAGCTGCGCATCGACTACGTCAACACGTTCCGGTTGCTCGGCTCGCGCGAACCGTGAATCCCGGCACGCCGTTCTTCGATGTGGTGCGACGCCAACGCGCGCACCGCAGCTTTCGTGACGAGCCGCTCGACGACGCGCTCGTGGAGCAGGTGCTCGAGGCCGCGACGTACGCACCGAGCGCCGAGAACAGCCAACCGTGGCAGTTCGTCGTCGTGCGCGACGCCGCGCTGCGGGCCCGCATCGGCGACCTGACCCGCCGAGCGTGGGAGGCAGGCGGGCGCGACTTCGAGCGCGGCCGTCTCCCGGACCGGCTCTTGGCCGACGTCGACCGCGGCGCCACTGGCGGTGTCGCGGCAGCCCCGGTGCTCGTGGTCGTCTGCGGCGACTCGTCGTTCTGCCTCCCGGCCGTGCTCGCGGCGTCGGTGTTTCCTGCGGTGCAGAACCTGCTGCTGGCCGCGGGAGCGCTCGGGCTCGGATCCGCGCTCACGACCCTGACCATGGGTTTCGACGCGGAGCTGCGCGAGATGTTGCAGCTCCCCGATCACATCCAGCCGTTCGCGGTCGTGCCCCTCGGCTGGCCGGCGCGCGAGCTGCGGCCGCCCCGGCGGGAGCCGGTCGACACGAAGATGCACCGCGACCGGTTCGGCCGCGGCTGGTAACGGGCCGGCCGCTGCCCTTCAGGCGGGGCGGTCGATCGTGACGAGCTCGCCCCCCGCGGATGCGGACGCGCGCACCGCGTCGAGCACCCGCATGCACTCGAAGCCGTCGGCGAACGTCGGCACCGGCACCGTCGACACGATCGGTCGACCCTCGACGCCGGCGCGCAGGGCCTCGCACAAGCGGGTGTACGGGCCGAGCTCGAGATGCGTGAAGCGGTGCCGCGCATCGCCCGCCGGCACGTCGACGTCCGCCATCGCGAGCTCCGGCGGCACCGGGACCCGCTCGGCGCCGAGGCGGTCGGCGAACCACACGGTGGAGCCGTCGATCCACAACGTGCCCTTGGTTCCGGACACGCGGGTCATCCCGACCGGTTCCCCCCATGCACCTGCGGTCTGGGCCATGACGCCGTCGGCACCCGACACGAGTCGAAAGCGCACCGTGAACGAATCCTCGACCGCCGCTTCGCGCGCCGACACCTGATTCAACGTGGCGCTCAACGAGTGGAATTCACCGAGCCACGTACGGACCTGGTCGACGACGTGCGAACCGGACGCGCCGAGCCAGCCGCCGCCCGCGCCAGGTTCGAACCACCACGCCGGCATCGGCGCGTCGGCGTCGGCGACGAGGGGCACGTACTGCACGAGCGACACGTACCGGGGCTCACCGATGAGGCCCTCGTCGATGGCGCGACCGAGGACGGCGCGTTCGGTCGCCCAACGGAACTCGTGGCCGACGAGATGGGTCACCCCGGCCGCCTCGGCCTCCTCGAGCATCGCGGCCGCCTCGGCCACGTCGAGGGCGAACGGCTTCTCGCACACCACGTGCCGTCCGGCGCGCAGCGCATGGATGGCGAGACGGGCGTGCGTGTGCGGTGGCGTGGCGACGGTGACGGCCTCGACCCCCGCGATGTCGAGCGCGGCTTCGAGCGACGTGAGCGCGCGGGGCACGTCGAGGCGTCGGGCCCGGCGCGCGGTGCGGTCCGGGTCGGTTCCGACGAGCGCCTCGACACGAAACCCGGCCGCGCGCAGGGCAGGCACGTGCACCCGCGAGCCGAATCCCGTGCCGATTACTACCGCGCCCGGAGGTTGTGCCACGCCCACTCAGAACGCGCGTGTGACCGCGCGGGTCGGACCGAAGCTGTGGAGCGCGAGAGCATGGAGATTCCCGAGGCCGCCGCAGACCATCACGAGCATGTGCTCGGGCGACTCGACGAGGTGCACCATCCCTTGGCCGTCGACCCGACCGTTGTCGTGTGCGGCTCGCTGGTGCTTCTCCGGCCACCACCCCACGGGCAGCGCCGCGTGGGCCCACAGCATCTCCTGCACCGTCTCGACGTCGGGGTACGCGCTCGCGATGAGCGTCGCCCACGGGGGCGCGATCGCGACCATGATCTCGGCGCCGTGGTGTGCTCCGATGAACGCGTTCGTTCCCGCGAACGCGAGCGACTTGCCGATGACGGCCAGCAAGTCGACTCCGTTGTCGGCGACGATATCGGCGACGTCGATCGTGCCCGTGCATCCGTGCACCGTGAGCGCATCGGCTCCTGACGCCACGCCCCGCCGCTTCGCGAGCGGTGCCCACGGCGAACGCTCCTCCCACTCCCCCACGACGATGCCCGTGACACGACCGGGCTGACCGAAGACACTCTTCGAGCTGATACCCACCACTTGACCGCCGACGTTGCGCATCACGAGGCGTAACGCACGTCCGATCGCGGGGCCGGGCCCGGCCTCACCGCCGAAGCACCCCGCACTGAACGGGATCCCGAGCTCGTGGCGCGCGGGCCCGTTGACGAAGACACCGGGTACGACGCACGACGTCGTGGTGTTGAGCGCGAACAGGTTGAACACCGGGTCGACCATCGCTTCGATCGCCGCGCACAGCAGCGGCATCGCGGCTGCCGGCGCGCCGGCCATCACCGCGTTGACCGCGACCTTCTCGACGGTGCACCGTCCGTTGCGCGGTGGCAGCTCTGCCAGCAGCTCGTCGGGAAACCGCCGCGACGCGGCGACGAATTCGCGCACGAGCGCTTCGCGCGGCGGAATGAGCGGGAGGCCGTCACCCCAGCCGGCGTCGGTGGCGAGCTTCTGGAACGCGACCGGGTCGTCGTCGACCTCGACCCGGGGTGAGGCGAGCCAGTCGATCTGACATCCCTCGGGCCCGCAGTCGACCCGGTTCGCGAGCTCACTCGGTTGCGTCACCGGTTGCTCCCAGTGTGGCGACGAGCCGGGGCCAGTGCTCGCGCGCGATGCCGCGGACCTCGGACTCCGGACGCGACTCGAGCGGGTACGGAAGGACGTGGACGCGCAGTCCCGCACGGCCCGCGTTCGCGGCCATGGTGTGGGCCAAACTCTCGAACTCCGCAGTCACGACGACGACCGCCGTCTTCCCCTTGTTCGCGACCTCGACCGTGTCGTGGACGCTCCAAGAGGTGCAGCTGCCTCAGTTGCCGAGGCCGACGAGCGCGATGTCGACGTCGGTCGCGAAGTCGTCGAGCTCCTTGAAGGTGCGCTCGCCCTCGTCGCCGATGCGGTTCCCGGCTTCCCAGAGCCGCACACGCGCGCCCGAGGCCTCGAGCCGGGGCACCCATTCGTCGATCACCCACTCGAAGCTCTTCCACGCGCTGTCGAAACGGATACCGACGAGACGACCCCGCAGCGGGCCGGCGTCGGGTCCGGGGTCGTCGTCGACGTCGGGCGGCGGCGCGGTGGGATCGAGCACCTTGATGCGCGCCATACACGGTCTCCTCTGTCGCGGGTGCTCGTATCGTAGGCCCGAGCCTGACTCGCGTGTCAGGTACCCTCCGCGGGTTCGAGTGCGGACGAAGCCGCGCCCTGGGCGGATGCCCGGGAGGGCGCGGCCCGAGGGAGCCATGTGATCCCTGAAGTGATCGCGAGCGGTGTGCGGTTCGGCGAGGGCCCGGTCTGGTGCGACGACGGCACGGTCGTCGCGACCAGCGTGTGCGACGGCGCGCTGTTCCGCGTCACGCCGGCCACGGGCCGGGTGGAACGCATCGCCGACACGGGAGGCGGCCCGAACGCGGCGTATCCCGCGTCCGACGGCGGATTCGTCGTCACGCAGAACGGCGGCCTCGACTTCTCGAAGATGGGTGCGCGTGTCGGCGAGTTCGCGGACGCGCCGTACCGGCCCGCCGCACCGGGCCTGCAACGCGTGTCACCCGCGGGCGACGTGGACTACCTCGTGGCCGACGGCTTTCAGGCGCCGAACGATCTCGTGTGTGACGAGGCCGGGACCGTCTTCTTCACGGATCCGTACAACTTCCTCTCCGAGCGGAAGACCGGCCGGGTGTGGGCGCTGCACGCCGACGGCGCGCTGCAGCTCGTCGCCGACGGATTCGTGTACTGCAACGGCATCGCGCGCGAACCGGCCGGCACGTTGGTCGTCGTCGAAGGACGCGGCCTGATGCGCCTGCTGCCCGACGGCTCCCGCGAATGGATCGTCGAGCAACTCGGGCCGGGTGGCGGCGATGGGTTCTGCGTCGATGTTGACGGGCGGTTCTACGTCGCGTCCACCACCGAGCACGGCGTCCGGGTGGTCGAGCCCGACGGCCGCGAGGTCGAATTCCTGCCGATCGACGGCGACGGGCTCACGACCAACTGCTGCTTCGGCGGCACCGACGGCTGCACCTTGTTCGCGACCGACGCGGTGCCGGGAAACATCGTCGCGTGGGAAGGCATGCCCGCACCGGGCCTGCCGCTGCATCCCTGGCCCGCCCCCACCCCTTGATCAGTTGCTACGGGCCGGGGTCAGCCGAAGACGACGGTCAGCCGAAGACGACGGGCAACGAGTGCGGGGCGCGGAACGTGAACCCCATGATCCGTACGTCGCCGGCGTCGCCGTCGAGACGAAGGTTCGGCAGACGATCGAGCACGAGCTCGAGCATCACCGCGGTCTCCATGCGCGCGAGATGCATCCCGAGGCACATGTGCGGGCCGCTCGCGAACGCGACGTGATTCGTCTGTCGGCGAAAGATGTCGAACTCGTGAGGCCGATCGAACCGGGCGGGGTCGTGGTTGGCCGCGCCGAGGCAGACGCCGATCGACGCGCCGGCGGGCACCTTCACACCCTCGATCTCCGTGTCGACCACCGCGGTGCGCGCGATGCCGGTGAGCGGCGGCTCCCACCGCAGCCCCTCTTCGATCGCCGCGGCCATGAGTGACCGGTCCCCGCGCAACGCCTCGAGTTGTTCGGGGTGGGTGAGCAAACCGAACAGCAGGTTGCTCGACGAGCGGTACGTCGTCTCCGAGCCTGCCGGGAGGAGCAGGCGGAGAAACGCGAAGATCTCCTCGTCGGTGAGACGCTGACCCTCGAGCTCGGCCTGGGTCAGCAAACTGATGAGATCGGGCCCGGGATCCTTGCGGCGCTCGGCCGCGAGCCGGCCGAAGTACTCGCCGAGCGCGACCGACGCCGCGAAGCCGTGCTCCGGCTCCGAGGCCATGTTCGTGATCTCGACACCCCACCGGTAGAACTGCGGACGGTCCTCCTCGGGCAGGCCCATCGCCTGCGCGATGACCTGGTTCGGGAAGCTGAACGTCAGCTCCTTCACGAGGTCGGCCCGTCCGCGGTCGACGAACGCGTCGATCGCGCCGTTCACCGTGGGCCGCACGAACTCGTGCTCCCAACGGTCCATCTCCTTGCGCGTGAACGCCTGCTGGATGAGCCGGCGGTACCGGCCGTGCTCGGGCTCGTCCATCTCGAGGATGGTGTGGCCCATCACGAGACCCATGCTGTTCGCGTAGCCCGCGGACGAGAACGTCTCGTGATCGCGCAGCACCTGCTCGACGCCGCGGTACGAGAACACCGTGTACATCGGGCCCGCGCCCGGCATGTCGAGCGTCACCGTGTTCTCGATGCCCATCAGCGCGCCGGCCGCGCCGCGCTGCACCGGGCACGCCGACAGCAGCTCGCCGAAACCCGTGTACGGATCGGCGACCGTCTCCGCCCCCTGGGCCCGATCAAAGGCCTCGAACGGGTCGTAGTCGTCGTGGTCGACCTCGCCGACGATGCCCGGGTCACTCATGACGGCTCCCTTCGCGCCGGTGTTCTCTCAAGCTTCGAACGTACCTGACGCGGACGTCAACGATTTGGCGGGGTCACGCCCGGAGCAGCGGCCGGACCTGCTCTGCCAGGGCCAGGGCGAAGCCCACGGGGTCGTCGAGAGGCCATCCCTCGTCGGGCAGGTCGAAGTACTCGACGCTCAACCGGCCGTCGTATCCGAGGTCGTCGAGCCGGCGCAGGACCGCGGCGAAGTCGACGACGCCCGAAGGGTCGTCGGGATGGACCTGCGCCGAGCCGGGTTTGCCCTGCCGCAACTGCACGTGGCCGGCGTACGGGAGCAGCTCGAGCGGGTCGCCACCCCAGTCGGCGACGTGGCCGGTGTCGACGAGCAGGCGCAGGCCCGGCACCGCGTCCATCATCGCCCGGGCCTTGTCGAGGGAGTTGACGGTCGCGCCGGCCCACGGCTCGAGCAGCGCGCCCGGAGCGGCCCGGAACCACGCAACCGTCCGGTCCCACATCCCCTCACGATCGCGTGGTGCCGGTGTCGCACACCATCCCGGCACCGGTTTCGGGAACGCCGTGGGGCAGCCGACCGGCAACACGAGCGACGCCGCATCGACGTCGACGAGCACGTCGATGTGCTCGAAGCCCAGATCACGCGCCCGGCGCGCGCAGACTTCGGGGGGATCGGGCCAGAAGACGACGTCGACGACGCCGAGCGGATATGCGCGCATGACAGGCGCGAAGCCCGCTCAGCTCTTGTTCTCGGGCCCGCCCGCGTGCTCCATGCCCTTCGGCATCACCATGCCGACGTGCTGCAGGTGCTGACCGAGCACGGTGTCGAAGTTCGCCGCGACACCTGCGGCGTCCCAGCCGCCGTCGCGCCACATGGACGCGATCTGCCGGGGCGTCTGGAAGATCGTGTACGCGTAGTCGCTGCGGCCGAGGATCTGTCCGTTCACGTGGCCCGCCTGCTCGGACGCCAGGTACGCGACGAGCGGCGCGTTGAGCGCCGGGTTCTGCTCCGGCGGCGGCTCGGTACCGCTGCGCTCGAAGAGCGACGCCGTCATGCGCGTCGCGCCCGCGGGGGCAACCGCATTCACGGTGATGCCGTAGCGACCGAGCTCCATGGCCCAGATGAACGTCATGCCCATGATCCCGGCTTTCGCCGCGCCGTAGTTCGTCTGGCCGAAGTTGCCGCGCAGGCCCGCCGACGACGTGATGTTGACGATGCGGCCGTACCCCGCGTCGCGCATGACCGGCGCGGCGTGGCGTGCGCAGTTGAACGTGCCCTTGAGGTGCACCGCGACGACGGCGTCGAAGTCTTCCTCGGTCATCTTCACGAGCGTGCGGTCGCGCACGATGCCGGCGTTGTTCACGAGGATGTCGAGCTTTCCGAACGACTCGACCGCGGTCTGCACGATGCGCGCCGCGCCCTCGAAGTCCGTGACCGAGTCGTAGTTGGGCACGGCCTTGCCGCCGGACGCCTCGATCTCCTTGCACACCTGCACCGCGGGATCCTCGTCGGTGCCGCGCCCGTCGAGCGACACGCCGACGTCGTTGACGACGACCGCGGCACCCTCGCGGGCGAGACACAACGCGAACTCGCGGCCGATGCCGCGGCCCGACCCGGTGACGATCGCGACCCGATTGTCGAGCAGCATCAGCTCTGCTTCTCCACTCGCGCCGAGGCCGATCCGGTGAGGCAGGTGTCGCCGTTCTGGTTCGTGACCGAGATGGAGCAGTCGACGATCCCGTGATCACCGGCATCGTGCAACTCCGTGACCGTCGCGCGACACGTGAGGGTGTCGCCGGGCCATACCTGTTTCGAGAACCGCACCTGGTACCGCGTGAGCGCCTCGGGACCGAACCAGTCCTTCAGGACGCGCGCCATCAGCCCGGCGGTGAGCATGCCGTGGCCGAACACCGACGGGTTGCCCGCCTTCGCGGCGATCGTGTCGTCGTGATGCATCGGGTTGAAGTCACCCGACGCGCCCGCGTACCGGACGAAGTTGGTGCGCGTGAGGTTCTCGACGACGAGCGCCGGGGCCTCGTCGCCCACCTGCAGGCCCTCGAACGTCGGCGCGGTCACAGGAGTCGTGGTCACGTCGGAAGTCCCCCGGATCTGGTCGTCACGTCGTTCTGGAGCGGATCGTGAGCGTATCGAAAAAGGTGACATGAGCGTCGGAGAAGCTCTACCCTGCAGCGATGGCCCGGTCGAGCTCCCGCGGCCCCGAGCCGAGCCGGCGCGGCCGAGGGCGCTCCCGACGTCCCCGGGAAGCGCCGCCCGCCGACAACGCCGCCGCGCCGGCGGGGCGGCCGGCGCAGAACCGCGAGCTGCGGGCCCGGGGCAAGCGCACGATGCGAAAGCTGCTCGACGCGGGCGCGCAGGTCTTCGCCCAGCGCGGCTATCACGCGGCCCGCGTCGACGACATCGTGAAGGTCGCGGACACGTCGCACGGAACGTTCTACCTGTACTTCTCCAACAAGGAGGACCTGTTCCGTGCGCTCGCGGTCGACGTCGCCGAGCAGATGATGCACCTCGCCGAGGATCTTCCCGAGATCGCGCCCGACCGCGCCGGGTACGCGGCGCTGCGCGCGTGGCTCGACCGCTTCAGGGAGCTCTACGACCACTACGGGCCGGTGATCAGAGCGTGGACCGAGGCCGAGACCGGCGCGAGTGAATTCGGACGGCTCGGCGACGACCTGCTCGGAGAGTTCACGCGTGTGCTCGCCGATCGCATCCGCACCGCGCCGCCCGACGGCATCAACTCCGGCGTCGCCGCGATCGCGGTCGTCGCGATGGTGGAGCGATTCAACTACTACGTGCTGTCGCGCCAGGTGAAGGTCGACCGCGACGACATGCTCGACACGCTCGCGTCGGCGATCCACCGCGGCGTCTTCAACGGCGAGGGGTCGGGCGCGCGCCCCGCCTCGACCGCGGCGCGAACGGCGGTGTCGTCGAGGCGGCGTTGACCGATGCCGTACACACTCGTCACCTTCCACGCTCATCCCGACGACGAAGCAATCGCCACCGCCGGCACGATGGCGCAGGCCGCGGCGGACGGCCATCGGGTCGTGCTCGTGGTCGCGACACGCGGCGAGCACGGCGAGGTGGCGCCGGAGTTCCTCGGCCACGGCGAGTCGCTCGCCGAGCGTCGCGTCGAGGAGACCCGGCGTGCCGCGCAGGTTCTCGGTGTCGCGCGGGTCGAGTTCCTCGGATACATCGACTCCGGGATGGCGGGCACACCGGAGAACGACAGCCCGGGCTCGTTCTGGGGCGCCGATCTCGACGAGGCTGCGGCGAGACTCGCGCGCATCCTCGAAGAGGAAGCGGCCGACGTGCTGACCGTCTACGACGAGCGGGGCACATACGGTCATCCCGACCACGTCCAGGTCCATCGCGTCGGCGTGCAGGCCGGGCGGCTCGCCGGGACGCCGCTCATCTACCAGGCGACGGTCGACCGCGACTATCTGCGCGACCTGATGCGCAACCGTCCCACGGACCTCGCGGTCGGCGACGGCGCCCCCGACCCGGACGAGTTCGACATCGGCGTGCCGTCCGAGATGATCACCACGGTCGTCGACGTACGGGCCCACACGACGCAGAAGCGCGCCGCGATGGCGGCGCACGCGAGCCAGATCCCGGAGAACTCGTTCTTCCTCTCGCTGCCCGACGACGCGTTCGATCTCGCGTTCGGCCAGGAATGGTTCATCAGATACGGCGCGCGGCCGGCGACGCGCGAGCACTCGTTGTTCGAGGCGCTCAGTCGCGCCTCCAACGACGGCTCCCCCTCGGGATGAGTGGCGTTGCCCTGTAGATCGAACGGTCCGACGACCACATCGCGTACGGCGCCATCGTGAGCCCGGCCAGCCTGATGAGGACCACGTCGTAGTTCACCCGCCAACCCGCGAAGTCGCGCCACGCCTGATCGCGGTCCTCTTTCAACGGCACACCGACCGCGGTCAGCTGCCGGCACACGTCCTCCCATTCGTCGCGGGCGATCGAGATCCGGTCGGTCGGCGCGGGATCGTGATCGTTGTCGATGTCGAAGAAGTCGGCGATCGATCGCAGCGCCGTGAATCCCGAGCGCACGCACAACGCGGCCATCGGCTGCCACGGCCCCTCGATGGTCGAGTTGACGAGAGCGGCCGCGTCGAGCACGGCTCCCGCCGCCGTCACCCAGGACCGGTCCGGCTTCGGCGAGCGGAAGAACGCGAGCGCGCCGAGCGACGTGTGGGTCTCCTCGAGCTCCGCGAACCACAACTGCCACGAGACCCACAGGTCGTCGAGGTCGTGCAGCTTCTCGATGAGGTGCGCACGCCGTAACAGGTCGAAGGCCGAAGGGGGTGAGCCGGCCCGGGCCTCCAGGTGCGCGACGAGCAGCTCGCGGCGGGAGAACGCCGAATAGATCGTCGGCAGGTACGCGATGAGCAACGTGAGGAGGAACAACCCGATCGCAGCCTCGCTGAAGGCCAGCGCCATGCCGGGGACGTCACCGGGGTGCACGAAACCCAACGTGAGAACCGACGAGCCGCTCTCGTCGAACGCAGTCCGCCAACTGCTCACACCGAGGCCGCGAGACATGAGCATGTACCCACCCACCACGAGGACGAGCCAGGTGAACGGGAGGAGCACGAGCGTGAACGGCGCGTACAGCGCCATCACCCGGTCTCGCGCCTCGTACGTGCCCATGCGGCTCGCGACCATGTTGAAGACGCGGCGCACCAGCGTGAAGACGAGCCGCGAATACAGCACCGGCACGCCGCGCGGCAGCACGAACGTGCGAACCGCCGAATCGAGGACGACGACGACCAGAAGCGCGCCGGCCGACACGACCAGGACGTCGAGCGCGAAGCTCATGGCTTGTTCAGTCCTCCGGGCCGGGACGGCGGCGACCGCGCTTCACGTCGCCGCGTCGCCGCTTCGACTCGACGCGCTCCGCACGGGCGCGGGCGGTGGGCCGGGTCGGCACCCGGGGGGCGTCGCGGCGCAACGCGGCCGCGAGGCGGGTGCGCAGCCGCTCGAGCGCGAGCTCGCGGTTGCGAGCCTGCGACCGGCGGTCGGAGGCGACCACCCGCACCACCGGGCCGAGGCGCTCGACGATGCGTTCACGTTGGCGTGGACCGAGCGACGGGGACGACGCCGCATCGAAGCGCAGCTCGACGCGTGTGTTCGCCGTGTTGGCGTGCTGGCCCCCGGGGCCGCCGGACGCGGAGAACCTCCAATCCAGCTCGTCGAGCGCGATGCTGCAGGAGCCGCTCACGCGGAGCCGATCCTCCACGGGGGGAACGCTACCGATCGACCGGCGCCGGCACCGACGGGCGCAACCCGATGCAGCCGAATCTGCCGGACCGAATCTGCCGGACGGAATCTGAGGGACTCGAGTGAACGTACACGTCGTGGTGGAGATCCCGAAGGGATCACGCAACAAGTACGAGGCGAACCACGAGACCGGCGAGATCTGGCTCGACCGCATGTTGTTCACCGCGACGCAGTACCCGACCGACTACGGGTTCTTCCCGGACACGCTCGCCGAGGACGGCGATCCGCTCGACGCGCTCGTGCTGCTCGAAGAGCCGACGTTCCCCGGCTGTCACATCGAGGCCCGCCCAGTGGGCGTCTTCTGGATGTACGACGAAAAGGGGCCCGATGCCAAGGTGCTGTGTGTGCCCGCTACGGATCCCCGTTGGGCCGAGGTGGAGGACATCGCGGACCTCCCGCCCTTCCTCCTCGACGAGATCGGCCACTTCTTCGACGTCTACAAGGCGCTCGAGCCCGGCAAGAGCACCGAAACGCGCGGGTGGGAGGGGGCGGAGGCGGCGGGGCGCGCCGTGGAGGACGCCCGGCGGCGCCACGGGGCGTGATGTTCCGTCGGCAGACACGACGACCTCGGGAGATTTCCGCGCCCGTGACCTGCGCGCGCTCCGAGGAGCGGGTACAAGGTGAGGTTGACAACGACGGGTTCGGTTCATACGTTGCGTGACCTGACTCGACCGCTCGGTCAAGTGGTCACGGGGGGTGTGGGCTCCGGGAGACGAGCCGCGCCGTGCGGCTCAGGGAGACGACCGGTCAACACGGTGAGCGGCCAACGGCATCGTCCATGGACGGATGCAACCACGGGGGGACACGTGCATCACTCGCTTCGCGCAATTGGCCGGCCAGGACGAATCGTCGCCCTGTTGGCTGTGGCGGCCGTTCTCGCTGCTTCCTGCGGCGGCGGCGGCAGCAGCAACAAGACGTCGTCGAACGGCCAGAGCGGCAGCTCCACACCAGTCGCGGGCGGAAGCATCATCGAGGCCCTCGGTGCCGAGCACCAGGGCGGTTTCTGCACGCCGATCGCGCAGCTCGCGCCCGAAGGCATCGAGGAGAATTTGACGTTCTACGACACCCTCATGGTGCCCAACGACAAGGGCCAGATGGTGCCGTACCTCGCGGAGTCGGTGACGCCAAGCCCCGACTACAAGACCTGGACGATCAAGCTGCGTCCCGGCATCAAGTTCCACGACGGCGAGGACCTCAACGCCGATGCCGTCAAGGCGAACTTCGAGGAGTTCCGCAAGGGCGCGCTCTTCAGCTTCGTGTTCACCAACATCGCCGACGAGCGCGTCATCGACCCGCTCACCGTGGCCATCGACATGAAGGTGCCGTGGATCGCGTTCCCGTGGTACCTGTACTCCACGGGTCGTCTCGGCATCGTCGCCCCCAACTCCCTGAAGGACAAGACCACCTGCTCCAACCACCCGGTCGGCACGGGCCCGTTCATGTTCAAGGAGTGGGTCGTCAACGACCATCTCACCGTCGTGAAGAACCCGAACTACTGGCGCAAGGACGCCCAGGGCCGCCCGCTGCCGTACCTCGACTCGATCACGTTCCGGATCATCATCGACCCGCAGCAGCGTTTGAACGCCTTGCGCACGGGCGCAGTCGACCTGATCCAGACCGACAACAGCGAGTCGATCTTCTTCGCCCGCCAGGACGTCTCGGCCGGGCGGCTCGCAGGCGTCGAGAACCAGAAGGCGGCCGAGATCAGCTACACGATGCTGCGCGACGACAAGGCGCCGTTCAACGACCTCACGGCCAGGCAGGCGGCGGCGTACGCGAGCGATCGCGACGAGATCAACAACATCATCAACCACAACGTGAACACGTTGTCGGACACGCCGTTCGCACCGGACGTCTTCGGGTACATCAAGGAGCCCGTGCAGCCTCCGATCAAGTTCGACCTCAACAAGGCGAAGCAGCTCGTCTCGCAGTACAAGGCCGCGCACGGCGGCAGCTTCGACTTCACGTTGAGCAGCACCAACGACCCGAGCACGGTGAAGCTCGCGCAGCTCATCCAGTCCCAATGGCAACGCGCCGGGATGAGCGTGCACCTGCGCACCGCCGACCAGGCGACGCTCATCAACCAGGCCCTCGGCGGCGACTTCCAGGCCGTGACGTGGCGCAACCACCAGGGCGCCGACCCCGACACCCAGTACGTCTGGTGGCACAGCAAGTCGCCGGTCAACTTCGGCAACTTCAGCGACCCGCAGATCGACCGGGACTTCGACACCGCGCGGTCCTCACCCGACGTCAACGTGCGCAGGGCGGCGTACGAGGACGTGCAGCGGGTCTTCGGCCGGCAGCTGTACAACCTGTGGGGTTGGTACGCGCTGTGGGCGTACTACTCCAAGCCGAACCTGCACGGGATCCAGGGGCCGCCGCTGCCCGATGGCAGCACACCGATGTTCATGGGGAGCATCCATCCGATGCTCGGCATGTACCTGAGCAAGTAGGCGAGTCGGACGCCGGGGAGTTGAAGCAGGAGTACGCATGCGATTGCTGGTGACGAAGCTGGTGCAGCTCGTGGTCGTGCTGCTCGTGGTCAGCTTCTTTGCGTTCCTGTTGATCCGCCTCCTCCCCGGCGACCCGGCCGAGGTCATCATCCCGTTCGGCACGAACCAGCAGCGGGAGCAGTTGCGCAAGGACATCGGGCTCAAAGAGCCCTTCTTCACGCAGTACGGCAAGTGGCTGAACGGCGTGGTCCACGGCGACCTCGGCCAGGACTACCAGACCCACCAGAAGGCCACGACGATCATCCGCCAGGCGCTGCCGAAGTCCTTGCAGCTGATGCTCTACGCGGAGGTGCTGGCGCTCGCCATCGCCATCCCACTCGGCGTCTTCGCCGCCTACAAGGCGGGCTCCGCCGCGGACAAGATCGCCAACCTCACGGTCTTCGGGTTGTTGTCGGTTCCCGACTTCGTCCTGCTGTTCCTGCTGACCTATTACCTCGGCGTCAAGAACCACACGTTTCCGGTGATCTTCCCGAACGCGACCCATGGCCTCTCGGGATGGTTCAAGGCGTGGTTCCTTCCCGCGGCGAGCCTCGCGGCCGGTCAGCTGGCGGTGTTCATGCGGCTCCTGCGCACCGACATGATCGCCACGCTCCAAGAGGACTACATCACGATGGCGAAGTCGAAGGGGCTGACGAACCTACGGATCCTCTTCCGTCACGCGCTCCGGCCCTCGAGCTTCTCGTTGCTCACCGCCGCAGGTCTCAGTGTGGGCGCGCTCATCGGCGGCACGTTGATCATCGAGGTCATCTACTCGATTCCGGGGATGGGCCTGACGATCTTCAACGCGATCTCGCAACGCCAGTACGTGCTGCTCCAGGCATGTGTGCTCGTCGTTGCCGTGGGATACGTCCTCATCAACTTCGTCGTCGACCTGCTGTATACGGTGCTCGATCCGAGGATCCGCCATGCCCGAGCAGCCGCGTAGCCCCATCGCACCGCTCGACGAGAGCGTCGAGACCGGCACGGCGCCACACGGCCCCACCGGCCTGGAGCCCACGCCCGGTGTCGGACACATCGTCGCCGTCGAGGCGGAGCCCGGCCGGCGCAGGAAGAAGAAGTTCGGCGTCGGTGCATGGATCGCGACCGCGTGGCTCGTCCTCGTCGTGGGCGCGGCGGTCCTCGCACCGATCCTTCCGATCCCGGCGGCCAACGACCGCTTCTCGGGCCTCGCCCGTCAGGGCCCCGGCACGAACGGTCACCTTCTCGGCGGCGACAGCATCGGCCACGACCTGCTCGCGCGGCTCATCTGGGGTGCACGCAACTCCTTGACCGTCGGCGTCTCCGCGGTCGCGATCGGGTTCCTGATCGGGGGTCTGCTCGGCCTGTTCGCCGGCTTCTACCGCGGCCGGCTCGAGGCGGTCATCGTCGCGATCCTCGACATCCTCCTCTCGTTCCCCGCGCTCGTGCTCGCGCTGTCACTGTCGATCTTCCTGCGAGGCCGCACGATCCTCGGCGTGCAGATGACGGGCCTCGCGACCGTCGTGCTCGCCCTCGGGATCATCGCCATCCCGGCGCTCGCCCGCATCGCGCGTGCGGCGACGCTCACGTGGGCCCAGCGCGACTTCGTGCTCGCGGCTCGCGCTCAGGGCGCGAAGAACCGTCGCCTCATCTTCCGGGAGATCCTGCCGAACGTCGTGCCCGCGATGGTCTCGCTCGCCTTCCTCGCGGTCGCAGTCGTGATCGTCGCCGAGGCGGCGTTGAGCATCATCGGCGCCGGCATCGGCGCCGACAAAGCGACATGGGGGAACATCATCAACGACGGACGAGGCGACCTCACCACGGGTGAGGCGCCGCACATCGTGTTCTGTGCGTCCGCGGCGATCTTCTTCACCGTGATGGCACTCAACTTCCTCGGTGACGCGCTGCGCCAGCGCTTCGACGTGCGGGAGAGCGCGCTGTGAGCCCAACCCTGCGGCGACGGCACCGTCGGTCGATGAACACGGACGAACGCTTCCCGTCGGCGCCCCTCGACGGCCCGCTGCTCGACGTCGACGGCATCCGCACGCTGTTCCGCACCGACCGGGGCCTCGTGCGCGCGGTCGACGGCGTCTCGTTCTCGCTCGAACGGGGCCGGACGCTCGGCATCGTCGGCGAGTCGGGCTCGGGCAAGACGGTGCTCAGCCGTTCGATCATGGGGCTGCTGCCGAAGAAGAACGTGGTGCGCGAGGGCAGCATCAAGTTCGAGGGCAAGGAGATCGGCCGCGCCTCGGCCGAGGACATGCGCGGGCTGTGGGGCACCCAGATGGCCATGGTGTTCCAGGACCCGATGACGTCGCTCAACCCCGTCATCAAGGTGGGTCGCCAGATCACCGAGTCGCTGCTGTACCACCTCGACATCTCGCGGAGCTACGCCAACGAGCTCGCGCTCGCGCTGCTCGCGTCGGTCGGGATCCCGGAGCCGGAGCGGCGTCTCGCCGAGTATCCGCACCAGCTGTCGGGAGGCATGCGCCAGCGGGTGATGATCGCCATCGCGATCGCCTGCGGCCCGAAGCTGCTCTTCGCCGACGAGCCGACCACCGCGCTCGACGTCACCGTGCAGGCCCAGATCCTCGACCTGCTGCAATCGCAGCAGCGCGAGCGCTTCATGGCGATGATCCTCGTCACGCACGATCTCGGCGTCGTCGCGGGCCGGGCCGACGAGATCGCCGTGATGTACGCCGGGCGGATCGTCGAGAAAGCGCCCACCAACGTGCTCTTCCGCGAGATGCGCCACCCCTACAGCGAGGCGCTCGTGCGCTCGATCCCGAAGATCAACAACCCGAGCCATACCCGGCTCGAGGTGATCTTCGGCCGGCCGCCCGACCTCGTGCACCCGCCCGCCGGCTGCAAGTTCAGCCCGCGCTGCCCGTACGTGCAGGAGAAGTGCCGCACCGAGGAGCCTCCGCTGATCGACGCCGACACGCCGGGACACGCCTACCGCTGCTGGTTCCCCGTCGGGACGCCCGAAGGTCGGGCCGCCTTGGAGCGCAACCGCGCCGAAGGACGGCTCCCCGTCGCGGCGGCCGAGGAAGCGGTCCCCGAAGCCGACGCGACCGCCACCCTCATGGGCGGGACGGCATCCGCACCCGGGAGCGTGTGATGGCGGGCAGCGGGACCGCGCACCTGCGCTCACCGGGCGAGACGCTCCTGCGCATCGAGAACCTCGTCGTCGAGTTCCCGGCCGGGCACGGCAAGAAGGTGCACGCGGTCTCCGACGTCAGCCTCGACATCGCCGAGGGCGAGACGCTCGGCCTCGTCGGCGAGTCGGGTTGCGGCAAGTCGACGACGGGCCGCGCGGTCGTGCAGCTCCCCCGGCCGACTTCGGGGAGCATCCGCTTCGACGGCACGGAGCTGACGGAGCTCAAGGGTGAGGCCCTGCGCCGCATTCGCCCGCGTCTGCAGATGATCTTCCAGGACCCGATCTCCTCGCTGAACCCGCGGCGGCGCGTGCGCGACATCGTCGGCGAGGGGCTCGAGATCTGGAAGATCGGCAATGACCGCAGCCGCGAGCGCAAGACCAACGAGGTGCTCGAGGCCGTCGGCCTCGATCCCGAGGCCACCGGTCACCGCAGGCCCCACGAGTTCTCGGGCGGGCAGTGCCAGCGCATCTCGATCGCGCGCGCGGTCATCACGGACCCGAAGCTGATCATCTGCGACGAGCCTGTCTCGGCGCTCGACGTGTCCGTGCAGGCGCAGATCCTGAACCTGCTCGAGGACATGAAGGCCCGCTACGGCCTGACGATGATCTTCATCGCACACGACCTGGCGGTGGTGAAGAACATCAGCGACCGCGTCGCGGTGATGTACCTGGGGAAGCTGTGCGAGGTCGCGCAGCCCGACGCGTTGTACGCGGCGCCTGCGCACCCGTATACCGCCGCGCTCCTGCTTGCGATCCCCGTGCCCGACCCGACGGTGCGGCCCGGCGAGCGTCCGATCGTCGGCGGCGAGATCCCGTCGCCGGTCGCGCCGCCGAGTGGCTGCCGCTTCCGCACCCGTTGCCCCCGTGCGACCGAGAAATGCGCGCAAGAGGAGCCGCAGATCCGCGAGATCCGCACCGGCCACTACGTCGCGTGCCACTACCCGTTGGAGCCGGGCGAACCGCTGCTCGTCGAGCCGAGCCCGAACGGCGAGAGCGCCGGCTAGCAGCGACCGGTCACAGCGCGATCTCGTGCGTGAGCTTCACCGTGTCGAGAAGCCAGCGGTCGTGCGTGACGACCAACAGCGTGCCGTCGTAGTCGTTGAGCGCGGCCTCCAACTGCTCGATCGCCTCGACGTCGAGATGGTTCGTGGGCTCGTCGAGGACGAGGAAATTCACGCCGCGCGCCATGAGCGAGGCGAGCACGGCCCGGGTGCGCTCGCCTGGTGAGAGCTGGTCGCCACGACGGTTCACCGCAGCCGCCCCGATGCCGAACTTCGCGAGGAGCGAGCGAGCCTCGTCGATGCGCATGCCCGTGTCGGCGATGAGCGCGTCGAGCACGGTTGCCGACGAGGAGTACGCAGCGCGGGTCTGGTCCATCTCGCCGACCACCACGCCGGGACCCATCCTGCGCTCGCCCGACGCGAGCGGAAGGCGTCCCAACATCGCGGCGAGCAGCGTGCTCTTCCCCGAGCCGTTCGGGCCCAGCAGCGCGACGCGGTCGCGCCACGCGATCTCGACGTCGATCGGGCCGAGGCGGAATGCGCCGCGCTCGACGACCGCGTCCGTCATTCGCACCACCATGTCGCCGCTGCGGTTCTTCGACGCCAGCTGCATCCGCAGCTGCCAGCCCTCCCACGGCTTGTCGACGACCGTGAGTCGTTCGAGGCGCCGCTCGGTGGTGCGGATCTTCGAGGCCTGCTTCTCGCTGCGCTGGGTCTTGCGGTGGCGCAGATGCTTGTCGCTCTCGCCCGAACGCTTCACGGCGCGCACCCCTGCCTCCGACCACTGCCGTTGGCGCCGGGCCCGCTCGGCGAGCTCGTCGCGCTGCGCTCGGTATTTCTCGTGGGCGCTGATCTGCTGGCCACGGGCGAGGGCGCGGGCCGCCACGAAGTCGCTCCACCCGCCGGCGAATTCGGACGCGCGGTGAGTCTCCTCGTGCAGCTCGAGCATCCGGTCCACCGCGTGGTCGAGGAACGCGCGGTCGTGAGAGACCACGACCAGCCCACCGGCGCGGTCGCCGAGAAACGCCTCGAGACGTTCGAGGCCCGCGAAGTCGAGGTTGTTCGTCGGCTCGTCGAGCAGCAGCACGTCGACTCGGGACAGCAGAATCGCTCCGAGCGCCGCCCGGGCCGCCTGCCCGCCCGACAGCGCGGTCATCTCGACGTCGAGACGATCGGCCGGCAGGCCGACGTCCGCGCACGCGACACCGACGCGGGCCTCGAAGTCGTCGCCGCCGAGCGCGAGGAACCGCTCGAGGGCCTCGGTGTAGCGGTCGAGCGCGTCCGGGTCGACCGCGAGCGCGTCGGTGAGCTCGTCGAGCTCGGTCGCGGCGCCCGCCACCCCTGTGCGCCGGGCGAGGTATGCCCGCAGCGTCTCGCCCGCGACGGCGTCGGGCTCCTGCGGGAGGTACCCGACGGTGAGCGCGGGAGGGTTGCGCACCACTTCGCCGCCGTCGGGCGGCTCGACGCCGGCGAGGACCCGCAACAGGGTCGACTTCCCGACGCCGTTGCGACCGACGACCCCGAGGCGCGTGTGCGGACCGACGGTGCACGAGACGTCGTCGAGCACGACGTTGCCGCCGAGGATGCGCGTGATCCCGCGCGCCGTGAGCACGGCGCCACCCTAAGCCGCGTGCTGCGGCGGGCCCGGCGCATTTCCCAGCCCATTCGTGCCGTGCGGGCGGCGACCTGGCCGCGGGAAAAACCTGACGTTAGTGTTAGGGAACACGCCGATTCCGTACTGGGTACGGCTGTTACCGATGGGGGGATCTCTGAATGCGCGCTCGTTGGCTCGCGGCCTCGACCGTGCTCTTGCTCCTGGCCGCGGCATGCGCCAACTCGAGCTCGGGCAAGACGAAGACCACCACGACGAGCTCGGGCGGCACGGCGACCACGGCCGCGGCCGGCACCTTCCCCCCGGTGAACGAACCCGGCGTGACCGCCACGGAGATCCGGGTCAGCGGCGTCGCGTCCACGACGAACCCGATCGGCGGCCAGTACGGCACCGCGTTCGACGGCGTGCAGGCGTACTTCAACATGATCAACAGCCAGGGTGGGATCTACGGGCGCAAGCTCGTCCTCGTCGGCCGCCACGACGACCAGCTGTCGAACAACAAGCGCGAAGTGCAGGCGATCATCGACCAGGACAACGTGTTCGCCGTGCTCCCGGTGGCGACGATCTTCTCGTTCAGTGGCGCGTCGCTCCTGGCCCAGAACAACATTCCAACCTACGGTTGGGGGATCAACGACGAGTGGACGGGTCCGCCCAACCTCTTCGGCCACCTCGGTGCGCTGTGCAACGGAGCGAACTGCCCCTCGATCCTGCTGCCCTACGTGGCGTGGAAGCTGCACAAGCAGCGGATCGGCGTGTTGGCGTACAACGTGGCGAACTCGGCGGCCTGTGTCGACGGCATCAAGACGAGCTTCGACAAGTACCCCGTGGCCAAGGTCGTGTACTCGACGAAGGCCCTGTCATTCGGCGTCACCGACATGAGCGCCGACGTGAAGAAGATGAGCGAAGCGAACGTCGACTTCGTCACGACGTGCATGGACAACAACGGCGTGCTGACGCTGGCCCGGGAAATGCGCCAGCAGGGCCTCAACGTGCCCCAGTACCTCCCCAATGCCTACGACCACGACTTCATGGCGAAGAACGGCGGCTTCTTCGAGGGCTCGATCGTCCTCGTGCAGGAATCGCCCCTCGAGACGACGCCGAAGTTCCCGGCGCTGCAGAACTACGTCACCTGGATGGACAAGGCGGGGTACACGAAGACCGAGAACGCCTCGATCGGATGGACGAACGCCGACATGTTCGTGACCGGCCTGCGGGCCGCCGGGCCCAACTTCACCCGTCAGAAGGTGATCGACGGCCTCAACCGGGAAACGTCGTACGACGCCGGCGGCATGCTGGCTCCGATCGACTGGACCAAGCAGCACACAGACCTGCACTACCCCCGGTCGTGCGGCGTCTTCACGATGGTCAAGGCCGGCAAGTTCGTCGTGCAATGGGCGGCACCGGGCAAGCCGTTCGTCTGCTGGGACGGCACACCGGCGACCGTCGAGGGCTCCAAACCGTACGCGAGGCAGTGACGACCGAACCCGACAGAAGTAGGGGCGGCGAGTGACCGATCTCATCACCTACGTCCTCCGGGGTATCCCGTTCGGCTGCGTGTTCGCGCTGGTCGCTATCGGCCTCGTGCTCACGTACAAGACATCGGGCGTGTTCAACCTGGCGTTCGGCGCTCAGGCATACGTGTCCGCGGCCGTCTATTACGACACGCACGTGCGCCACAAGTGGCCCATCATCCCGGCCTTCGTACTCGCGGTCCTCGTGTTCGGCCCGCTCGTCGGCCTGGTGCTCGACCGGTTGATCTTCCGGTTCATGCGCACTGCGCCACACGTGGCGCGGCTGGTCGCCGCGCTCGGCCTTCTCGTCGCGATACCGCAGTTGGTGAACCTGTGGTTCGGACAGAGCCCGAGCTTCGGCGTCGAGGGCATCTGGCCCTCGTCACAGGGCAGCAACTTCGCGGTGTACCACTTCGGCGATTACGCGCTGAACGGCGATCAGGTCGCGACGCTGATCGCCACCGCGGTCGTCGTCATCGGTCTGACCGCGTTGTTCCGGTTCTCCGACATCGGCCTGCGCATGCGGGCGGTCGTCGAGAGCGCGCGCATGACCGAGCTGAGCGGCATCAACGCAGGGCGGGTCGGGACGATCGCGTGGATGCTGTCGAGCCTCGTGGCGGGTCTGGCCGGTGTGCTGCTCGCGCCGTTGTTCGCGCAGGTGAGCGCGACCAACTTCACCGTGCTCATCGTCGCCGCGATCGCGGCCGCCGCGTTCGGCGGCCTGACGAGCATCCCACTGACGCTCCTCGGTGGGATCCTGCTCGGCGTCGCGCAGGGCTTGCTGGGTGGGTATCTGCCGCCGGCGAGCGTGCTGGCACAGGGTCTGCGGCCCTCGCTGCCGTTCGTCGCGCTGTTCCTGCTGTTGATCTTCTGGCCGTCGCTGCGCAACCGCCGCGAGGTCACCGACCCACTCGCCGGCGTGGACCCCCCGCCGCCCGGACTCGCGGCGCTCGAGCGTTCCCGCGGGCTCACGTGGGCCACGCGGATCTTCGCCTTGATCGTCCTCGCGATCGCGATCCCCTTCGTGCTGAGCTCGAACTACTGGCTCCTGCTCGGAACGGAAGCCGTGATCCTCAGCACGATCTTCCTCTCCATCGTCGTGATCACGGGGATGGCCGGGCAGATCTCGCTGTGCCAGGCGACCTTCGCCGCGATCGGCGCGTTCACCACCGCGCAGCTCGTGAGCAACTACCACGTCTCGGTCATGATCACGATCCTCGCCGGCGCGGCGATGGCCGCGGTGGTCGGCGCGTTGTTGGCGATCCCGGTGCTGCGCCTCGGGGGCATCTACCTCGCGCTCGCGACGTTCGCGTTCGCGTTGATGTTCGAGAGCGTGCTCGTGCCGCTCGACTGGGTCGGCGGCGGCGCGAACCCGATCAAGGTGCCTCGCCCCAAGTTCGCCGGGATCGACTTCGCCAACAACAAGTCGTTCTTCTTCCTCTGCATTGCGATCCTCGCCGTCGTGAGCGTGCTGGTGATCTTCGTGCGCGGCGGCACGATCGGCCGGTATCTGGACGCGTTGCGGGGCAGCGAGACCGCAGCCCAGGCCATCGGCGTCAACCCGACCCGGGCCCGCATCATCGCGTTCTCGCTCTCGGCCGGGATCGCCGGCCTCGGTGGCGGTCTGCTCGCGACGCAGACGGGCATCGCGCAGCCGGCCGACTACAACTCGTTCCTCGGCCTGTTCTGGGTCGTCCTCGTGGTCACGCTGGGCTCGCGCACGGTGGAAGGAGCGGTCCAGGCCGGCGTCGCCTTCTACGTCGTCGACGAGATCCTCAAACGGATCGGGATCAACCAGAGCTGGCAGCCGATCCTCTTCGGTCTTGGCGCGATGACATACGCGAAGCACCCCGAAGGCATCCTCGAGTTCCAGAAACGCCAGTCGCTCGCGTTCGTGCAACGACACCTCGACCGCATGAAGCGCAGAGGCGCCCCGGCCGAGCCGGCGGGGGCTGACGAGGCCGGTGCGGTCGCGCCGACGCCGGCACAGCCGAGCTCCGAACGGGTGGGGGCTGACTGATGGCACTGCTCGAAGCACGCGACATCTCCAAACGCTTCGCGGGCATCACCGCGCTCGACGACGTGTCGCTCGACGTCGAGGCGGGCGAGCCCGTCGGCCTCATCGGGCCGAACGGCGCGGGCAAGACGACGTTCTTCAACTGTCTGCTGGGCCTGTTGCGCCCCGACGGTGGCCGGGTCGTCTTCGACGGCCGCAACATCACCCGTATGCCCGTCTACAAGCGGGCCCGACTCGGGTTCGGTCGCACGTTCCAGCGCATCGAGCTGTTCTCGGGCATGACCGTGCGCGACCACCTGCTCGTCGCCGAGCGGGCGCATCGGGGGACCGCCTCGTTGTGGAAGGACATGCTCAACCTCAGCCGGGCCACCACCGAGGAGATCGAGAAGGCGGACGCGACCCTCGAGCTCCTGGGGCTGCTCGACTACGCGAACCGTCCCATCGAGTCGTGCGGGCTCGGCCGCGGCCGCCTGGTCGAGGTGGGGCGCGCGTTGATGACGGAGCCGAAGCTGTTGCTGCTCGACGAGCCGTCGTCCGGGCTGGACCGCGTCGAGACCGAGGAGCTCGTCACGACGCTGCAGTCGGTGCAGCGTGAGCGGGGCACGGCCATCCTGCTCGTCGAGCACGACGTCGAGATGGTGCAATCGTTCGTGTCCCGCCTGTACGTGCTCGATTTCGGTACGTTGATCGCGTCGGGCACCACCGCCGAGGTACTCGGCGACGCCACCGTCCGCAAGGCGTACCTCGGGGAGTACGTATGACGACTTCCACCCCGCGCAGCCCCGAGGCCGCGCCGCTCCTCGAGCTGCGCGACGTCGAGGCGGGATACGGGCCCTTCCGGGCCTTGTTCGGCGTGTCGCTGTCGATCCCGCCCGGTCATGTCGTCGCGCTGCTGGGCTCGAACGGCGCGGGCAAGACGACGGTCGCGCGCGTGTGCTCGGGACTCGTCGCGCCGACGGCCGGCAAGCTGCTGTTCGAAGGCAACGACGTCACCGGCGTCCGGGCGTACAGGATCGCCCGCCTCGGCGTCGCCCACGCACCCGAGGGACGGTCGGTGTTCGCGTCCCTCACCGTGGAGGAGAACCTCCTGCTCGCGTTCCGCGTCGACCTCGGGCGGAAGCTTGCACCCGAGGCGGTCGCGCGCGCCTACGAGCTCTTTCCCCGCCTCGGCGAACGGCGCAAGCAACACGCGGGCACGCTCTCCGGAGGCGAGCAACGGATGCTCGCGCTCGCGCGCGTGCTCGTGAACCCACCTCGACTGCTCATCGCCGACGAGCTGTCGCTCGGCCTCGCTCCGATCGTGGTCGAAGAGGTGTACCGCACGCTCGGGAAGGTCCGCGACGAAGGTGCCGCGTTGTTGCTCATCGAGCAGCACGTGAAGCACGCACTCGCGCTGGCCGACGACGTCGCGGTGTTGAACCACGGCCAGGTCAACTACTACGGCCCGGCCTCCGAGCTCGGCGACCTGTCGGAACGCCTGCTCCCCGCCGCGTCGAACGGCTCACACGCCTGACCGCACTCGCGCAGTTGGGACACTTTGCCGCCTTCTCAGACGGGAAAGTGTCCCAACTTGCGTGTGATCAAGCGGCTTGCACCGCCGGTGTGACGTCGTCGAGCGCGAGCCGCAGCACGTCGCGCACGTCGTCCACGAGATGGAACGTCATGCGCTCGCGCACGTCCTCCGGCACGTCGTCGAGGTCGGCGCCGTTGCGCTGCGGCAGGATGACGGTCGTCAACCCGGCCCGCTGCGCCGCGAGCACCTTCTGCTTCACCCCGCCGATCGGGAGCACCCGACCTTGGAGCGTGACCTCGCCGGTCATGCCGACGTCGCTTCGCACCGGCCGATCGGTGAGCAGGCTCACCAGCGCGGTGGTCATCGTGACGCCCGCCGACGGCCCGTCCTTGGGCACCGCGCCTGCAGGCACGTGCACGTGGAACTGCCGCTTCAACGCGTCGGGCGCGATACCGAGCTCGGCTGCGTGGGCAGCCACGTACGACCGCGCGATCGTGGCCGACTCCTTCATCACGTCACCGAGCTGGCCGGTGAGCGTGAGGCCCGGGTCGCCGGGCGCCGACGTCGCCTCGATGAAGAGCACGTCGCCACCAACACCGGTGACGGCGAGACCGGTCGCCACCCCCGGGTTGGCGGTACGGGCGGCCGCCTCCTCGGCGAAGAACCGCTGACGGCCGAGGTACGTGCTCACGTCGGACGCTTCGACGGTGACCGGTGTGGCATCACCGCTCGCGCGCTTGGCGGCAACCTTCCGCAGGAGCTTGCCGAGCTCGCGCTCGAGATTCCGCACGCCCGCTTCACGCGTGTAGTCGGCGACGATCGTCCGCAACGCGTCGTCGGTGACGCGCACCTCGTCCGCGCTCAGCCCGTTGCGCTCGAGCTGACGAGCCAGCAGGTGGTCGCGCGCGATCGCAACCTTCTCCTCCTCGGTGTAACCGTCGAGGCGGACGACCTCCATGCGGTCCAGCAATGGACCGGGGATGGTGTCGGACACGTTCGCGGTCGCGAGGAACAGCACGTGCGACAGGTCGAGCTCGATCTCGAGGTAGTGGTCGCGGAAGGTGTGGTTCTGCGCCGGATCGAGCACCTCGAGCAGCGCCGAGGTCGGGTCGCCCCGCCAGTCGGCGCCGAGCTTGTCGACTTCGTCGAGCAGCACGACGGGATTCATCGTGCCGGCCTCCTTGATGGCACGCACGATCCGGCCCGCCATGGACCCGACGTACGTACGCCGGTGACCGCGGATCTCCGCCTCGTCGCGGACACCGCCGAGCGCGACGCGCACGAACTTGCGGTTCATGGCGCGCGCGACCGACTCACCGAGCGACGTCTTGCCGACGCCGGGCGGTCCGACGAGCGACAGGATCAACCCGTTGCCGCGTCCACCGGTGTCAGCCAGGCCACGCTCCGCCCGAAGCTTGCGAACCGCGAGGTACTCGACGATGCGTTCCTTCACGTCGTCGAGGCCGGTGTGGTCCTCGTCCAGCACGACACGCGCCTGCGACACGTCGAGGTTGTCCTCGGAGTAGGTCCCCCAGGGCAGTTCGAGCACGGTGTCGAGCCACGTACGGATCCAACCGTGCTCGGGGCTCTGCTCGCTCATGCGCTCGAGCCGGTCGACCTCGCGGGTGACGGCGTCGCGTGCCCTCTCGGGCATGTCGGCGTCCGCGATCTTGCGCCGGTACTCCTCGACGACGTCACCGTCGTCGCCTTCGCCCAGCTCCTTGCGGATCGCGGCCATCTGCTGACGCAGCAGGTATTCGCGCTGCGTCTTCTCCATGCCTTCGGTGACCTCGCCGCGGATCTTCTCGGCGAGCTCGATCTCGCCCAGGGCTTCACGGGCCCAGGCGACGACCTTCTCGAGACGGGCCTCGACGTCCAGCGTCTCCAGGGCCTCGACCTTGCGCTCGAAGCTGAGGTCGGGCCACCAGCCAACGGTGTCAGCCAGGGCAGCCGGGTCGGTCACGCCGGCGAGCACCTCGACGAAGCGCCGGGAGTGCAGGCGCTCGGCGATGGCGGCAACGATCGCCCGGTACTCACGCGCCAGCTCACGCGCGCGCTCAGTGGGCTCACCGCTCTCGTCGACAGGCTCCGCCTCGACCCACAGCACGTCGCCGGTGCCGGCCACGCCGACACCCACCACGGCCCGGTACAGGCCGCGCAACACCAGTGCGCCGGTGCCATTCGGCAGCTCGCCGTCGTTCTCGACGCGCGCGACCGTCCCCACCCGCGCGTACCGGCCGTCGATGCGGGGCACGAGCAGCATGAGACGCTCGCCCGACGCGGCGGCGCCGGCGACCTGACGGGCTTCGTCGGTCTCCAACGCGAGGGTGACCACCATCTGCGGCAGCACGACGCCGGTCGTCAGGGGCAGCAGGGGCAGGGCCAGGGTTTCGATTGAATGTTCGGCGTGGTCGGGCATTCCGTCCTCGCTAGCTTGCTCGTGTCGGCACCACGGTCGGCACCCCCGTCGGGAATGCAGCCGCAGCTGTCAACGGTCGTCGGTACAGGATTGGATCGAGCAGTAGAACGGATCGGCGGGGGCAGGCATTCCCTTCCAGACGTGCGTCCCAGACCTGCGTGTCGGACGGCGCGCAATGTGTCCGCCGGGCCGTAGGTTGTGTCCATGCCCGAGCCCGCGCTCCCCTATTTCCTCGCCCGTCCGCGGTCGGCGCCGCCATGGCCCGGCGTCGTCGTGGTCCACGAGGGCAACGGAACGAGCCCCCAGCTGCTGCGGGTCTGCGAGCGGCTCGCCGGCGAGGGTTTCGTCGCGATCGCGCCGGACCACTTCTTCCGGTTCGGCGGGAGCGACCCCGACAAGGCGCAGGAGCACTTCACGGCCCTTCGGTGGGGCGACGCCAAGGCCGATCTCGACGAGGCGGTCGCCATCCTCCGCGCCATGGGCACCACCCGCGTCGGCATCACCGGGTTCTGCATGGGCGGCCGGCTGACGTATCTCGCCGCGACCCGAGGCGTCGACGTGCAGTGTGCGGCGCCGTTCTACGGCGCCGGCATCGCGCAGGCCCTCGGCGAGCCGAGCTGCCCCGTGCTGATGTTCTTCGGCGGCACCGACGAATGGATCCCGGCCGCCGACATCGACGCCGTCTCCCGGAACCATGCCGGCGACGTCGTCGTGTACCCGGATGCCGGGCACGGGTTCATGCGCGACGGTTCCGACAGCTACGACGAGACCGCGGCGCGCGACGCGTGGCGCAAGCTCGTCGGGTTCTTCGACAAGCATCTGCGATGACCGCGCCGCGGGCCGAGCGACCGAACATGCCGGGCTACGGCGTGCGCGGCCCGGCCGAGGGCACGGGGCTGCTGCCATGGTCGTGGGCGGAGGAACGACTCGAACGTTCGCACGACTACTGGCTCGCAACGGCGTCAGCCGGCGCGGGGCCGCACGTCATGCCCGTGTGGGGCATGTGGCGCGACGGTGCGTGGTGGTTCAGCTCGAGCCGCGGGTCGCGCAAGACCAGGAATCTGCTCGACGACCCGCGGTGCTCGATCGCGACCGACGATGCTTCGGAACCTGTCGTCATGGAGGGCACGGCACAGCTCGTCGAGGACCTCGACGAGCTGCACGGCGTTCTCGACCTCGAGAACGCCAAATATGGGACCGACTACGGCATCGAGATGTTCGACCCGGCCGTCAACGCGACGTTCCGGGTCCGCCCCGACGTGGTGTTCGGACTGCTGTCGAGCGACTTCACCGGCTCTCCGACGCGCTGGACATTCACATGAGGGCGTGGCGGGTGCACGAGTTCGGTGAGCCGCTCGACGTGCTGCGACTCGAAGACGACGTCGCCGCGCCCGCGCCCGGCCCGGGCGAAGTGCAGATCGAAGTCAGTGCCTGCGCCTTGAACCTCAACGATCTCGACGGGATCCACGGGCGGTACCAGACGGTCCGGCCACCGCTGCCGTACACACCCGGGATGGAGGTGCTGGGCCGGGTGCTCGCGGCGGGCCCGGGCGCGGAGCACTGGGTCGGCCGCCGGGTGGCCGCGGTGCCGAGCGGCGCATTCGGGGGATACGCGGAAGTCGCGGTCGCGCCGAGCGACATGACCTTCGTCATGCCCGACGAGATCGCGATGCCCGACGCGGCCGCGATCCTGATGCCGTTCCATCTCGCGTGGCTCGCGCTGCACGAACGGGCGCGCGTCGGCCCGGGCGACACGCTGCTCGTGCACGCGGCCGGCGGCGGCGCCGGTTCCGCAGCCGTGCAACTCGGCGTCGCGGCCGGCGCCCGCGTCATCGCGGTCGCAGGCTCGGCGGAGAAGGTCGCGCTCTGCCGCTCGCTCGGGGCGCACGTCGTCGTCGACCACAGCACGACCGACTTCGTGGACGCGGTACTCGACGCGACCGACGGGCGTGGCGTCGACGTCGCGTTCGACTCCGTGGGCGGCGCGGTCACCGAGGCGACGTACCGGTGCATGGCCTTCAACGGCCGGCACGTGCTGCTCGGGTTTGCGTCGGGGATCGAGGCCGAAGACGAAGCCGGGCTGGTTCCGCGACCCATCCTGTTCGGCAACTTCTCCTTGTACGGCGCGTGCCTCGCGTACACGTCGGGCGCGGCCGCACTGAAGCGCGCGAGCGGCTTCAACTTCATGTCGAGCGATGACGGTCGACGCATTCACGAGGCGCTGCTCCGGCTGCTCGCGGCCGAAACCATCCGCGCCGTCGTCGGGCAGGACGTGAAGTTCGACGAACTGCCCCGGGCGCTCGACGCGATGCAGCGACGGGTCACGACGGGTCGCACGGTAGTCCGCCTCTGAATCCCGTAGTCTTCGCTCATGCCGACGGACTGGCAACTGAAAGCGATGAACTCGCTCCATCAGGCCGTGTTGAAGCTGACCGGCGGGCGGCTGGGCTGGCAAGCCGGCCCGATGCCCGTCCTCGAGCTCACGACCACCGGCCGCAAGAGTGGCCGGCCGCGGACCGTGCTGCTCACGTCACCCGTGCAGGAAGGCGACACCGTCGTCATCGTCGCGTCGCGCGGCGGCGACGATCATCATCCCGCTTGGTTCCTCAACCTCCGCGATCATCCGGAGGTCGAGATCGCGTTCGCCGGCAAGCCCAAACAGCGGATGCATGCACGGATCGCGACCCCCGAGGAGCGGGCGGAGCTGTGGCCGCGCGTCACGGCCACGTACAAGGGATACGCCGGATATCAGAAGAAGACCGAGCGGGAGATCCCGCTCGTCCTGCTGGAGCCCGTCCGGACCTAGCCGTGCAACAGCACGCCGAGGAACAACGCGCCGAGAGCTGAAAGACCCGCCGGCGCGCCCCGGACCGCGAGCCAGCCGACCGGCACGGGTCGCATCATGCACGCGATCGATCCGATGACGCCACGAACCCGGCGGCGCGATGAGTTCCGCGGTGACGGACCGTCGAAGAAGGTGATGTGCCGCCACGCTGAGACCTGGGTCACATCGCGAGGAATTCATTCGCCGACCGTCGCATTTGTCGTCTCGAATACGTCGTACCGAGTGAGCGCCTCGCCGCTGTCACCGAGCCGAAGGAACCCGCAATGCTGACGCGCCTCGCCCAAACGTCGTTCCGGCACCGACGCCTCGTCGTCGCGGCGTGGATCCTCGTGTTCCTTGCCGCAGTCGCGGGCGGGTCTGCCCTCAAGGGTGACTACGCCACGTCGGGCCGCCTCCCGCACACTGATTCCCAAGCCGCGTACGACCGGCTCGCCCGCGACTTCCCGCAGCGTCACGGTGACGAGGGCCGGATCGTCTTCGCCGACGTCAGGACCAACCGGGCCGCCATCGACGCGTACGTCGCGAAGGTCGCCAGGACACCCGGCGTGGTCGGCGTCCAACCGCTTCAGGTGTCACCGGGCGGCGCCGTCGGTGTCGTCGCGATCACGACCGCGAACGGCTCAGGCTCGCATCCCAAGACGATCGCCAATGACGTCAAGGATCTCGCGAAGCCGCTGCAGGCCCAGGGCGTGAACGTGCAGTTCTCGGGCAACTGGTTCGGGAACACCTCCATGCCCGCGAGCGAGATCGTCGGTGTGATCGCGGCGATCGTCGTACTGCTGATCGCGTTCGGCTCGCTGATCGCGATGGGGCTGCCGATCCTCACCGCGCTCGTCGGGATCGGCGTGTCACTCGTCGGGGTCGGCCTGATCGCCAACGTGTTCACCACTCCCGACTTTGCACCGCAGGTCGCGGCCATGATCGGCATCGGCGTGGGCATCGACTACGCGCTGTTCATCGTCTCCCGCTATCGCGCCGCGCTCCACCGCACCCGCTCGCCCGAAGCGGCCGTGGCAGAAGCGATGAGCACGTCGGGACGCGCGGTCGTCTTCGCGGGGATCACGGTGATGATCTCCGTGCTCGGGATGTTCCTCATGGGGCTCAACTTCCTGCACGGGCTCGCAGTCGGAACGTCGATCGCGGTGGCGGTCGCGGTCGCCGCGGCCATCACGCTCCTGCCCGCGTTGCTCGGTTTCGTCGGCTTCAACATCGACCGCTTCCACGTCGGCCGGCGCACCGCGACCGACGGCGAGGGCATGTGGCACCGTTGGGCCCGCACCGTGCAACGTCGCCCCGCCCCGGTGGCGCTCGCCGGGCTCGCGGTGCTCGTGTTCGTCGCGCTCCCGACCCTGAGCCTGCGGCTCGGCAACGCCGACGCGAGCAACGACCCGGCGTCGAGCACCACGCACAAGTCGTACGAGCTCGTTGCACAGGGTTTCGGTCGCGGCGCCAACGGCCCGTTCCTCGTGGTGGCCGACACGCCGACCGCCACGGCGACGGCGGCGCTCCCCCGGCTCACCGATGCGCTCCGCTCCACGCCGGGCGTCGCGTCCGTCACGGAGTTCCGCTCCAACCCCGCGGGCTCGGCCGCGCTCGCGACGCTCTACCCGCGCACCGGGCCGCAGGACAAGGCAACCGAACAACTCGTCCACCGACTGCGTGACCGCGTCCTGCCGGCCGCGACGAGCGGCACCGGGCTCGCGGCCCACATCGGCGGCCAGACCGCGAGCGCGGTCGACTTCGCCGACGTGATCGGCCGCCGTCTGCCGATCTTCATCGGCGCAGTGCTGGCGTTGAGCTTCCTGCTCCTCTTGCTCGTCTTCCGGTCGGTGCTCGTGCCGCTGAAGGCGGTCGTCATGAACCTGCTGTCGATCGGCGCCGCGTACGGTGTGATCGTCGCGACGTTCCAGTGGGGATGGGGCGGCAGTCTCCTCGGCGTCAGCCCCGGTCCGATCGAGCCGTGGGTGCCGATGATGCTGTTCGCGATCGTCTTCGGCTTGTCGATGGACTACGAGGTGTTCCTGCTCAGCGCGGTGCGCGAGCACTACGACCGCACCGGCGACAATGCGACCGCCGTCGCGGAAGGGCTCGCGAGCACTGCCCGCGTGATCACGGCCGCCGCGCTGATCATGGTGTTCGTGTTCGGGAGCTTCGTCGTCGCCGACATCCGGGCCCTCAAGCTCATCGGCCTCGGTCTGGCGGTCGCGGTCGCGGTCGACGCCTCCATCGTGCGTGTCGTGCTCGTACCGGCGACGATGGAACTGCTCGGTGACGCGAACTGGTGGCTGCCCCGCTGGGTCGACCGTGTCATGCCGCGGGTGCGCATCGAGGACGCACCCGCGGTGGAAGAGCTCGCCGCCTGACCACCCCACCCTCAGGTGGGGTGGAGGGTGAGCTACGCCTTTGGGTGGACCATGTCCTCGGGGCGCACCGCCGCGTCGAACTCGTCGCCGGACAGGTAGCCGAGGGCGAGCGTCGCCTCGCGCAAGGTGGTGCCTTCGTGATGCGCCTTCTTGGCGATCTCGGCGGCCTTGTCGTATCCGATGACCGGGCTGAGCGCGGTGACGAGCATCAGCGACTGCTCGACGTGCTCCCGGATGCGCTCCCGGTTGGGCTCGAGGCCCTCGACGCAGAACTCGCGGAACGTGCGGCACACGTCGGTGAGCAGGTCGACCGAGTGCAGGAAGTTGAAGATCATCACCGGCTTGAACACGTTGAGCTCGAAGTTGCCCATCGAGCCGGCCATCGCGACCGCGGTGTCGTTGCCGATCACCTGCACGCACACCATCGTCATCGCTTCCGACTGGGTCGGGTTGACCTTGCCCGGCATGATCGACGACCCCGGCTCGTTCTCGGGGAGGACCAACTCGCCGATGCCGGCGCGCGGTCCCGACCCGAGCCAGCGAATGTCGTTGGCGATCTTCATCAACGACACCGCGAGCGTGCGCACCGCGCCGCTGGCCATCACCAAGCCGTCGTGCGACGCGAGCGCGGCGAACTTGTTCGGCGCGGACACGAACGGCAGGCCGGTCAGCTCCGCGATCTTCGCCGCCGCACGCTCGGCGAACTCGGGATGCGTGTTGATGCCCGTGCCCACGGCCGTGCCCCCGATCGCGAGCTCGTAGAGACCGGGGAGCACCATCTCGAGCCGGTCGAGGTCGGCGTCGAGCTGCGCCACGTAGCCGCTGAACTCCTGCCCGAGCGTGAGCGGCACCGCGTCCTGCAAGTGCGTACGGCCGATCTTGACGATGTCGGCGAAGTCGTCGGCTCGCTTCGCGAGTGCGTCGCGCAACGCGCGCACCGACGGGATCAGGCGTCGCACGACCTCCTCCACCGCGGCGATGTTCATCGCGGTGGGGAACGTGTCGTTCGACGACTGCGACATGTTGACGTGGTCGTTGGGGTGGATGGGGTCCTTCGAGCCGCGCTGTCCCCCGGCGAGCTCGTTGGCGCGGTTCGAGATGACCTCGTTGACGTTCATGTTCGTCTGCGTACCGCTTCCCGTCTGCCACACGTAGAGCGGGAACTCCGCGTCGTGGCGGCCGTCGACGATCTCGTCCGCCGCGGCCGCGATGAGGCCCGCGTATTCGGAGCTCAGCTTGCCGAGGTCCGCGTTGACGAGCGCAGCGGCCTTCTTGAGCACCGCCATCGCGCGGATCACCGCCTCCGGGATGTGGTCGTCGGCGATGGCAAAATGATGGAGCGAACGTTGGGTCTGCGCACCCCAGAGGCGCTCGGCCGGGACGTCGATCGCTCCCATGCTGTCGGTCTCGGTGCGTGTATTTTGGCTCTCCGGCATGCCTTCGTCCTTCTCGCTCGAACCGCTGCTGCGAAAGTACCCCGCCCCCGAGAGGGCCATCGGATCGGCAGCAATGCGGCGCCCAGAGACGAGCGGAGCGAGCGAGGGCGCTCGCCAGCGAACGAACGACGCGGGCGGTCCACGGTGAACGCCGGAGCCCCAGGAGCGAGTGAGTGAGCGAGACAAACACCGTGTTCGAACTCGCCGACGAGTACGTCGAACGGTATGCCGCGCTCGATCCGGTGGAGGCGACCGACTACGGCATCACGGGCCACGAGGCCGAGATGACCGATTATTCGCCCGAGGCGATCGAGGCGCGCGCCGACGCGGACCGGACCACGCTCGCCGCGCTGCGCACGGCGCAGCAGCGTGACGACCGCGACCGGATCGCGGCGGAGAGCATGCAGGAACGCCTGGCGGTCCGGGTCGACCAGCACGACGCCGGTGAACGGCTCCGCGACCTGCGAGTGATCGGCAGCCCGGTACAGGGCATCCGCCAATGCTTCGACCTCATGTCGTACGAGACCGAAGAGGACTGGGAGCTCGTCGTGACGCGGCTCGGGCGCGTGCCGGACGCCATCGACAGCCTGCGCGCGGCGCTCGACGAAGGCATACGCCGTGACATCGTCGCGGCGCGCCGCCAGGCGTTGGCGTGCTCGAAGCAGTCGGCGACGTGGGGCGGAGACGACCAGAGCACCCGTCCGTTCTTCTTGACGCTCCTCGACCGGTACGACGCGACGGGAGCCGCCGACCGCGCGTTGCGCGACGCGCTCGAACGCCATGCGATCGACGCGACGAATGCCTACGGAGACCTCGGCCGTTACCTGCGCGACGAGTACGCGCCGAAGGCCGATCCGCGCGACCCAGTGGGCGCGGAGCGGTACGCGACGTGGGCCGAGTCGTTCACGGGGACGAAGCTCGATCTCGAGGAGACCTACGCGTGGGGTTGGGACGAGCTGCACCGCATCGAGACCCAGATGGCCAAGGTCGCGGAGCGGATCCTGCCGGGAGCGTCCGTACCGGAGGTCATCGCGCACCTCGAAAGTGACCCGGCGCGGGCGATCGAGGGCGAGGAGAACCTGAGGCGCTGGCTCCAGGACCTGATGGACAGCACGATTGCCGACCTCGACGGCGTGCACTTCGACATCCCCGAGCCGGTGAAGAAGGTCGAGGCGATGATCGCGCCGCCGGGCGGCGCCGCCGCGATGTACTACACGGCGCCGTCCGAAGACTTCTCACGCCCCGGTCGCACCTGGTACCCGACGCTCGGCCGGACCCGCTTCCCGCTGTGGGGCGAAGTGTCGATCGCGTACCACGAGGGGGTGCCCGGCCATCACCTGCAGGTCGCGCAGGTCGTGTACCTCGCGGACCGGTTGAGCCGCTTCCAACGCACGCTCGGATGGACGAGCGGCCACGGCGAAGGCTGGGCCCTGTACGCCGAACGGCTCATGGGTGAGCTCGGGTACCTCGACGTCCCCGACTACGAGCTCGGAATGTTGCGCGCCCAGGCGATGCGATCGGTGCGAGTCGTCGTGGACATCGGCATGCATCTCGAGCTCCCGATCCCACCGCACGAGCGCTATCACCCCGGCGAACGGTGGACGCCCGACCTGGCTCTGCCGTTCGTGATCGAGCGCAGCCATTTCCCGCGTGACTTCATGGTGAGCGAGGTCGACCGGTACCTCGGCTGGCCCGGCCAGGCCATCAGCTACAAGGTCGGCGAGCGGATCTGGCTCCAGGCCCGCGACGAGGCCCGGGCCCGGCACGGCGCGTCGTTCGACCTCAAGGCGTTCCACGCGGCCGCGTTGGACCTGGGCCCGCTGGGCCTCGATCAGCTCCGCCGCGAGCTGTCCCGGGTCTGAGGTCCGGACCGCGCGTGTCCGCGCGCGTAACGAAGTCGCCGGCCCAGGCGATACCACACAGAGAGAACAGCGTTCAACGCCCCGTGCCATCCTCTCTAGACTCGTGCATCCCGGACCGAGAAGCAGCGAGGAGTCGATGTCGACGACAGAGCACCTCTCCCATCGGCGCAGCGCCATTCAGCCCGATCTGCTGCTGAGCGCGGGTCGCCACGTCCGTGTCGTCGACGCCGCGGAGCCCGAGGACGTCTGCCTCGGTGTCATCGCGATGGCGACCGGACGCCGGGTACGCATCCGGCTCGTCGACGCGTTCCCGGGTGACTGGTCGCCCGGCCACCGGGTGCGCCTCGAGATGCTGAGCGACGGCACGGTTTGGAGCGCGGAGGTGGAGATCACCAACGTGCCCGACCCGCCGATCTGGCTCGAGTGCTCACGACCCCAGGTGATCGCGGGACGTGATCGCCGCGCGCATCCGCGCATGGCGTGCCGGCTGCCGGTGCGCGTGCAGCGGCTGCGGCCCAACGGCGTCGAGCCGAGCGTTGCGGGTCGCGCGTGCGATCTCGGCGCGGGCGGCATGCTGCTCGCGGGTGTCGAGCTCGCGGTGGGCGACGTCGTCGAGCTCGACCTGCTCGAGGACGTGGTGGACCTCACGGCTGACCGCGGCGTCAGCGAGGCAGGATCCGTCCTGACCGCACGCGGCCTCGTGGTCGGGTCGCGAGCCGACGCGGCGGGCACGCACTACGCGCACATCGCGTTCGCGTCACTCAACGAACGGGCCGAGGAGACCCTCGAACATCTCCTGTCGGAGCTCACACCGGCCTGATTGCCCGCATCGTCGACCTAGTGCGGATCGCGCGACGTCCGTGCGCGACGGCCACACGAGGTCCGGTCACAGCCAGATCGGGATGACGAGCGCGGCGGCGACGACGACCGCGACGAGCGCGAACGCCAGCGCGTCGCGCACGCCCGGCCCGGGCGCGTCGGACGGTGTCGCGATGCCGCCGCGGGCTTCCATCGCGTCGGCCATCTCCCCGGCCCGTCGCAACGACACCGTCACGGCGGCGACCAACAGGTCCACCGGCTCGCGCACGAGCGCGACGAGCCGGGCCCGCCGCGACGGCTGGTAGACGCGAGGGCGGAGTCGGCGGGCCGCGAAGAGGATGCGCACCTCGTCGACCAGGAGCGACAGACAACGCGCGCACAGCGCCGTCACCATGGCGACGTCGTCGACGGGCACGCGCAGCACTGCAGCGGGCCGGAGGATGCGCCGCAGCGCCGGTGCGAGCTCGGAGAGCTGGGTCGTCCAACCGACGAGCGCGACCGCGGCGAGGAGCAGGAGGCCGAGCGCGCTGAAACGCAACCACTCCTCGAGCGCGCCGAGGCTCAACGTCGTGACCAGCACATCGAATGTCGGCGGCTTCGTCGACAACATCGAGAGCGGCGCACCGATCAGGAACAGGATCACGAGCGTGCGCGGCACGCGCGGGACGGCCCCGCGTGGGATGTGCGCGATGTATGCACCGGCGCCCACGAGCGCGCCGACGAGCCCGATCGTGATCCAGGTGGGCAGCAGCCACGTCACGACACTCAGCGCGACGACAGAGAGGAGCTTCGTGCCCGCCCACAGCCGGTGCACCGGCGAGTCGACGGGCACGTAGCGCAACGGGTGGAAGTCGGCGAGCGTAGGGCCGGACGGCCTCCGGCGGCCCTGTTGCTCGGGCGTCGCCGGCGCTCCGTCAACCGGCGACCTCGCCTCGACCGACCCGGCCGCCCGCGATGTCCGCATCGACACGCGTGCCCTCACGACACCTGTTCTTCCGTGACGATTGCAGTCGCTGCATCGAGCGCGCTCTGGTCCGCGGCGGCATCGAGCACGAGCACGCCGTGGCGGAGCGCGAGCAGTCGATCCGCGAACGGTGCCACGTCGTCGAGATCGTGGGAGACGACGACGATCGCCACCTCGCGCGTCGCTCGGAGGCCGGCGAGCACAGTTGTCAACGTCACGCGCGCCTCGTCGTCGAGACCGGCGAACGGCTCGTCGAGCACGAGGACGCGGGGGCCGGAAGCGAGCAACCGCGCCAGCAGCACCCGCCGCTGTTGCCCTCCGGAGAGCGCGTCGATACGAGCGGCGGCGAGGCGCGGATCGAGCCCGACACGTGTCAGTGCGCGCACGACGGAGACGTGATCGTCGACCGCGATCGCGAGCTCGTCGCGCACCCTGGGCCGCAGCAGCTGCAGCCGTGCGTGCTGGAAGCCGAGGGCGACCTGACCGACCTGCTCGCTGATCGGCCAACCGTCGAGATCGGCGGTGCCTTCGCTCGGCGGGAGCAGCCCGGCGAGGATCCAGGCGAGCGTCGACTTGCCGGAACCGTTCGACCCGGCGACGAGCACCGTCTCCCCGGCGCGCACCGACGTGGTGACGCCGCGCAGTGCTCGATGCTCCCAGGGCGAACGCGGTGAATACACGAAGCCGACGTCGCGCAACGTCACCACGTCGCCGCCCGGTGGTCCGAGCGGCGTCTCAACGGTCGGCGGGCGCGCCGCGGCCACGGTTGCGACCGGCGTCACCGCACCACCGTCGACGAGCAGCAGCCGGTCGTGGTCGTCGATCTCGGCTCGACGGTGCGTCACGTGCACGACGGTCGTGCCTCGCGTTCTCACGAGTGCGCGCAGCTGCTCCATCAGGCGCCGGCGCCCTGCCGCGTCGACCATCGCGGTCGATTCGTCGGACACCAACAACGCGGGATCGCGCGCGACTGCTCCGGCCAGCGCGAGCCGCTGCAGCTGACCACCGGAGAGCGTCGCCGTCTCCCGTTCCGCGAGGCCGCCGAGCCCGAATTCCTCGAGTAGGCGCTCCACGTCGATACGACCCGCCTCCTCGCGCGTGAGCCCCCAGAGCACGTCGTCGCGCACCCGCACGCCGAGCACCTGACTTTCCGGGCGCTGGAAGATCATCGCGGTACCACCGACGCCCCCCAGCGAGACCGCGCCGGGCCGCGTGATCGTGCCGCCGGCGGCAGCGCCCGCGAGGACGCGGGCGAAGCTCGACTTTCCCGCGCCGTTCGCGCCGAGCACCGCCCAGAGCTCACCCGTTCCGATCTCGAGCGAGACGTCGTGCAGGGTCGACGTCGCCTCGCCGGGATACGTGAAGCGCACATCTTGCAGACGCAGCGGCACGGGACCGGGCGCAGGTGCGAGCCCGGAACGGTCGGTTCCGGAGCCGTTGGAGGCCTGATGGTCGTCGCCGAGCGCGACCCGGGCCCGCCGCGGCCCCACACGTGGCAACACGCGAACCGCAAGCCCGTGGGCGATCCGTGCGAGGAATGCCAGTGTGACGAGCTCCACCGCGGGCACGACGAGGTACCAATGACGCAAGAGCCACGACAGGGTCGCGTCCCCCGCGTCGGCGAGCGCATCGAGCGACAGGTTGCGCAGGATGCGCGCGATGCCGGCCCAGCCGTTGCGGGCCTGGTCGAAGCTGAGGCGACGCAGGTTCGAGAACGCCGCCATCAGCCCGACCGTCGCGCCCGCGACCGGCGGCCACAGCACACACAACGCGGTGACGACGGTGCGCGTCCTGCCCCACCCGTGGCGACTGCCTACGCCGATCAGGCCGCCGAGCACCGTGAGCACGGCGATGTTGACCGCGAGACCACTGCCACCGAGCACGAACCCGGCCGACGTGCCCGCGAAAAACGCGACCACCATGACCCGCAAGCGGTGCCGGGAGGCGAGCACGACAATGGGAATGCAGGCCGCCGCGAAGAACACCTGCGCGTACGGCACGAGGAAGGCAAGAAGCGACAGTGCAAGCGCGATGTCGACCAGCACGGCGGTCTCCGCCAACTCGATCGGCGAGAGTTGACGGCGGTGACCGGCGCGTGCTGTCACCGTGCCTACGCGCCTTCCGTTTCGAGGCCGTACACCGGGTCGGTACGGTCCCGGCGACCGGTCAACATGCCGGGCGCGATCGGCCAGTGGTCCTCGGGGCGGTCGACACGAACCCAGTCGGTCACCGCCACACGCGCCGCGATGCGCCACCGCGCCGACCCGCCGTCGACCGGCCGGCGGGCGAAGGCGTCGACGTAGCGAAAGCCGATGACGAGGTTGCCGGCTGCATCACCGCCGTCGGTGCGATGGAACGCGACGCCATAGGTCTCGACACGCGCGCGGTCGTCGCCGTCGGGCTCCACCAACATGTTGCCGACGAAGTGCATCGTGGACGTGTAACGCAGGAGCACCCGCCACACCCACTCGATGAACTCGTCCACCGTGCCCGTGAAGCTGCCGTGCGAGTCGGTTGCGCCGGCGTGGTAGCACGAGCGGACGAGATCGCGATCCATGCGATCGATCCCCCGGCAGTACCGCAGGATGACGTCTCGGATCGCGCGTTCGTCGAGCAGCGCCTGCAGCGCGGGGTCGGTCGTCATGCGCTCAGGGATCGACCGGCCGGTTGGTCCATCCGCCGCGTTTCGTGCGGAACCAGCCGCCGGCGGCGAGGCTGCCGCCGTCCGCGTGAACCGTGGTGCCCGTGACGAAGGCGGACAGGTCGGATGCGAGGAACACCGCGACACCCGCGATGTCGTCGGGCGTACCGAACCGACCGACGGGAACCCACGTCGGGATCATGTCGCGCTGCTCCGGCGGGACCCAGCGCGAGTACGGGACCTGGATCGTCTCGGTGAGATCCGGCGCGATCGCGTTCACGCGCACACCGTCGTTGCCGAGGTCGAGGGCGAGGCTCTTCGTGAACTGGGTGATGCCGGCCTTGAACGCCGAGTACACGACCTGGTTCGGAATGCCGCGGAACGCCTCGACCGTCGAGACCGTGATGATGTTGCCGGACCGACGCTGGACCATGGACGGTGCGAACGCCTTCGTGCACAGGAACACATGGCGAAGGTTCACGGCGTAGAGCGCGTCCCAGTGTTCCTCGTCGGTGTCGAGGAACCGCAACCCTCGGTACAGATAGTGGCCGACGTTGTTGACGAGGACGTCGACGTGTCCGTACGCGCCGAGCACCGACTCCGCAAGAGCCGCAACCTGCACGGGCTCCCGCACGTCGACGAGCTCGGCGCGTGCGCCGGCGTCGGGATCACGCGCGGAGATCGCGTCGACGGTGTCCTGCGCGCGGGCTTCGTCGACGTCCGCGACGACCACTCGTGCGCCGTGCGCGGCGAACGCTTCGGAGATGCCGCGCCCGATGCCGCCTCCACCTCCGGTGACGACCGCGACCTTGCCGGTGAGCAACGACGCTTCGGGCGTGAGCACCACCGGGTGACCTAGGCCGCGACGCGCCCGGAGGCCACTGCGGCCGCCTCCGCCGCCTCGAGCTGCTCCTCCACGATCCGCAGGCCGCCGTCCCAGAACCCGGGGTCGGCGAGATCGACGCCGACGATGCGGCCGAGCTCCTCGGGCGAACGCGAACCGCCGGCGGCGAGCAGGTCGAGGTAACGCGGCACGAAGGCGGCGCCCTGCTCCTGGTACGCGCGGTACACCGACAGCGCGAGCAACTGACCGTACGCGTACGCGTAGACGTAGCCCGGCGTGCCGATGAAGTGGGGCACGTAGGACCACCACGTGCGGTAGCCGGGCGTGATCTCGACCGCGTCACCGAGCATCTCTGCCTGCGTCTCGGCCCACCGCTCGTTGAATTGGTCGACGCTGAGCTCGCCGTGCTCGCGGCGGTCGGTGTGGACGCGCGCCTCGAACTGGTTCATCGCGGTCTGGCGGAAGACCGTCGCGATCTGACCCTCGAGGCTCTCCGCGAGCAACGCGAGCCGGGCGTCGGCATCGGTCGTCGCGGCGAGGAGCCTTCCGAAGGTGACCGTCTCCCCGAACACGGATGCCGTCTCCGCCAGGGTGAGCGGCGTCGCCTGGTGGAACACGCCCTGCCCGCGCGCGAGGTAGGCGTGCAGGCCGTGGCCCATCTCGTGCGCGAGCGTGAGCACGTCACGCCGGCGAGCGGTCCAGTTCAGCAACAGATACGGATGGAGTGACGGCACCGTGTACGCGCAGAACGCGCCCGGCCGCTTCCCGGGGCGCACCGGGGCGTCGATCCACCGGTCGTCGAAGAACTTCGTCGCGATGCCTGCAAGCTCGGGAGAGAACGACGCGTACGCGTCGAGGACGAGCTCCTTGGCCTGCGACCATCCGAAGACTTCGTCGGATTGCGCGACCGATGCCATTCGGTCGTAGTCGGCGAGCCGCTCGACTCCAAGCAGGCGCGCCTTCAGCGCGTACCACCGTTGCGGGATGTCGTATCGCGCCCGCACCGCCGCGACGAGCGCCTGGACCGACTCGTCGCTCGCCTCGTTCGCGAGGTTCATGCTCGCGAGCCAGTCGGGATAGTGACGGAGGCGGTCGTCGGTGCTCTTGTCGGCGAGCAGAGTGTTGAACACGTACGCGCGGGTGCGTAGACCGGGCTCGAGCCCGGCCGACACCGCCTCGGCGACGCGGCGGCGAAGCGCGCGGTCGGGTGACTGCAACTGCGACAGCCCCTGCTCGAGCGACAGCGTCTCACCGTCGAGCTCGACGGTGATCGTCGACGTCAGCTCACTGAACAGGCGTGACCACGCACTGCGCCCGGTCACCGCCTTCTCGGCCATGATGCGTTCCTCGGGCTCGGTCAGGAGGTGCGGCCGGTACCGGCGCGCGGAACGCAGGTAGTGCCCGCAGAACGCGAGTCGGTCGTCACCGAGGAGCTCGGCGGCCCGCTCGTCGGGCACCGCGGCCCACTCGAGCTCGAAGAAGAGGAGCTCGGTGCCGATCGCGGTGGCCCGCTCCTCGACGTGCTGCATGAGCGCCCCGCGCTCGGGGTCGGTGGTGTCGACGCTGAAGCGAAGGCTCGCATACGACCCGGCCCGCTCGATCCGCTCGTTCACCTCGGCGAGCGCCTGCATCACCTCGGCGAGCTCACCGGCGTCGAGCTCGCCCACACGACCGCGGTACCGCGTCAGCTCGGTTGCGGCGCGGCCGGCTTCGTCGAGGAGCTCGTCGACCCCCTCGGGGCCCCGCCCGTCGACCAGCGGCTCGAGGTTCCAGGAGACGTCTGACGCGAGAAGGTCGGGGGATGCGGTCTCGGTAGCCATGCAGCCAGACTACCGGCGCAAATTTGGTGGCTTTCAGCGGTCCTGCAGGGCCTCCGGAAGCGCGGCCGAGTGCACGACGGTGAGGTCCCGCGTCGCCCGGGTGAGCGTGACGTACAGCAGCCGCAGCCCGGGGAGGTCCGCGGTCACGAGCCGGGCCGGCTCGACGACGATGACGTGGTCGAACTCGAGGCCCTTGGCTTCGACGGGGCCGAGCACGGCGACCGGCGCGTCGATCGCCTCGGCCCGGTCGGCGACGGCGCCCACGTCGGCCAGCGCCGCGACGATCGCGCCGTGCAGCGCGGGCGGGGCGATGACGGCCGTGGTGCCCCGCCGCCCGACGGCCTCGCGCGCGGCCTGCGCGGCGACCCGCACCAACTCGGCGCTGGCATCGTCGCGGTCCGCCGCGACGAACCGGGGATGTTCGCCGGTGGCGCGTACCGCGGTGGTCGGCTCGACACCCGGTGACGCGACCGCGAGGACGCGGTTGGCCACCGCCATCACTTCGGCGGGGGTGCGGTAGTTGACCGCGAGGTTCACCACACGCGCTCGTCCACGGCGCGAGACCTGCGCGACGACTTCGTCCCAGTTCGTCGCGGCACCGGCCCGGCTCGCCTGTCCGAAATCGCCGACGAGCGTCATCGAGCCCGAGGTGCTGCGCCGGGCGAGCATGCGCCACTCCATCGCGGTCAGGTCCTGCGCCTCGTCCACGAGGATGTGACCGTACGTTCGCGTCTCGCCGTCTGCCGCCGCATCGCCGGACGAACCGTCGACGAACCGCTCCGCGAGCTCGCGCGCGTTCGTGTGCCCGTCGAGGCCGAGCTCGGCCACGACGCGCGCCGCGGTCTCGACAGCCTCGGCGCTCGCGCCACGCCTCCGGGCCCGCCGCGGCCGCGCCGCCTCCACCGGGCCGAGCAACGCGTCCGCTTCGTCGACCAGCGCGACGTCGGCGTCGGTCCACGGAACGTCCGCGAGGGTCGTGGCCCGCGGCCGGTGCAGCGTGGCTTGCTCGTCGCGGGTCAGCACGTCGCCGGCCGCGGATCGGATCAGCGCGGTGAAGCTGAACAGGTCGTGGACCAGCTCCGCGCCCGAGAGCACGGGCCACATGCGTTCCATGGCCTCCCGCACCTGCGGGTGACGCCGCAGCCGTGCCCGCAGCTCGGCTTCCCACCCTTCGGGCGCGGCTTCACCACGCGCGAGCGCGCCGGCCACGGTTGGGTCCAGCATCTCTTCGCCGTCGTCGACGACGAGGCGGCCCTGCGGCGCGGCGGCGCTGAGGCGTTCCCGGTACGCGCGGATGGTTGCGCGTCGGTAACGGCCCACGAGGTGGTCGAGCAGCAAGTTGGCGACGAATGGCCGGCGCTCGTTGTGCAGGCCGCGACGCCGGCGCGCCCGTTCGACGATCGCGCGGGAGTCGCGGCGGGTGATCATCAGCCGGAGACCGTCGATCGGAACCGCGATGTCACGCGGCAGCACGCGTTCCCGGTCGCCGACCGCGTTGGCGATGACCTTCGCCATCCGCCGATCGCCCTTCACGACGGACACTTCGGGCCGATCCCGCCGGGTCGCGCGCAGGCCCGGCTTGAGTGCCGTGATCGTCGACAGGTGGACGTCGTCTTCGCCGAGCGACGGCAGCACCTGGTCGATGTAGCGGAGGAAGACCGGGTTCGGCCCGATGAGCAGCACGCCGTCGCCCGCGAGCCGGCGCCGGTGCGTGTACAGCAGGTATGCGGCGCGGTGCAGTGCGACCGCGGTCTTGCCGGTGCCCGGGCCGCCCGCGACGACGAGCACACCGTCCAGATCGGCCCGGATCGCTTCGTCCTGCTCGGCCTGGATCGTGGCGACGATGTCGTGCATCCGACCGGTGCGCTCGCGCTCGAGTGCAGCGAGCAGCGCCGCCTCACCCACGACCGTGAGCCCGGCCTCGGCCGCGGCGGCGTCGAACACCTCGTCGTCGAGGCCGATCAGTTCGCGGCCGTTGCGGGTGATGAAGTGGCGGCGCCGTACCACACCCATCGGTTCCACCGCGGTGGCCCGGTAGAACGGCTCGGCGACGGGGGCCCGCCAGTCGACCACGACGGGGCGGTGGTCGTCGTCGTCGACCGACAGGCGGCCGATGTAGTAGCGGGTGCCCGCGAACGTGTGACGCGGGGCTCGATCCCCGTTGGCGCCCGGCTCACCGTCCGGGGAGAGCGACGCATCCGGAACGGCCGCGAGGTCGAGCCGGCCGAAGCACAGCGGCGCGTCGCCGATGTCGAGCGCGGCGAGCCGGCGATGGGTGGTCTCCACCGCGATGTCGCGTTCGAGACGGGCCTGGTGGGTGCCGCCGCGCCGGACCTCCGAGTAGGCCTCCGCCACACGGGACGCCGACTGGCGCATCGCATCCAGCCGCGCGTAGGCCGCATCGAGGACCTGCTGTTCGGCGGCGATCTCGGCGTCGTTGGCTGTGGGCAACGCGGCTCCGGGTGCACGAACAGGATCGGGGAACCGACCATTCTACGTGCCGGCGTCGTCAGGCAGAAGTCCCGATGACGGCATGCTCGCGACCAGGGCGGTCGGGTCAGATCTGGGCCGGGACCGTCACGAAGCCGTCGCCCGGGCGATGCCCGTCGAGGAGCAGCATCCGCTCACCGAGCTGCCACGAGCCCCGGGATCCAGTGAGCTCGCGTGCTGCGAGGTTCGGCAGCGGCGGCGCGTCGGCCCCGAGATGCCGTTCCACCGTGCGCACCACACCGCCGTGGGTCACGACCAGCGCCTGCGTGGCGGGCCCGGCACCGGCAAGATCCGCGAGCGCGGGAAGCACGCGTTCGAGCAATGGGGCGTCGGCCTCGAAGCCGGGCGGGTGCCGCCGCTGTGAGAGCCAGCCGGGAAAGCGGGCGTCGATCTCGGCCCGTGTGAGGCCGGTCCACTCGCCCGCGTCCCGCTCCCGCAGGCGAGGCTCCACGACGACCTCGACGCCGAGCCCGATCGCGAGGTGCTGCGCGGTCTGCCGGGCCCGGCGAAGATCGGAGCTCACGACGACGTCGACCCGGATCGATTGGGCGACCCAGCGAGCCGCGGCACGGGCCTGCTCCTCACCGAGCGGCGAGAGGGGCGGGTCCGCCTGACCCTGCCACCGCCCGCTCGCGTTCCAGGTGGACTCACCGTGCCGTGCGAGCAACAGGGATCTACGCCCGATGCTCATTGGCTCCCTCCGCCGCACCCTCCCGGGCATCCGCCCAGGGTGCGGCTCCGTCCGCACGGTGTCGACTCACCGTGCCGTGCGAGCAACAGGGTTGTCGCGTGCTCTGCGGGGCTCACTCGTCGTCGGGCTCGTCGGCGACGAGCTCGAACTGCCCGCTGCGGAACACGAGCGCGGCGTCGACGCCCTCGAGCGGTGGGCGCAGACCACCGTGACCACCGGGGTCGACGTAGACCCGGATCGTGCGGCGCCCGGCCGCGGTCGGCATCACCACCCGGTCCGACGCCGGCCAGCGCAGCGACGACGCCGGGAACACGACGGACTGGTTCTCGCTGAACCGTTGCCGCCGCCCGGGGGGCCCGGAGATCGAGGCCTCGACGCGGCGGAACGCCGGCGTCGCGAACCCCGTGGGGAGCTTGAACCGCTCCAGCTCCTCGCGCACCACGTCACGCAGCGGGTTGCCCGACGTCGCGCCCTGTTCGAGCGCGGCGGTGCGGGCCGCGTTCGACGCCCGGTTGACGCGCTGCAAGGTGGACAGCAGCAGCTGGTGCTGCTCCGCGTCGGGTAGGAGCCGGACGGCCCTGGCGGGACTCACGAGTTGCAGCGTACGCGCGAAGCGTCTGGGAGGATCAGGGGAATGAGCCGGCTGATCGTCGACGGCATGAACGTCATCGGTTCCCGGCCCGACGGGTGGTGGCGGGACCGCGACGGCGCGGTGCGGCGCCTCTTCGGCCGCCTGCGGGACCGCGTGGCGGCGGGTGACGGCGACGTCGTGCTGGTGCTCGACGGCCGCCCGCTCCCGGATCTTCCCGAAGGCGAACACAACGGCGTCCGCGTCCTGTATGCCACGCGTCGCGGCCCCAACGCCGCCGACGACCGCATCGTCGAGCTCGTCGCGGCCGACGACGATCCGAGTGCGATCACGGTCGTCACCTCGGACCGGGAGCTCGCCCGGCGTGTGCGTGAGCACGGCGCGACGGTGACAGGCGCCCGCAGCCTCGACGGCTGAGGACCTGGTGTGGATCGGCGGCGCGATGCGCGTGGAAACCACACGAGTTCGGAGGGTGGTCAGGTCGTGCGGGTGAGCGGCTTGTAGCGGATCCGGTGCGGCTGGTCCGCTTCCGCGCCGAGTCGCTTGCGGCGGTCGACCTCGTAGTCGCTGAAGTTGCCCTCGTACCACACGACCTGTGAATCGCCTTCGAACGCGAGCACGTGGGTCGCGATGCGGTCGAGGAACCAGCGGTCGTGACTGATGACGACTGCACAGCCGGCAAACTCGAGCAGCGCGTCCTCGAGTGAGCGCAACGTGTCGACGTCGAGGTCGTTCGTGGGCTCGTCGAGCAGCAGCACGTTGCCCCCGCTGCGCAGCACCTTCGCGAGGTGCACGCGGTTGCGTTCGCCGCCCGAGAGGTCACCGACCTTCTTCTGCTGGTCCGATCCCTTGAAATTGAACCCGGCGACGTACGCGCGGCCGTGGATCTCACGACCGCCCACGACGAGGCGGTCGACGCCGCCGGTGATCTCCTCGTAGACGGTGTTGCCGGGATCGAGCGTGTCGCGCGACTGGTCGACGTACGCAAGCTCCACGGTCGGTCCGACACGCAACGTCCCGCCGTCGGGCGTGTCCTGCTGCGTGATCATGCGGAACAACGTCGTCTTGCCCGCGCCGTTCGGGCCGATGACGCCGACGATCGCGGCGCGCGGCAACGAGAACGTGAGGTCGTCGATGAGGAGCCGCTCGCCGTAGCCCTTCGCGACGTGGTCCGCCTCCACGACGACGTCGCCGAGGCGTGGTCCGGGCGGGATCGACAGCACGAGCTTGTCGGCACGCTCCGGCGCGGACTGCGACTCGGCGAGCAGGCTCTCGTACGCGTTGAGCCGGGCCTTGCCCTTGGCCTGCCGGGCGCGAGGAGACATGCGAATCCACTCGAGCTCGCGCTCGAGCGTGCGCTGCCGAGCCTTGTCCGCCTTCTCCTCGTGCTGCAGCCGGCCCTGCTTCTGCTCCAGCCAGGAGGAGTAGTTCCCCTCCCACGGGATCCCACGGCCGCGGTCGAGCTCGAGGATCCAGCCCGCGACATTGTCGAGGAAGTACCGGTCGTGCGTGACCGCGACGACCGTGCCCGAATACTCGTGCAGGTGGCGCTCGAGCCAGGCGACCGACTCGGCGTCGAGATGGTTGGTCGGCTCGTCGAGCAACAAGAGGTCGGGACGCGACAGCAAGAGGCGACACAGCGCAACCCGTCGCCGTTCACCGCCGGAGAGGGTCGAGACGTCGGCATCGCCGGGCGGCAGGCGCAACGCGTCCATCGCGATCTCGAGCGTGCGATCGAGGTCCCATGCGTTGGCGGCGTCGATCTTGTCCTGCAGGTCGGACTGTTCCGCGAGCAGCGCGTCGAAATCGGCGTCGGGCTCGCCCATCGCCTGACACACCTCGTTGAACCGGTCGAGCAACGCCTTCGTCTCGGCGACGCCGTCGGTGACGTTGCCGAGCACGTCCTTGCTCTCGTCGAGGTGCGGCTCTTGGGGGAGGTGGCCGACGGTGAACCCCGGCGTGAGACGGGCCTCGCCGGTGTAGCCGTCGTCCTCGCCGGCCATCACACGCAACAGCGTCGACTTCCCGGACCCGTTGGCGCCAATGACGCCGATCTTGGCACCGGGGTACATGGAGATGTTGATGTTGTCGAGGACCTGGCGGTCGGGCGGGTGGAAGCGCGACAGGCCGCGCATCGTGAAGATGAACTGCGGGGGCATCCCTTCACGATAGGCGCGACCCACCCCGGCGCAGTTGGGAGGCTCGCGCCTCCGCGTACGCGCGCGAGCGGCCCAACTCGGCGGCGGTCAGCCCGTCAGGGGCAGTTGGGCCCGTCCGGCCTCGTGCGCGAGCAGCCAGCGCTTGCGGTCGAGGCCGCCGCCGTACCCGGTCAGCGTGCCGTTCGCGCCGATCACGCGGTGGCACGGCACGACGATCGGCACGGGGTTGCGCCCGTTCGCCAGGCCGACGGCACGCGCCGCGCCCGGCGCGCCGACGCGGCGCGCGAGCTCGCCGTAGCTGATCGTCTCGCCGTACGGGATGTCGACGAGCGCGCTCCAGACCTCGCGCTGGAACGGCGTGCCGTGCATCGCGAGAGAAAGCCGGAAACGCGTCAGCCGTCCCTCGAAGTACTCGTCGAGCTGGCGGGCAGCGGCGTCGAGATGCGCACGCGCGGCGCGGGTGGTCGCGTGCGGACGTGGCGGCGCGCTCCCGTCGAGCGACAACCAACTGATGCCGTCTTCGCCGGCATCGAGCACGAGGGGTCCGATGGGTGTCGAGACGGTGATGGTCACGTGAGACTCCTCCACAGATGGACGACTGCGTACGACCGCCAGGGCCGCCAGCGCGATGCGACCTCGGCTGCGTTCGCCGGCGCGATACCGAACGCGCCCAGTGCGCGGCGTATGCCGAGATCCGAGCCGAGAAACCGGTCGGGGTCTCCCGTGCCGCGCAGCACGATGTAGTCCGCGGTCCACTCGCCCACCCCCGGCACCGCACGCAACGACGCCTCGAGCGCCCCGCGCTCGACGCCCGGGTCGACGGTGACGTCGCCGGTCGCGAGCGCGGCTGCGAGAGCGATGACGGTCGCGGCGCGCGCCCGCGGCATCGCGAGGTCCTCGGCACGGAGGTCACCGATGCGCGCCGCGCTCGGGAACATGCGAACGGCGCCGTCAGCACCGACGACGCCTTCGCCGTGCTCGTGCGCGAGCCGGCTTGCAAACGCGTTCGCGGCGCGCACCGAGACCTGCTGGCCCAGCACCGCCCGCAGCGCGAGCTCGTCACCATCGAGCGCGCCGGGAACGCGAAGGCCCGGCGTCTTGCGTACCCACGGCCCGAGCAGTGCATCGCGGCCGAGGACGTCGTCGACCGCGGTCGGATCGGCGTCGAGATCGAGCAGCCGGCGACTGCGCGCGACCACCGTCGCGAGGTCGCGGAGGTCGTCGAGCTGCACCCGGCACGACACGTGGCCCACGGCCGGCCGCAGCTCCACGACGCCGCTTCCATGAGGCAGCCGGACAGCCCGCCGATAGAGCTCGCGCGTCGCGACCTCGACGCCCGGTATCGCGCGTGCGGCGAGGAACTCGAACGCGGCGTCGGCTGCGAACGGTTCGCGATAGGGCAACCGAAGCGCGACCGATCCGGGCGCGATGTCGCGTGCGCGTCGCACCTTACGCAGCATGGACGGCGTGACCCCGAACACTTCCTGCACGGTGTCGTTGAACTGCCGCACGCTCCCGAAGCCCGCCGCGAACGCCACGTGCGAGAGATTGAGGTCCGTCGTCTCGATCAGGATCCGCGCCGTCTGCGCGCGTTGTGCGCGAGCGAGCGCGAGCGGCCCGGCGCCGAGCTCGGCCATCAACGTGCGGTGCAGCTGTCGCGTGCTGTAACCGACGCGGCGCGCCAGCCCCTCCACTCCCTCCCGGTCGACGACGCCGTCCCCGATGAGACGCATCGCGCGCGCCGTGACGTCACCGCGCTGGTTCCACTCCGGCGAACCCGGCGTCGCGTCCGGACGGCAGCGTTTGCACGCGCGGAACCCGGAGCGCTGGGCGGCGGCGGCCGTCGGGAGGAACCGGACGTGCGCCGGCTTCGGCGTGGTGGCCGGGCAGCTCGGCCGGCAGTAGATGCCCGTCGACGTCACCCCGACCACGAACCACCCGTCGAACCGGGCATCGCGGCTCGAGACCGCCCGGTAGCAGGAGTCGAAGTCGAGATCACGCACGACGCCAGTCTGGGCCACGCGTCGGCGTCGTGCTGGCGGGTTTCGGACAGGGCTGCACACCGCCGCGGCGGCGTGCGGACCTCGAGATCCGACGGCTACGGTCTGACACGCCGTCACACGCCCCTGCAGGAAGGGAACGAACGATGCGAGCAGCCATCTTCGTCGGTCAGGACCAGCCCCTCGAGGTCGAGGAGCTCAGTCCGCTCGCACCGGGCCCGAAGGACGTCGTCGTGCACGTCGATGCCAGCGGCGTGTGCCACTCCGACCTGTCCGTGATGAACGGGTCGCTTCCCATGCCGCCACCCTGCATCCTCGGTCACGAGGGCACCGGCACGGTCGAGTCCGTCGGCAAGGACGTGTCACGGGTGAAGCCGGGCGATCGGGTGATCGCGTCGTTCACGCCCGCGTGCGGCGTCTGCTGGTACTGCCTGCACGACCAGTCGAACCTGTGCGAGCACATGGGAGCCGTGACCATGGCGCCCAAGGCCACCCGGTCGGACGGCTCGAGCACGATCGCGATGACCGGGCTCGGCACGTTCGCCGACATGATGACCGTCGACGAGTCGGCCGTGGTGAAGGTCGACACCGGACTGCCGGCCGAGCAGCTCGCGCTCATCGGCTGCGGCGTGACCACGGGTGTCGGCGCCGCGCTGAACACCGCGAGGGTGCAGCCGGGCTCCTCGGTCGCGGTGATCGGCTGCGGCGGTGTCGGGCAGGCCGTCATCCAGGGCGCGCGCATCGCCGGTGCGGCTCGCATCTTCGCGATCGACCCCGTCGAGTTGAAGCGCAAGGCGGCCGAGCAACTCGGAGCGACCGACCTGATCGACCCGGCCCAGGGCGACCCGGTCGAGCAGGTGAAGGCAGCCACCGCCGGACGCGGCGCGGACTATGCGTTCGAGGTCATCGGTCTGCCGGAGACGATCGTGCAGGCGTACAACACCGCCCGTCGCGGCGGCACCGCGGTGGTCGTCGGCATGCCGAGGTGGGACGCGCAGGTCACCCTGCCGGGCTTCGGCCTGTTCTTCGAGGAGAAGAAGCTGCTCGGTTGCGTCTATGGCTCCGCGCAGGTGCGCCGTGACTTCCCGCGCTTCGTCGACCTCGTGGAGACGGGGCGTCTCGACCTCAACGCGATGGTGTCGCGTCGCCTCAAGCTCGACGAGATCAACGACGCGTTCCGCGCCATGCAGGCGGGAGAGGTGATCCGCAGCGTCATCGTGTGACCTGGTAGACGGGCGCACCAAGCGCTGCTCCGGGCGGGGAGCGGGGACACCTCAGCGGGTGTCGACGGCCTGGAACCCTTCGGCCAATCGTCCCTCGGGGAAGCCGGCCTCACTTGCGACCGCGGTGAGCCAGCCCCGGATCCGGTCCTCGACGCCGTCGGGGTCGGGCATCTGGCTGACGTGGCACCGCAGGGCGGCGATCTTCTTGTCGAACGTGTCCGTGACGTCGACATACGCGTTGCGGGTCGACGCAGCCATGATCCAGAGCTGCCCGACCGTGTGCGGCTCGTAACCCTCCTCCAGGAGCTCGGGATGAGCGAACGGGTTGCGTGCGTCGGGGTAGACGGCAGCCACCGTGGCCTCGCCCGCGGCGAGATGGTCGGGATGACTCGCGTAGATGCGTTCCCAGTTGCGATCGGGTGACGGCGAGACGACGCGGTCGGGCCGGACCCGCCGGATCACGCGGCTGATGTCGCGGCGCAGCTCGATGCTCGAGAGCAGTCTTCCGTCGGGATACCCGAGGAACGTGACGTCGTGCACGCCGACAGTGGCAGCAGCGGCGCGCTGCTCCGCCTGACGAATCGCGGCGATGTCCGAGCGCGGCACCGACGGGTCGAAGCCGCCCGCGTCGCCGTTGGTCACGACGCAGTACGAGACGTCGATACCGGACGCCGTCCATTTCGCGACCGACCCGGCAACGCCGAAATCGACGTCGTCGGGGTGTGCGCACACGACGAGCACCGACCCGACACCGTCGTCGGTGGAGGAGGTCACGCGAAGACCGGCGGGCGGCGATGCGCCCACGGCGCCGACTGCTCCAACTGCGACGCCACCCGCAGCAACAGGTCGTCGCGGCCGTACGCGGCGACGAGCTGCACCCCCACCGGCAGGCCGTCGTCCGTCCAGTGCAACGGCAACGACATCGCGGGCTGCCCGGTGGCGTTCCACGGCGCCGTCATGTGCGCGAGCTCGCTCATCAACGACATCGCCGCCTCGGGGTCCGCGAGCGGCGCCATCAGACCGAGCTCCGGCGGCGGCCGTGAGATCGTCGGCATCACCAGCACGTCGAAACCGGGCGAGCCGTCGGGTGGTGACCACCAACGCGCGATGGCACGCGTGTACTGCTGAAGTGCTTCTACTGCGGCGAGGTACGCAGGCGCCGTGATCGTGCGGCCGAATTCGGCCATCGACCAATTCCCGGGCTCGACGTCGCCGGGGCCGATCGGGTCGCCGGTTCGGTCACTCCAACGATCGAGATCACGGGCGATCGCCGCGCTCATGATGGTTGCAAACGGCCCGAACACGTCCTCGTCGTCGAGCGCGCTCGGCCGCGACCGCTCCACGACGTGGCCCGCGCGCTCGAGAAGGAGGCCCGCGCCCTCAACGGCGGCGACACACTCCGGGTGGGCGTCGCGGCCCATGGCCGGAATGCCGGCGTGGAGGCCGATGCGCAGCCGGCCGGGATCGGCCCCGACCTCCTGTACGAACGGCCGCCGCGGCGCCGGCGCCGTGTAGGGATCGCCGGGCTCGGCTCCCGCGACCGCGTCGAGGATGCCCGCCACGTCGCGAACGCTGTGCACCACGACGAACTCGTGGGTCAACGGGCCCCAGTACTCACCGAACGCCGGACCGAGCGATGTGCGCCCCCGCGATGGCTTCAGGCCGACGAGGCCGCACTCGCTCGCAGGCGCACGAATCGACCCGCCCATGTCGTTCGCGTGCGCGGCCGGGACCATCCCCGACGCGACGGCTGCGGCGGAGCCGCCGCTCGACCCGCCCGGTGAACGGCTCAAGTCCCAAGGGTTGTGGGTCGCCCCGTAGGCAAGGGGCTCGGTGGTGATGGACGTCGCGAGCTCGGGCGTGTTCGTCTTGCCGACGAACACGAAGCCGGCTTGGCGGAAACGCCGCGCGAGATGACTGTCGCCCGTCTCCACCCACTTGCGGTCCTTCAGGAACTGCATCCCTACGTGATACGGATCACCGGCCGTGTGACACACCGCGTCCTTCACGCAGAACGGAACGCCCCGGAAGGGTGCCTCGTGACGCGCGTCGTCGGCAGCCCGTCTCGCCTTCTCGAACAACGGATGGATGACCGCGTTGAGCTCGGGATTGAGACGCTCGATCCGGTCGATGGCGGCATCGACCAGCTCACGAGGCGAGCACACGCCTCGGCGCACGAGGTCGGCCTGCCCGGTCGCGTCGAGGGCGGCGAGTTCGTCGGGTTGCATGCCCGGCACCGTACCAACGGCATCCCCCCGCGCACTTCTGGGCACCGGTAGCTTCGAACGCTCATGCCCGGAGGAATCCTCGGAGGACCGGTCGACGGGCCGGCTCGCGTCGCGACGCTCTACCCCACTCTCGACGCTCGGCCCGGGATGACGGTGCGCCACCGCGCGAGCGGGTTCACGGGGGTCGTGCGCGTCATCGAGCTCGGCACGATCACCTTGCGCGGCGCCACGGGCGTCGAACGTGTCTTCCCACTCGAGCCGGGCGCCTTCGCGGTGGACGGCGCCGCGGTCACGCTGGTGGTTCGGCGCGAGCGGACTGCCGCGGCGCCCGCTCACACCGCGTCGGGATCCCGTCACGTCGACGCGAAAGCTCGTACGGCACGGGCCGGGCGGATCTACGTCGAAGGCGTGCACGATGCCGAGCTCGTCGAGCGGGTGTGGGGCGACGACTTGCGGGTGGAGGGCGTCGTCGTGGAGCGCCTCGACGGCATCGACCATCTGGCCGTCGCGGTCCGACAGTTCGCGCCGGGCCCCGGTCGCCGCCTCGGCGTGCTCGTCGATCACCTCGTGCCGGGCACCAAAGAGGCCCGGCTCGCCGCCGAGGTGCGGCACCCGCACGTGCTCGTCACCGGCACGCCCTTCGTGGACGTGTGGGAGGCCGTGCGTCCGGGGCTCGTGGGCCTCTCCGAGTGGCCGCGGGTCCCCAAGGGCACGCCGTGGAAGGAAGGCGTCTGCGTCGCGCTCGGTGTCGGGGATCCGCGGACGTTCTGGCGAACGCTGCTCGGCGCGGTGAGGAGCTATCGCGACCTCGAGACGCCGTTCGTCGGCGCGGTGGAGCAACTCGTCGACTTCGTGACCGCGGATGACGGCGGGTGACGGCCGGTGAGGGGCACATGGTCGAGGGGCGACCCTGCGGGTGCGCGGGGCACATGACAGGCCGGGGCGGCGCCGGGTAAGACAGTCAATGCGTGGGGCGGGCTGACGGCGTAGCCGACACGACGGGGACGAGCTCCGGCTCGACGATCACCCTCGTCGCGCGCGCGGTCACCATGGTCGCCGTCGTGCTCGCGATCACCATCATCCTCGCGTCACCCGCGGTCGTGTACGGAGAGGCGCAGCCGCTCGCATTCTCGGCCCACTCGCGTGCCTCGGGAGCGGGCACCGCGAAGCGCCGCGGCGGGCGCATCTTCTACCTGAGCGTGGTGCACGAGCGACGGGCACCCTGGGACGTGCTGGCCGACGTGGTCGGGCGGCACGACGCGAGCGCGCCGCGCGTGGCCGCGTCGCCCGGGCCCCGCAGCGCGTCCGGCGACCATCGCAGCCGGCAGGCCGCCGTCGATGCGTGGCAGGCCGCGCAGCTCGGCGCGCTCGGAGCGGTACAGACCATGCAGCCGCGGGCGTGGCCGGCCGTCGGATCGCTCCACGGCGACTCGGCCGGCTTCGCGTACCTGCTCGGGTACCTGGCCGTGCTCCTGCCCGGCGACATCACCGGCGGCGTCGACGTCGCGGCCACCGGCGTGATCGGGCCCGACGGCAGCATCGAGCCCATCGGCGGCCTCGACCAGAAGGTCGCGGCCGCACGTTCGGCGGGGGTCCGGGTGGTGTTCGTGCCTTCCACGAACGCCCTCGGGGCGGTCCCGACCTCGACCGCGCGCCCGGACGACTTCCTCGACGCGGTGCGGGCCGGCGGCCTGTGGCCGTGGCAGCCGTCGGTCGTGGCCGCCTCGCCGTACGCAGCCGACGGCGTGGCGGCCCGCGACCACCGCGGCACCGCCATCATCGCGGTGAGCGAGCCGGCCGACGCGCTGGCCTGGCTCTGCGGTTACAGCGGGAGCCCGCCCGCGTGCCAGGCCGCGGTCACGCTCCTCGCCCACACCCGGGGCTAGGCGGGCAACCGGGGGCCGACCCGACTGCGGCTAGAAACACGGCATGACCGACAGCAGCACAACCGAGACGAACCCATATTCGACCCTGCCGTCCGTCGGGCCGTACGACACGAAGATCGGCTCGGCGCTGATCACGCTCGTCGAGCCACACGTGGGGCACGAGCGCGCGTACAACCGGTGGTACGAGGACGACCACTACTACTCGGGCGCGATGGCGATGCCGTGGATGTTCGCCGGTCGCCGCTGGGTTGCTCCGCGCGCGCTGCAGCAGTTGCGCGCGCCGGACGACTCCCTGATCGCGCAGCCCTTGTCCGCGGGCAAGTACCTCGCCACGTACTGGATCACCGCGGGTCGCTACGAGGACCATCTCCGCTGGACCGTAGCGACGAACAAGCGGCTGCTCCCAGACGGGCGCATCTACCTCGATCGCACGCACGTGTACACGTCGTTCCAGGACTACGTCGGGCCGGTGTACCGCGACGGCGACGGGCCCCGCGACATCCACGCGCTCGACCATCCCTACAAGGGTCTGGTGCTCGAGGTCGTCGACGGTACCGAAGGCGTCACGCGCGAGCAGCTGTGGTCGTGGCTTCGCGACGAGCGCGTCCCGCAGGTTCTCGCGGGCTCTCCGGTGGCGATGTGCCTCGCTTTCGCGCCGATGCCGCTGCCCGAGGACAAGATGTCGTACGTGGAGGACGTCCCGGGTCTCGAACGTCGCATCACCCTGCTGTGGCTCACCGAAGTCGAACCACAGGACTGCTGGGACGTGTCGTTCGCCGGCGGCGCCGGCGCCGTGGCCGCATCCGGGCTCGGACGTCTCCAACTCACCGCACCGTTCGTGCCGACGGTCCCCGGCACGGACCGTTACGTCGACGATCTGCGCTAGGCACGACGCGACCGCGAGCAACCCGCGAGCTACGACCCCGTGACCCCGGTCGGGCACGCGACCCCGGTGCCGCCGAGCCCGCAGTAACCGAACGGGTTCTTCGCGAGGTACTGCTGGTGATAGTCCTCTGCGTAATAGAACGCCGGTGCCTCACAAATCTCGGTCGTGATCTCTCGGTAGCCCGCGGCATGCAGCTTCTCCTGGTACGCGTCGCGTGACGCCTCGGCGGCCTTCTGCTGCATCTCGCCGTACGTGTAGATCGCGGACCGGTACTGCGTGCCGACGTCGTTGCCCTGGCGCATCCCCTGAGTCGGGTCGTGACCCTCCCAGAACACCTTGAGCAGTTCCTCGTAACTGACCCGCGCGGGGTCGAACACGACCAGCACAACCTCGGCATGGCCGGTGCGGCCGCTGCAGACCTCCTCGTACGTGGGATTCGGCGTGAACCCGCCGGCGTAGCCGACCGCGGTCACGACGACGCCCGGCGTCTCCCAGAACTTCCGCTCCGCACCCCAGAAGCACCCCATCCCGAACACTGCCTGCTCGGTACCCTCGGGGAACGGGGGCTCGAGGCCGGCGCCGTTCACAAAATGGTGCTCCGGAACCTCGAGCGGCGTCGTCCGGCCCGCAAGGGCCTTGTCGGGCGCCGGCATCTCGCTCTTGTGTCGTCCGAACACGTCGTCTCCTCTCGATACGTGCGCCAACACCCCCGCGGTGAGGTTCGTTCCCACCTGCGCAAGCCGGCGGCCGCCGTTTGGCCCGGCCCGCGTCCGGCGAAAACATTCTGCGTGATCCGGCGCTTCGTCGTCCTCGCCGCCTGGGCGTTCCTCACGTGGGTTCTGCTCACGTGGACGCTGACGACCGAGCAGGTCGCCTTCGGAGCCGGTATCGCCGTCGTCGTGGCCGTGGGCCTGCTTCCGGCCGACCGTGGTGTCGCGCCGTGGCGCATTCTCGAGCCCGCCCGGCTGTGGCGGGTGCTGCGCCTGTGCGTGAAGGCAGCCCGTCGCATGGTGGTCGCGAACCTGGTGCTCGCCCGCCGGATCTGGACGCCGTCGCTTCCCATCCGGCCCGGCATGGTGATCGTGCCGACCGAGACCACGACCGCAGCGGGCATGACGGCGGTCGGAGTGATCACCTCGCTGATCGTCGACAACCAGCTCGTCGACGTGGATCCGGAGCGCCACGAGCTCCTCTACCACTGGATCTGGGTCACCACGACCGACCCGCAGGAGGCGAGGCAGTTGATCAACGGCCCGATCGAGCAGGACGTCGTGCCGCTCGAGACCCCCGAACCGGCCCGGTAGCCGTGGGCTGGATTGCGCTGCTCGAGGTGATCGTCGCGCTGCCGCTCGTCGTGCGGCTCGCCGTCGGACCCACCGTGTCCGACCGCGTCGTCGCGTTGAACACGATCGCGACGCAGGCGACGCTGTCGCTCCTCGCGTACGCAGTGTTCGCCGACCGCAGCCCGTACGCGGACGTCGCGCTCTGGCTGTCGTCGTTCAGCTACTTCGGCACGATCGTGTGGGCGCGTTACCTGGAACGGGGCCTCTTGTGAGGGACGCGGTTGCAGTTGCCATCGCCGCCGTCGGACTGTGCTTTTCGTTGAGCGGCGTGGTCGGCATCCTGCGCATGCCTGACCTGTACACGCGCGTGCAGTGCTCCACCAAGAACGTCACCATGGGCTCGATCCCGGTACTGATTGCCATTGTGGTCGCCAAGGGGCCGGTGTCGCCGTACGGGAGCCGCGCGCTACTCGTGGCCTTCCTGTTGTTCGTGCTGAATCCCGTGGCGTCTCACGCGCTGACCCGCGCCGCGTACAAGCGGGGGATCGAGATGGCGCCGGGATCGGTCGTCGACATGCCGCGAGAACGACGCGAAGGATGAACCTCTTCTGGAGCATCGACATCGCGTGTCTCGTCGTGATCCTCGTGTGCGCGGTGCTCGTCGTGTTCCTGGAGAACCTGAACGCGTCGGTCATGGCGCTCTCAGCGGTCGGCACCGTGCTCTCGCTGCTGTTCGTCGTGCTCCACGCGCCCGACGTCGCCCACTCCGAGGTGGTCGTCGGCGCGATCGCACTCCCGGCGCTCTACCTGCTTGCCATCGGGAAGACGCGGCCACATGTCGGCGAGCGCCCGGAGTTGAGCGAGATCGGCGAGACGCGCGACCAAGGAGACGAATAGTGGCGCGGGCCGACCTGCACCGGCCGAAGTTGGGACTGTTGCTCGTGGCCGCGGTCGCGACGTGCCTCGGTGCCGCCGTCTTCACGCTGCCGCGCGACGGCGCGCCGCTCCCCGCGGTCGCGAGATACGCGATGGAGGTCGCCATCCCGAAGTGGCACACGACCGAGCCCGTGAACGAGATCGTGTACGGCACCCGCGGCTTCGACACGTTCGGAGAGACGTTCCTCTTGCTCGCCGCCGTGGTCGGCGTGGTCGTCATCAGCCGCAGCAAGGAGCGTCGCCGTACGGTGCTGCTCGAAGACGTGCTGGCGAGCGAGGAGCAGCTCGGTCTACGCGGCGGCCGCGCGCGCGGAGGCCAGAAGTCACCGGAAAGCGCGGCCGCGGAGCAGGAGGAACGGGCCGACGACTCGGCCGGTCCGCCGCGCGAACCACACAGCCGGGTCGGGTCGCGCGAGCCGGAGCGTGCGACAGCGATGACCGTCGTCGTACGCGGCGGCATCCGGGCCGTCGCGCCCGTGCTCGCGGTCGCCGGCATCTACCTGGCCGCGTGGGGCTATTCCCCCGGCGGTGGCTTTCCGGCCGGCGCCGTCCTCACCGGTGTCGTACTGCTCGCGTACGTCGCGTACGGCCACCGCGCGGTGAGCCGCATCGTGCGCCGCAACACGCTCGAGAACCTCGAGATGCTCGGCGCGGCCGCGATCATCGGCCTCGAAGTTGCCGGCCTGGTGCTGAAAGGCTCCTTCTCCGCCAACGTGCTGCCGCTCGGCCAGGTCCAGACGATCCGCAGCGGTGGTCTCCTCCAGGCGTTCTCCGCGAGCGAACTGATCGAGGTCTCCACCGGTCTGACACTCGTGATCTTCGCGTTCCTCTCGATGGGCAGTGACTGGACCGAAGAGGAGAGCCACGACGACGAGCACGGCCGCGGTCGATGATCCTGTTCAACTACTTCGCCGCGGCCGCGCTCTTCTGCCTGGGTCTCTACGCGGTGATCACGCGGCGCAACCTGATCAAGATCGTCCTCGGCCTGTCGCTCATGGAGTCGTCGACCTACCTGTTGATGGTCTCCCTCGCGTATCGCAGCGGGTCCACCGCTCCACTCCTCGTGAACCCGCCGAAAGGTCAGACACCCTCATCGCTGGTGCACGGCAACGTCGCCGACCCCGTCCTGCAGAACTTCTGCCTTACCGCCGTCATCATCGGTGTGGCGGTCACCGGCGTGTTCCTCACGGTCGTCGTGCGGATCGCGCAGCATTACAACTCGATCGACGCGGACGACATCCGCGCGATGCGCGGATGAACGACGCCCGCAATGAGTGACGCCGCGCTCGGCTCGATCCTGCCCCTCGCCGTCGCGTGCCCGCTGCTCGGCGCGGTGATCTGCCCGATCGTGGGCCGGAAGTCGGGCCAGCTGGCGCTCGCGATCGCGGCCACGAGCCTGATCGGCTCGTGTGTCGTGCTCGGCCTCGAGGCGCCCAAGGTGTTCGGCGGCCGCACGGTCATCGTGCACTTCATGGGTCATTGGACGCCGGTGCACGGCCACGCACTCGGCATCGGTTGGGCCGCCGACCCCTTCGGGCTCGTGTTCGCGCTCGCGGCCGCCGTCATCGGCGTCGTCTTGGTCGTGTACACGATGTCGGCGATGGCCGCGCTCGGGCGCGGCGAGCTCGGTGGCTTCGCCTGCCTCTTCCTCATTCTGGACGCGGGCCTGATCGGCGCGGCACTCACTGCGGACCTGTTCAACCTCTTCGTCTGGTTCGAGGTCGCCGCGATCGCGAGCTACGCGTTGACCGCGTTCTACCTCGATCGCCCCATGGCGCTCGAAGCCGCGTTCAAGATCCTCGTGCTGACGACGATCGCGAGCTTCGCGATCTTCGTCGGCGCCGGGTTCTTGTACCAGGACCACGGCGCGCTCAACTTCGCGCAGCTGCACGACAGCATCGCGGCTCACGGGCTTCGCACTGCCGACGTCGTGGCGCTCGGCCTTCTCCTGGCCGGCTTCGCGACCAAAGCCGGCCTGATCCCGTTCCACGCCTGGCTTCCGGACGCGCACACGGCCGCCCCCGCGCCGGTGTCGGCGATGTTCTCCGGCCTGATGGTGAACCTCGGCATCGTCGCGATCGCGCGGCTCGTGCTGCAGGTGTTCCCGTCGCAACACGGTCTGCCCATGCTCGGGCTGTTGATGGGTGCCGGTCTGTTGTCCGCCGTGGTCGGCTCCGCTCTCGCGCTCGGGCAGGACAACCTGAAGCGTCTGCTCGCGTTCGACACCGTGGCCCAGATGGGTGTGCTCGCCGTGGGGTTCGCGACCGCCGAGAAGTCCGGTGTCACCGGGGCGGCGTACCACCTCGCGAACCACGTCGCCTTCAAGTCGCTGCTCTTCCTCACCGCGGGTGCAATCATCCACACGCTCGGGGTCGAGAACCTTTCCGAGATGGGAAACCTCGCTCGGCGCAAACCCTTCTTGTTCGCCGCATTCCTGCTCGGCATCGCGTCGATCGCGGGAGTTCCCCCGTTGAACGGCTACTCGTCGCGCAACCTGATCCACGAGGGGCTCATCTCGACTCATCAGCTCTGGGCGCTCGCGCTCCTCGCCGTCGCGGAGATCCTCACCTTCGCCGCGCTCGCGAAGGCGGCCTGGCTCATGTTCCTGCATCCGCGCGGCCAGCCCTACGGCGACGAGCGTCCCCTCGCCCCCGGCATGACGCTGAGCTTGCTCGTGCTCGGCGTGTTGTGCCTCGCCTTCGGGCTCGTGCCGGCCACATTGTCGAGCAGGGTCATGGCGCCGGCCGCGTCGGGGTTGCTGCACCCGTCGGTGTATTCGCACGGCGTGCTGCGTGCAGCCGCGGTGGGCCTGCCGCCGCTGCACGTGCACTCCAGCTTCGTGAGCCTCGAGGGACTGCTCTCGACCGGCATCACGCTGCTCGCCGGCGGGTTCGTCGCGTCGCACGTCGTCCGCCATGGCGTTCCCCGCCCGGTCGAGATGTTGCGCGGCCTCCATACCGGTTCGGTGAACGACTACGCGATGTACTCGGTCCTCGGGATCGTGGTCGGCGTCGCGGTGCTGCGCCTTGCGTGGACGGGTTGAACCGCGCCGAGCTCGCTTCCGGGCGTCCCGCGGATGGAGTCGTTACGCTCCGGCACCGTGATGACAGAAGTACCGACCGACCGCGGCCCGATTCCGGCCCACGTCGCGACGCCGACGGGCCTCGCGCCCTGGCCGGGCGTGGTCGTGATCCACGACGCCATGGGCATGACCGACGACGTCCGCCGCCAGGCCGACTGGCTGGCGGGCGCCGGCTACCTGGCCGTCGCGCCGGACCTGATGTCGCGCGGCCGCAAGGCGGCATGCTTCGTGTCGATCGTCCGCGACCTCCGGGCCCGGCGCGGCGCGGCGTTCGACGACGTGGAGGCGGTGCGCTCGTGGCTCGCCGCGCGCGACGGCTGTACCGGCACGATCGGCGTCATCGGCTTCTGCATGGGCGGCGGCTTCGCCCTCCTGCTGGCGCCGGGCCACGGCTTCGCGGCCTCGAGCGTCAACTACGGCGAGGTGCCCAAGGACGCCGACACGTACCTGTCCGGCGCGTGCCCGATCATCGGCAGCTTCGGGGCGAGGGACCGCACGCTGCGCGGGGCGGCCCCGCGCCTCGAGCGGGCGCTCACCCACAACGGCATCCCGCACGACGTGAAGGAGTATCCGGAGGCGGGGCACTCGTTTCTCAACGAGCACGACACCGTGATGTTCAAGGTGATGATGAAGCTCATGCCCGGCGGCTACCACGAAGCGTCGGCCGCCGACGCGCGGCGACGTATCGTGGCGTTCTTCGACACGCACCTGAAGGGCTGACGGGCAAAGGAGCGCCGATGCTGCTCGACGGGGTCAACCACGTCGCCATCCTCACGAACGACACCGAGCGGCTGCATGCCTTCTACGGCGAGGTGTTCGACGCGCCCGTCACCCTCGACCGCGAAGAACAGGAGGGGGTGCGGTTGTCGTTCGTCGACATCGGCCCCTACACACAGCTGAACATCTTCCAGGTCGTCGACAACGACGAAGCCAGCCGTCAGACCCCGATGTTCGGCCGGGGCCGGATCGACCACCTCGGCCTGCAGGCGACGTCGCAAGCCGCGTTCGACACGATCCGGCAGCGCCTGATCGACCGGGGCGCCACCGACGGCTTCGTCACCGACTTCGGACCGGTGCTCAGCCTGTTCTTCCGCGATCCCGACGGTCTCGAGGGCGAGGTCTGTGTGGCCAACCCGAACGCGAAGCCGGGCGTGCACAACCCACCCGGCACGAAGGCCGCGGGCTACGACCGCGTCGCCTGACGAGCGGGACCGGCCGAAGCTTCATGCGCGTCGGCGTCTTGCTCCTTCCGGCCGACCCGTGGCCGGAGTCGGTCGCACGGGCGCGGCGTCTCGAGGCGCTCGGATACGCCCACTTGTGGACGTACGACCATCTCTCGTGGCGGCGATATCGCGAGCACGCTTGGCACGCCGCGATCCCCTGGCTCACGGGAATCGCGGCGAGCACCCGCACGATCCGCGTCGGGACGATGGTGGCCTCGCCGAATTTCCGCCATCCGGTCACGCTGGCGAAGGAGGCGATGACACTCGACCATGTCTCCGGCGGCCGGCTCGAGCTCGGCGTCGGCGCCGGCGGTCCGGGCTTCGACGCAACCGTGCTCGGCGACGCACTGCTGTCGCCGGCTCGACGCGCCGAGCGGTTCGCCGACTTCGTCGACGCGCTCGATCACCTCTTGCGCGAGCCGGCCGTGTCGCACCACGGCACCCACTACACAGTCGACGACGCGCGCATGATCCCGGGGTGCGTGCAGCGCCCGCGCGTCCCGCTCGCGCTCGCAGCCACCGGGCCCAAAGGGATGTCCGTGCTCGCCCGCCACGGCGACGCCTGGATCACATGGGGTGACAGCACCGGCGGCGACCTGAGCCCGGCGGGGACGGAACGGGCAGTGCGTCGCCAGTCGGAACACCTCGCCCGCGCGTGCGACGCCATCGGGCGCGACCCCGCGTCGCTGCGCCGCATCTTCATGATCGGCAACACCGAGGACCGCCCGCTCGCGAGCACCGGCACGTTCCTCGACTTCGCGGCCCGCTACGCGGACATCGGCTTCACGGATCTCGTGTTCCACCATCCCCGTCCCGGAGACCCCGTGTGGACCGAACCGGAGGAAATCGTGGAGCAGCTCGCCGCCGAGGCGCTGCCCGCCCTCCGGTAACCCCACGAGTTGGAACGATTTCGTGCCCTACGATGTGAAAATCGTCCCAACCGCGTGCGGTCAGTTGACCTGGCGTTCGCGGCCGGCCCAGTAATCGGAGCGGAGCCGGAACTTCTGCAACTTGCCGGTCGCCGTGCGCGGCAGCTCGGTGCGGAACTCGACCGACGTCGGGCACTTGAAGTGTGCGAGCCGTCCGCGGCAGTGCTCGATGAGGTCGGCTTCCGTGACGTCGGCGCCCTCGCGCAGCACCACGAGCGCCTTGACCGTCTCACCCCACTTGTCGTCGGGCACGCCGATCACCCCGCACTCCGCGACCGACGGGTGCTGGTAGAGACAGTCCTCCACCTCGATCGACGAGACGTTCTCGCCGCCGGAGATGATCACGTCCTTCTTGCGATCGGAGATCGCAAGGTAGGCGCCGTCGAGCTCCCCGCCGTCGCCGGTGTGGAACCAGCCGTCCACGATGGCCTTGTTCGTTTCCTCGGGCTGGTCCCAGTAGCCCTCGAAGACGTGGTTGGACCGGGCGAGCACCTCGCCCTGCTGGTCGACGTCGATGCGCACGCCGACGGCCGGTGCGCCCGCACGCGAAAGCAGCCGGGCCCGTTCGGCCGCGTCGAGCGCGTCCCACTCCGCTCGGTGACGGTTGATCGTGAGCAGGGGCGCGGTCTCGGTGAGCCCGTAGATCTGCAGGAACTCCCACCCGAGCTCGGTCTCCACCCGTTCGATCACTTTCGAAGGCGGCGGCGCGCCCGCGACCACCATCCGGACGCGTTCACGGCCGGGGATCTCCTCGCCGCGCTCGCGCCGGGCGACGCCCGTATCGAGGATCGCGGCGACGACCGCCGGTGCACCGGCGAGGAACGTCACCCCTTCACGGTCGACGCGGCGCAGGATCTCCTCGCCGTCGATCTTGCGGATCACGACGTGGCGCGCACCCATGCCGGTGAGCGAGTAGGGCAGTCCCCACCCGTTGCAATGGAACATCGGCAGGGTGTGCAGATAGACGTCACGGTCGCTCACGCCGGCGTGCCACCCGAACGTCGCCGCGTTGAGCCAGAGCGTGCGGTGGGTGATCTGGACGCCCTTGGGGCGCGCGGTCGTGCCCGACGTGTAATTGATCGACGCGGTGCTGTCCTCGTCGTCCACACGCAGCGCCGGCGTGCCGGACCGGCGGAACAGCTCGCCGTCGGTGGCCTCACCGAGCACGATCCGGTGCTTCACGTCGATGTCGGCCAGTGCGTCCGCGTACTCGGGGTCGACGAGCAGCACGGCCGCGCCCGAGTGCCCGACGATGTAGCGGACCTCTTCGGTGTTGAGGCGGAAGTTGACCGGGACGACGACACGCCCGTACGCGCTCACGCCGAACAGCGTCACGAGGAACCGGGCCGCATTCGGCGACACGATCGCGATCCGCTCACCCGGGCCGAGGCTGAGATCGTCGAGCGAGACGGCGAGGCTCCGTGCCATCGAGGCGAACTGCGCGTACGTGAGCTGTCCCAACGAACCGCCGGGCTGGTCCGGCTCGTCGACCACTGCGACGCGCTCGCCGTACACGAGCTCGGCGCGGTCCAGGAAGTCGATGGCGCTGAGCGCGACCTTCACGCGTCCTCCTCTCGCGGCTGTCGCGGCACGCTAGCGACTGGTGCCGCCCGGGCACCAGGGCATGGTGCGTTTGGCCGCCGACGCGTGCTCAGGCGCGCGACGGTGTCGGCTCCGCCGGAGCGAGGGTGTGCGCGTCGCTCTGGCCCTCGACCTCGCGAGCGGCCTGCCAGCGCGCGAGCGACACCGCACAGACGACCATGGTCGCGACCGTTATCGCGATGAGCGTTCTGTCGACGTTGGTGTGCGCGTGCAGCCGCTCGCCGAGGAGCGTGAGCCCGATGATCGACGCGACGACGGGTTCGGCGGTCTCGAGGAAGGGCACGGATGCCTGCAGCTCGCCCGCTTGAAACGCGCTCTGCATCACGATGAAGCCGCTGATCGAGAACACCGCGAGCCCGTACGGCTCCCAATGCGTGAGGACCGTCACGGGGCCGTCCGGGATCAGGTGCACGAACGCCTTCGTGAGCGGCGCGGTGATACCGAACATCGTCCCGGCCGAGAGCGCGAGCAACGATGCACGGACCGCGCCTTGCGAGCGCATCGCGACGACCAGGCAGATCACGATTGCGACAGACAGGATCGACAGGGGCAGCACCCAGTCCGACCACGGAGCCTGTTGCGCGCCGCCGCCCGGCGACGACTCGGAAAGGAACAGGCCGAGCGCCGCGGCGAGCAGCGCTGCCGTGACCCACTCCCGCAGGTGCATCCGCCGCTCCGAGGTTGCGACGTCGAGCAGGAGCGAGAACAACAGGCCGGTGGCGAGGATCGGCTGCACCACGATCAGGAGCCCGATCCCGAGTGCGGCCGCCTGACATACGTAGCCGCTGACGTCGGCGACGATGCCGAGCAACCATCGCCGTTGGCGCGCCAGATGGGCGATGAGGCCCGGGCGCAGCGACTGTTCGGCCGGAGCGGTGCGGGCGGCGCGCTGCTCGAGCACGTTGCTCGCCGCGAAGAAGAACGCGGCCGCGAGTGACAGCAGCACGACCTCGACGTCGTGCAGTGTCAGCACGAAGTGCCTCGGGTCGCTACACGTCTGCGCCCTACCGTGCGCACTGTTCAACGATACCGGCGCGCGTACGCGGCGGCCGCGAACCGGCTCAGGCCCCGAGATGCTATGCGGGGATCGAGCCCATTCTCCCGGCCCGGAAGTCGTCGAGCGCCTGCTCGATCTCCGCCTCGGTGTTCATCACGAACGGCCCGTACCAGACGACGCGCTCACCGATCGGGCGGCCGCCCAGCAACAGCACGTCGAGGTTCGGCGTGTGCGTGTCCTGGGTGGCGTCGGCTGCGATCGTGATCGACGTGCCGTCGGCGAACACCGCCAGTTGACCGCCCGCGATGGGCCGGTGCTGCGTACCGGCGGTGCCGCGGCCGCCGAGCGTGTAGACGAGGGCGTTGAAATCGCGCGGCCACGGCAGCGTCAGCTGCGCGCCCGGGCTCAGCGTCGCGTGGGCCATCACGATCGGCGTGTGGGTGTTCCCGGGGCCGGAGTGGCCGTCGAGCTCGCCGGCAATGACCCGCACGAGCGCGCCGCCGTCCGGTGAACGAAGCAATGTCACCTTGCCGGGCTCGATGCCCTGATACCGCGGCGGTACCCACTTCTCGGCCGACGGCAGGTTCACCCACAGTTGGATGCCGTGGAACAGTCCGCCGCTCTCGACGAGCTCGGACGGTGGCGTCTCGATGTGCAGGATGCCGCGACCGGCCGTCATCCACTGCGTCGCGCCGTTCGTGATCAAGCCTCCACCGCCCGTGGAGTCGCGGTGCTCGAACGTCCCGTCGATCATGTACGTGACGGTCTCGAAGCCCCGGTGCGGATGCCAGTCCGTCCCGCGGGGCTCACCCGGCCCGTACTCCACCTCGCCCATCTCGTCCATGTGCACGAACGGATCGAGCAGCCGCGCGTTCACGCCCGCGAAGGCGCGCCGCACCGGGAACCCGAGCCCTTCGTAGCCGCGCGGTGCATCAGTGACCGTGAGCACCGGGCGGGCAAGGTCGGTGGCGGGGTCGATACTCCGCAGGGCCGGGAGCGAGAGCAGATCGTCGACGGTGACGGCAGGCATGGGGGCCTCCAAAGAGTTGCCGCGGGACGGCGGCGAACGGCGCGAACAACAACGCGTCCCAACATAGTTGCAGACGCAAATATGCCCGTAGGACGAATCACGTTGATTGCCCGCGGCGCAAAATGGGCACGGTCGTCGTTACCGGGTCTTCGTCATCGGAGGGCAGCGATGATCCATGGTCCGTCTTCGACCGCGCGGCACGTGCGCGCGACGTTCCGTCGAGTGTCGCTCAGCGTGAGCGTTGTGTTCTCAGCGGTCGTCGGCGTTGTCGCGGCGCTCGTCGCCTTTCCCGCGATGGCGGGCGCGCTGACGGCGCCCCGAGTCGGCAGCATGGCGGCGCCGCCTACCCCGACGGTCGCAACTGTTGCGCCGCCGGCTCGCACACCGCCGCCCGCGCCGTCGACGCCGGTCGCCGTGACCAAGACCGTCGCGCCCGTGACGAGCGCGCTCCCGCCGACGGCACCTACTCCTACGAAACCCGTTCCAACGGTGGTTGCCCCCGTGACCAACGCGTTGCCTCCCGCGCCCGCCGTCAACCTCGCGGCACCGGTTGCGCTGCCCCCGGCCCCGCCGTCGGTCACGAAGACCACGTCGCAAGCTGTCGCGCCCGTGACGAACGCTCGGCCACCCGCACCCCCCGCGGTGACCAACACCGTCACACACGCCGCCGCGCCCGTCACCAACGCGCTCCCACCCGCACCCCCGGCCGCGACCAACACCGTCACACACCTCGCCGCGCCCGTCACCAACGCGCTCCCCACCGCGACCAACACCGTCACACCGGTGGTCGGGCCCATGGTCGGCGCTGCTCGCAGCACGCCGCCGCCGGCTGCAGCTCCCCTCGCCGACCCGCCGCCGCTGACCGCCGCGGGACCGCGCGTCTCTGCATCGGCACCGGCATCCGGCACGCGTTCGATCGCCGCACCGGCGGCCGATCCGCCCCCTGCGCCTGCGCCGCCGGCACCTACCGCGGCCGGGCCACCGGCCGCCACCAATCCGTCCGGCGTTCGCTATGAGCCGTCGCGCGCCTGTGCGAGCCACGTCGTGGCGATCGCGTCGAACGGCGCGGCCGGCTGTGTCACCGCGTCGCCCGCGGCTCAGAAGGTCATCGACGACACGCTGCGCAGACTGGGTGTCCTCGACTCCAACGGCACGATCGTGAAGGTGCTCGGGCTCCCGTTCACAGGCGCGGACCTGCTCGGCGTGGCGATCGCGGCCGCGTGGGCCGTGGGTATCGGCACCGGCATGGGCGGCATCGGCGGCGCGCGGCGCGCGCGCCGGCCCAAGGTTCAGTTGATGGAGGCATAGCCCGCGCGAGAAGCGTCAGCGAATCGGCGCGGGGAGCGCGCGCACGCTGAAGTCGCCCAACTCGAGCTTCTCGCACCACGCGGCGTGCATCGCGATCGTGTCGATGTCGCAACTGTCGGCCGGCGCGCGCAAGACGGCCGGGTCGGTCGCCAGCAGCGTCGCGCCACAACTGCAACGCACGACACGCGCGTCGTACACCACGAAGTGGTGCTCACCCGTCCCGGTCGTACCCTCGACGCGCTCGGGCGCGTACGCGCGGGCCGGCTCGACCCGCGTCCACCGCCGCGGCTGGCGCGGCTGCCGGCGCGATGCGATGCCGTTCTGCTCCATCACGACTCCTCCACCCGCCGTTGAGGCACCCCCGCCGGCCGCATTCGAACCCCGCCGGCGCTGCTCGTCAAGCACTTCTTCGTCGTACAGAGAAACCCGATCATTTCGCTCGACTATCGGGATACGATGGCTGCATGTCGCCGACCGCGACCACTCCCGTCCGCCGGTTCTTCGCGTTCCCCGACCCGGTGAACGAGGTGTCGGCCCGCCTCGTCGCGGCCGGCGTCGTGGTGCAGTGCGCGATCGTGCTGGCGACAGGGTCGCGGTGGCTGCTGATCCCGCTCGCCTACGGGTTCGTCGCACGCGTCGCGAGCGGCCCCACGCTGAGCCCGCTCGGCCAGCTGGTGACGCGGATCCTCACGCCGGCCCTGCCGGCACGACCCCGCCCGGTGCCGGGGCCCCCGAAGCGCTTCGCGCAGGGCATCGGCGCGCTGCTGTCGCTGAGCGCCACGGTGCTCGCGTTCGGCTTCGGGCTCGACACCGCCGCACTCGTGCTCGTGGCAATGATCACGGCTGCGGCGACGCTCGAGTCGGCGGCCGGCTTCTGCATCGGCTGCAAACTGTTCGCGGTGTTGATGCGGACAGGCGTGATACCCGAGCGGGTCTGCGAGGCGTGCGCGGACCTCGGACTCCGCCGGCAGAACGCGGCCTGAACCCGGGCGTCAGCCGTCAGGCGCGGCCGTAGTCGTCCTCGAGCCGCTCGATGTCGTCTTCGCCGAAGTAGTCGCCGATCTGCACCTCGACGAACACGAGCTCGTCGGCGCCGTTGTTCGCGACACGGTGGGCCGCTCCACGCGGAATGTCGATGGCCTGGCCCGCGTCGACGCGGTGCTCGGTGCCTTCGAGCGTCACCGTCGCGCTGCCCGCGACGACGAACCAGTGCTCGGCGCGACGCTGGTGGCGCTGGTAGCTCAGGCGCTTGCCCGGCAGGACGGTGATCCGCTTCACCTTGTGCCGGTCGTCGTCTTCGAGGACCTCGTACTCGCCCCAGGGTCGGACGTCGCGCTCGCGGTCGGTCGCCTGCATGCCCGGGAGCTTCGCGCGCGGAGCCCGCGCGATAAAGGGTATTCGCGCATTTCGCCGCGATCTGCCGGGCCGCGTCGATCCAGGATCCGCCGCGACGGCGCTGAGGGCGAGTCACCGCTTCGAGCTTCCCCCGGGGTCTCGCCGGCGTCCTCCCGGCGCTCGCGCTGGATCGTACGGATCGGTTGGAAACTCACTGGGCCGGGCGTGTCGGATCGCGTCAGGCTGTCGTCGTGGGTTCGATCGTGTGGGGCAAAGACATCGCGGAGGTCTACGACATGACCTACGCGGCGAAGTTCGACCCGTCCAATCTTGGTCCAATCGTTCGCGTTCTCGCTCAGCTGGCGCGAGGCGGCGCGGTCCTCGAGTTCGCAGTCGGCACCGGACGAATCGCCCTGCCGCTGCGTGCGCAGGGCGTTCAGGTGCACGGGATCGAGTTGTCCCCGCACATGGTCGAGCAGCTCCGTACCAAGCCGGGTGCCGAGTCCGTGCCGGTGACGATCGGCGACATGACGACCACTCGCGTCCGCGGCGTCTTCACGTTGGTGTACCTGGTGGCGAACACCATCATGAACGTCACCACTCAGGACGAGCAGCTGGCCGTGTTCGCCAACGCAGCCGCGCACCTCGAGTCGGGCGGGTGTTTCGTCGTGGAAGTGATGGTTCCGGCATTGCGCCGCGTTGCGCCCGGCGAGGTCAGCCGCGTCTTCACTCTCGAGGCGGACCACGTCGGGATCGAAACCTTCGACGACGCGGTCGGTCAGATCGCGTCGTCGCACCACTGGATCGCGGTGGGCGGACGCCTGGTCCGCCACTCCGCCCCCTACCGTTACGTTTGGCCGTCCGAGCTCGAGCTGATGGGGCGCATCGCCGGTTTCCGTCTGCGGGCCCGGTGGGCCGGATGGGACCGGACGCCGTTCACGTCCGACAGCGTGAGTCAGGTCGCGGTCTTCGAGAAGGTGCCCTAGTTATGGCTTGATCGCGACGACCCGGCTACTTCCCGAGCTGCGGCGTAAGTCCGTCAACGTGCATCTCGTAGTACTCGTTGTTCGCCCACGGACCCACCGCGCCTTCAACCACCTCGCGCACGGCGTCGACCGATTCGCCTTCCCAGATGCAGATGCCGAGCTCGTGGTCGTTGGTAGCCGCGTGGACCGGCAACGCAACGTGGGAAGGAAGGCCAGCCTCGAGTGCCTTGGCTTCTGCCGCCTGAAAGCCCTCGGGGTCATGGATTCGATGGATGACTGTCACAAACATGAGTGTCCTGTCGATTTCTCGGGGTGGCCGCGCGTACGCGCGTACGTCGCCGTAGTAGCAGTTCGTCGCAGTCCGCACAACCGCGCGCCTTGGGGCCCGTTTCTCATGGGCCGCGCCTGAGGAAGTGGCAGGGCGGAACCTCAGGCGACGAGATCGGCGTATTCGGGGTGGCGCGAGATGTACCGCTTGATGAACGGGCATTGCACGACGACCGCGACACCACGGGAGCGGATCTCGTCGAGCACTCCGGCTACGAGCTTGCTGCCGACGCCCTGGCCTTCGAACGCGTCGTCGACCTCCGTGTGCACGAGCACCAACCGGTCGTGGTCGCGTTCGTAGAGCACGAACCCGGCGAGCGCGCCGTCGACGTACCCCTCGAACCGGTTCTCGTCCGGGTTGTCTTCGATGACGACGTCCAGGTGCGGTCGCTGGTCCACGCTCGCAACGTCCTCGGTCAGGCGAGCTCGTCGACGCGACGTCGCAACAAGCAGAACTCGTTGCCTTCGGGATCGGCGAGCACGACCCACGGCACGTCGTCTCGCTGGCCCACGTCGACCCGCCGGGCGCCGAGCGCGAGCAGGCGCTCGAGCTCCTCGTGCTGATCGCAGTGGGCCGGGTTCACGTCGATGTGCAAGCGGTTCTTCACCGTCTTGTCTTCCGGCACCGGCACGAAGACGAGCAGGGGTGCGGGCGCGGTCGGCTCACCCGTCGACGACGACCAGCAGTACCCGCGCTCGTCCTCCACCAGCGGCCAGTCGAGCACCGCGCTCCAGAAGCGCCCGACCCGCAGTGGATCCCGGCAGTCGACGACGATCTCCCGCAACACGCTCGCCATGGCCCCACTTCAGCACGGCTGCGCGAGCGCGTGCCGGCTCGCACCTCTACGCTCGCGACCCGCATGACGAGACAGTCGATCGACGAGCTGCTGCGGGCCGCCCGATCGCGCCTCGTACGGGTCTCGGCCACGGAGCTCGACCGCGAGATGGCGGCCGGCGCGCTCGTCGTCGACATCCGGCCGATCGAGCAACGCGCGGCCGACGGCGAGCTGCCGGGGGCCGTGGTCATCCCTCGCAACGTGTTGGAGTGGCGACTCGATCCGACGAGCCCGGATCGGATCCCCGAGGCCTGCAGCCACGACTGCCGCATCATCCTCGTGTGCAACGAGGGCTATGCGTCGAGCCTCGCGGCAGCCACGCTTCAGGATCTCGGTCTGCACCGGGCGACCGACCTCGCGGGCGGTTACCAGGCCTGGCTCGCCGGGCGTCCGCGGATCAGGCCGGGCGGTCGACCTTGAGCACGGTGCGATCCTTCGGAAGGCTGTCGTAGAGGTCGGCGACGAGATCGCGCCGCAGGCTCGCGCACCCCGGATCCTCCCACCGGTTCGCGAACTGATGGGGGTCGGACGCGACGTCGTAGAGCTCGCCTTCGGTGCCGTCGTACTCGATGGAGCTGACGGGCCCGATGCCGCCGCCGAACAGACCGGTGCTCGCAAAGAAGTCCTCGAGGCCGTTCGGCTCGCCGACGGTCGACCGCTCGTACACCGTGCAGAGCCAACCGTCGCGGTAGATCGACCGCAGGTGCATGCCGTAGCCGGGAAACTGCGAGTCCCACTCGCACAGCACGCGCTCGCGTCCGGACCCCGGCGCCGTCGGTAGCGCCGCACCCTGCATCCAGTCGGGTACCGGCACGCCGGCGATCTCGCAGAACGTCGGCGCGAGGTCCAGCTGGCCCACAGGCTCGGTGACGACGGCCGGCGCGACCCGTGCGGACGGCGCGGGCCGCCACACCATCGGAAGCCGCATCAGCGAGTCGACGTGGAAGGGACCCTTGAAGATGAGCCCGTAGTCGCCTTGGAGCTCGCCGTGATCCGTGGTGAACACGACATCGGTGTCGTCGCTCCAACCACGCTGCGCGACGCGGGCGAGCACGCGACCGCACGCCTCGTCGATGAGCTCGTTCATGATGTGGGTCATCGCGTTGATCTCGCGCAGCGAGTCGTCGCTCACCTTCTGGGGGCGGTACGAGGCCGAACCACCTTCGACGTTCACCCACGTGCCGTCCCAGAGCGCGCGCCAGTGCGCGGGTTTCTGCGCCAGCACGCGCTCGATCGCGTCGGGTGAGCCCGGGTGACCGGGCGGAAGGTCGAGATCGCGCCAGTTGCAACGGTGAAGCTCGGACGCGGGCGGGTCCCACGGGTGGTGCGGGTCGGGGAACGACATCCACACGAACCAGTCCGCGTCGTCGGGCAGCGAGTCGAGATACGCGAGCGTGCGATCGGCGACCCAGTCAGTGTGGTACCAATCTCGTGGTATCGGATTGATACGTGTCTCCGGCGCGTTGGTGTCGCCGCCGGGCTCGGCCGCGAGCAACGGCGAGAATCCTTTGGTTGCGTCGATGCCGTGGGTGTCGACGAGCCAGCGACCGTAGTGCTGCAGCGGGCTCTTCCCGACCGCGGGCACGTGCATCGCCAACTCGGCGTGCTCGAAGCCGCGATACGGCCCGGTGAGCCCCCGCTTCGCCATGAAATTCTCGGGCCATTGCAGCGCGAGGTCGAACCCGGGCTCGAAGTGCGCCTTGCCGAGCAGCGCGGTGCGGTAGCCGGCGACGTCGTGGAGATACGCGGCGACACTCGGCGCGTCATCGGGCAGAGCGACACCGTTGGCGACGACGCCGTGGGTGCGCACGTACTGCCCGGTCAGCATCGTCGAACGGGCCGGCATGCAGACCGTGTTCTGGTTGTACGCGCGCTCGTAGCGCACGCCGTGTGCGGCCAGGTCGTCGACGACGGGTGTACGCGCGATGGCGCCACCGTTGCACCCGAGCGCGTCGTAGCGCTGCTGGTCGGTCGTGATGAAGAGAATGTTGCGGCCCATCAGGAACCGAGCTCCTGCAGCTGCACGGAACGGGGCGAACAGGCGACGACGACGGTGCGCTCGAGACCGGCCTCGCGATGCTCGTGGGCCTGCTCGTACTCGGGCGTGCTCACCATCTCGACGAACGCCCGGCGGCTCGGGTACTGCACGAGCACGACGACGTCCCAGTCGTCGGCGGGGTCGCCGATGAGTATCTGCTCGGCCCGGCCGCTCCAGACGACCTTGCCACCGCGGGCCTCGACCATCTCCACGACCGCGTCGCCGTACTTCCCGTACGCCGCTCCTCCGGAGGAGTCTCCGTCGCTGCTGCGTTCCTTGAACTTGAGAAGGTTCAACATCACCACCGGCCCCTCGTCCGTCGACTGCAACAGCTCGACGAACTGGTCGTGGTTCGGGCGGATCGAGCTCATGGGCGATCTCCTTGTCGGAACAGCGCCGCCACCGACGACGCCACCACGTTCTTCGTGCGCGTGACCGAACACCCCTGCGCGCCGCGCAACCGGTTCCACATGTCCCACGACAGCGCGGCGTCGAGGGCGTCCAGGGTCTCGGGGGGCGCGTCGCCGAGCTCCGGAGCGAACGCGCGCTGAGCCGAGCGCCGGAGGCGGCGGTCGGCCTCGGCGAGATTCGCGGCGATGGTCGGCGACTCGTGCACCGACAGCAACGCGGCACGGCGAACCGGTGTGACGGCCTCGAAGAGCTCGGCCCGGGAGCCGACCACCGAGCGGATCCGCTCCGCGAGCGGCGCGTCCGTCAACGGCGGCGCGGCGAGGTGCGCGTAGCGCTGCCACTGTCGCTGAGCGACCTCGGCGCGCAACGCTTCGACGTCGGCGAAGTGGTTGTGCACCGACCGCACGCTCACACCCGCGCGCGTCGCGACCTCGGACACGCTCGGATCGGGCTCGCCGTCGTGATAGCAGGCCATCAACGCGTCGATGATCGCCTCACGGTTCCGTTCGCCTCGGCGAACCCGCCCGTCGGCCAGCGTCACGCCCGCAAGTGAACCACTAGTTGCAGGTCCTCTGCAACTAGCTCCATGAGTTGGGACGATGTTCGGGCTGTGAAGCGGAAATCGTCCGGACTGCGTGTGATGTGGGGCTACGCATCCCGGCCGATGAGATCGCGGCCGATGAGATCGCGGCCGAGCTCGATCGGGCCGGCCGGGCTCGCGAAGAAGTGCTGCGTGCCCGCGTGGATGTCGCGGAAGCACCGCTCGAGCGGGCCCCGGCGGAGGGCGGTCGTGCCCGCGAGGAGATAGCACTCGCGCACGATGTCGGCGCCGTCGTGCGTGACGTGCACGGTGACTGCTCGGAGCCGGTTCACCATTGCCGGGTCGGGCCCGGCGCACTCCTCCATGCGTCGTTGGGCCGCGTCGAACTCCGTTCGCACGAGCGTCTCGTTGGCGCGGGCCCGACACTCGAGTGTGCCGAGCGCGTGGAGGAAGCGCTCCGAGTCGCGCAGCGGCGTCGCGGCACCCATGCGGTGCTTCGTCTTCGCCACGCACACGAGCTCGTCGAGCGCGCGCCGTACCACCCCGAGCGCAAAGCCCGCGTGCCCGGCAGCCGTGAGGCCGAGCACGCCCAGCTCGTACACGGGGCCGCCGCGGTGACGCACCGGCGCGAAGAACCGGAAGGTGGCGGAATCGGGAACGCGGACGTCGCGCACGGCGTAGTCCTCGCTCGCGGTCGCGCGCAGTCCGAGCACGTCCCAGTTCCCACGCCGCTCGACGAGCTCGGCCGGAAAGATCGTGAAGAGCATGTCGGGTTGGTCGCCGGAACCGTCCGGTGGCTGGGTCATGACACCCGCGCCGACCCACTCCGCCGCGTCGATGTTCGAGCCGAACTGGTAGTCGCCGTTCACCACCCACTCGTCGCCGTCGCGCACCGCCGTGCCGTTGGGGGCGAACTGACCCGCACACAGCGGTACCCGCTCGGCGAACATCTTCTCGACCAGCGCGTCGCCGCCCCAAGCGCCGAAGAACGACGCCGCGCTCGCGCTCGCCATCAACGACCAGCCCGCGGAGCCGTCGGCCCACGCGATCGCGGCGAAGACGTCGATGCTGTCCACGAGCGACAGTTCCGCACCGCCGACAGCACGCGGAACGCTGACACCCTGGAGGTTCGCAGCCACGAACGCGTCGACCGTCTCCCGCGGCAGCGCGGCGCGCTCGCCGGCGGCGCGGGCGTTGGCATCGACGATGGGCTGGAGATCACGGGCGGCGTCGAGCATCGATGTGGTCATGGCGGGCACGCTATCCACCGATCGATCAGTCGGGACAGAAGGTTGCTCACGGGAACGACCTGTCCCGACTCGCGGCGGGCGTCGCAGTCCTCAGACGGGGGCTTCCTCGAAGGTGCCGCGCTGCTGGAGCACGTAGAGCCATGCCAGCGACGGGACGCACACGACCGCCGCCACACCGAAGATCGCGACGATCGACCACAGCGTCGGTGTGGGCGCGGCTGCGGCCGCGAGCTTCAAGTGCGTACCCAGCATGTAGGGATACTGCGCGACTCCCCATCCCCCGACCACCGAGACAACCGCTAGCACCGCGAGCACCCGAATCGGTCGGGGCGACGCGTACCGCAGCAGCGCGAGCGCGGCGACACCGCACACCGCCGAGATGATGACGAGCGGGAGGGCGACGCCGGTGAGCCGGTCGAACAGGTGGCGCGCGTCGGCGCGCAGCACGAAGATGCCGCCAATTGCCACCGCGCCTGACGCCGCCGCGGCGCCGAGCGCGCGCCGGCGGAAATATGTCTCGAGCTCGGGGACGCGTCGCGCTCGCGCCTCCGCGGTCAGGAACACGGCGGCGAGGTACGCGCACGTGAGCACGGCCAGCACGCCACCGAGCATCGACGTCGGATTGATCCAGCTCGAGAAATGGTTGCTCCCACCACCCGTCGGGACGCGCCCCGACGCGATGCCGCCGGCCACCGTCCCGAGGAAGAACGGAGTGATCACAGAGGAGAGAGCGAACGTCGCGCCGTACATCCGTTGGGTCTCCGTTCGCACCGACACCTTGCGGAACGCGAAGCCCGAGCCGCGCAGGACGATGCCGAACGCGGCCAGCCACAGCGGGATGAACAGCGTGCTCATGATCGACGCGAACGCGAGCGGAAAGCCCGTCCACAGCACGACGAGGCAGAAGATGAGCCACACGTGGTTCGCCTCCCACACCGGGCCGATCGACCGGTCGATCAGGCCGCGCGGCATGCGGCCGCGCTCGGCGCCGCCGGCGGTGAGGTCCCAGAAGCCCGCGCCGAAGTCGGCACCGGCGAAGGTCGCGTAGAGCACCACGCCCGTGAACAGCACGACCCCGACGAACGTGCTCATGGCTCCCTCCGCTGCACCCTCCCGGGCGTCCGCCCAGGGCGCAGCTCCGTCCGCACGGTGCTCATGGCGAGGGGGCGATCTCGGGGACGGCCTCCTCGAGCGTCTCCCCCACGTCGGGCCCGTACGGCACGTCGAAGCGTTCACCGTCGACGCGGCGCCACCGGCGCGTCATGCCGCGTATCACCACCACCGCGGCTGTCCCCACCGCGGCATACACCACGAACGTGACACCGGTCAGCAACCAGATGTTGCCCGCCGTCGTCACCGCGTCCCGCGTGCGCATGAGACCGTGCGCGATCCACGGCTGCCGGCCGACCTCCGTGACCGTCCAGCCCGCCTCGAGGGTGACGACCGATACCACACCGGCGACGGAGGCGGCACGCAGGAACCAGCGCCCCTCGGGAACCGCTCGCCGTCGCCACCACACGACCGCGAACCACAGCGCCAGCCCGAGCAGCGCGAAGGCGGTGAGCACCATGACGTCGAAGGCGATGTGCACGATGCTCGCCGGCGCGCGATCGGCCGGCGCGAACGCGTCGAGGCCGGTGATCTTCGTGCCGGTGCTGTGACCGGCCAGGAACGACGCCAGCCCGGGGACGCGGATCCCGTACTTCACCTTGCCGTTCACGAGGATCCCGCCGATGGTCTCCGGCACGTGCCGGCCCGTACGGGTCACGAGCTCCATCGCGGCGAACTTCGCGGTCTCGTACTTGAAGACCGCGCGCCCCATGAAGTCGCCGACGATGATCTCGCCGGGCATGACGACCGCCGCGACCGCGAACGGGATCAGGAACCCGACGCGGTGGTAGCGGTCGCGCCGGCCGCGCTGCATGGCGACCGCGTACACGCTGGCGGTCAGGAACCCGGCGACGATGTAGGCGGCGAGCAGCATGTGGATCGCCTCGTACCAGAACGCGCGGTTGAAGAACACCTCGAACGGCTTCACGTTCGTGACGCGCCCGTTCCGCAACGTGAAGCCGCCGGGAAGGTTCATCCACGCGTTGGCCGCGACCACCGAGAGCGTGCCGCCGATCCCCGCCAACACGACGGGCAGACCGGTCCAGAAGTGCGGCCACGGCCGGAGGCGCTTCCAGCCGTAGATGTAGATCGCGATGAAGATCGCCTCGAGGAAGAAGAAGATGCCCTCGACGACGAACGGTATGCCGTACGCGCTCCCGAACCGGCCCATGAACCGCGGCCACAACAGGCCCATCTCGAACGACAGCACCGTGCCGGACACGGCTCCGACCGCGAACAGCACCGCGGCCACCTTCGACCAGCGTTGAGCGAGACGCAGTGCGTCATCGTCGTCGTGACGTATCGCCCGGTAGTTCGCAATCATCATCATTGCGGTGAAGGCGACGCCGAACGGCACGAGGATGATGTGGAACCCGAGCGTGAAGGCCATCTGCTCCCGCGCCGGGAGGAGCTGCGACGGGTCGGACGCGGCGAAGAACGCAACCACATGCCCCACGATCCGCTCCTACCCCGGCTTGGTCGACGGAATCTCACGGATGACGGCAACGACCGCCAAACCTACGATGGCGCGGCGGCATGCTCCCATACCGACGTCGACGGGGAGGGCGCGCAGTGGCCGACATCGCGGCGCTGTTGAGCGAGGTGGTGGGCCCGGCGAACGTGATCACGGGCGAGGCGATGCCGGACGACTACGGCCACGACGAGGCGCTCACCGTGGCGCCCCGGCTGCCCGAGGCCGTCGTCCGGCCGCAGTCGGCGCAGGAGGTTTCCCGCGTCATCCGTGTCGCGGCCGAGCTCGGTGTTCCCCTCACGGCGCGCGGCTCCGGTACGGGCCTGTCGGGTGCGTGCGTGCCGCGGCCGGGCGGAGTCGTCGTGTCGTTCGAACGCATGAACCGCATCGCGGAGATCGACACCGCGAACCATGTTGCGGTGGTGCAGCCCGGCGTGACGCTCGAGAACCTCGACGCGGCCACGGCTGCCCACGGCCTCGTGTACCCGGTGTTCCCCGGTGAGAGCTCGGCCAGCCTGGGCGGGAACGTCGCGACGAACGCAGGCGGCATGCGCGCCGTGAAGTACGGCGTCACGCGGCATCAGGTCCTCGGGGTGGAGGCGGTCCTCGGAACCGGCGAGGTGATCCGCTGCGGCGGCAAGTTCGTGAAGGCGACCACCGGGTACGACCTCACGCAGTTGATCGTCGGATCGGAAGGCACCCTCGCGCTCGTCACCGAAGCCATCCTGCGCTTGTATCCGCGCCGGCCGCACGCCGCGACAGTCCTGGCACCGTACGCGACGCTCGACGGCGCGACCGCCGCGGTGCCCGAGGTGGTCGCGAGCGGGATCGGCCCGTTGATCGTGGAGTACATCGATCTCGTGACGATGGGCGCGCTCGTGGCGAACAGCGGCATGGACCTCGGCGTCGCGCCCGCGGTCAAGGAGCGCACGGTCGCGTATCTCGTCATCGTGCTCGAAGACCGCCGCGCTGACCGCCTCGACGAAGACGTCGAGGAGCTCGCGGTCATGCTGTCGGAGCGCGGCGCACTCGACGTCTACGTGCTGCCGTCGCACTCGGGCGCACAACTCATCGAGGCCCGCGAGAAGGCATTCTGGGCGGCGAAGGCTGCAGGTGCGAACGACATCATCGACATGGTGGTCCCGCGCGCGTCGATTCCGGGATACATGGCCGAGGTCGGCGCGCTCGCGAGCCGCAGCGGATCGCTCGTCGTAGGGTGCGGCCACGCAGGTGACGGCAACGTGCACCTGTCGGTGTTCCAGGGCGACCCGACAACGCGCGACGCGTTGATCCACGACATCTTTGCCGCGGGAATGGCGCTCGGTGGTGCCATCTCCGGTGAACACGGCATCGGCACCGAGAAGAAGCGGTACGTCGCCGAGCTGGAGGACCCGGCCAAGCTCGCGCTCATGCGCCGCATCAAGGATGCGTTCGACCCGCACGGCGTCTTGAATCCGGGCACGATCTTCGACTGAGCACCCTGAAGCACCCGTGATCCGCACATCAGAAGGGACCTCTCGTGAACGGAGCGCATGCGCTCATCCACACCCTCGTCGACTCCGGTGTCGACACCTGCTTCATGAACCCGGGCACGTCGGAGATGCACTTCGTGGCCGCGCTCGACGACGTGCCCGCGATGCACAGCGTGCTCGCGTTGTTCGAGGGTGTCGCGACGGGAGCCGCCGACGGCCACGCCCGGATGACCGGGCGGCCGGCGGCAACGTTGCTGCACCTCGGTCCCGGGCTCGGCAACGGGCTCGCGAACCTGCACAACGCGCGGCGCGCCTTCACACCGCTCGTCAACATCGTGGGCGACCACGCGACCTACCACAAGCAGTACGACGCCCAGCTCGAGTCCGACATCGAGACCGTGGCGCGCAACGTGTCCAGCTTCGTCCGTCGCTCGGCGAAACCCGACGAGGTGGGCGGCGACGCGTCCGACGCGGTCGCCGCCGCGTATGGCCCCCCGGGCCAGGTCGCGACGCTGGTGCTGCCGGCCGACGTCTCGTGGTCCGACGGCGCGACGCCGACGCCGCCACGTGCACCCGCCACGCCCGAGCCCGTCGACGACGGCATCGTGAAGCAAGTCGTGGAAGCGCTGCACTCCGGCGAGCCCGCGGCGCTGTTCATCGGCGGACGCGCGTGTCGTGGGCCACTCCTCGATGCCGCGGCCGCGATCGCGTCGGCAACCGGAGCCAAGCTGCTGTGCGAGACGTTCCCGGCCCGCCTGGAACGCGGCGCCGGTCGCCCCCCGGTGGAGCGCCTCGCGTATCTCGCCGAGCTCGCGGCCCAGCAGCTCGACGGGCTGCGACATCTGGTGTTGGTGGGCGCGAAGTCGCCGGTGTCGTTCTTCGCGTATCCCGACAAGCCCAGTGATCTCGTGCCCGACGGCTGTCGCGTCCACGCCCTCGCGGGCCCCGGGCACGATCCGACGGGTGTGCTCGAGGCGCTGGTCGACGCACTCGGCGCCGACCCGGCCGCCGCACCACGCCAAGGTGCCGCGCGACCCGACCGTCCCACCGGAGCGCTCACCGCGCAGGCGGCGTGCGCGGCAGTCGGGGCACTGCTTCCCGAAGGGGCCATCGTCTCCGACGAGGGCAACACCTCGGGCCTGTTCGCGTCCGGGTTCAGCGCGGGCGCGCCGCCGCACGACTGGCTGTGCCTGACCGGAGGCGCGATCGGCCAGGGTCTCCCTGTCGCGGTCGGCGCCGCGATCGCGTGTCGTGATCGTCGCGTGGTCGCGCTCGAAGCCGACGGCAGCGCGCTCTACACGGTGCAGTCGTGGTGGACGATGGCGCGCGAGAGCCTCGACGTGACGACGGTGCTCCTCAACAACCGTTCCTACGCGATCCTCAACATGGAGCTTGGTCGGGTCGGCGCCGCGTCCGGACCGCGGGCGAAGGAGATGCTCGACCTGTCGCATCCCGATCTCGACTTCGTGTCACTCGCTCGAGGCATGGGTCTCACCGCCAGCCGCGCGACCACGGCCGACGAGCTCGTCGAGGCGCTCGAGCGCTCCCTCGCCACGCCGGGCCCGTCGGTGGTCGAGGCGATCGTCCCCTCGCTCGTCTGAGCACCTGCGCCGACGGGGCCGCGGGCCCCGCGAGCCGTACGACCACCGGCCGGCCCCAGGTGTTTCCGGGGCCGGCCGGTCCCTGCCGTTCGGGAGATCAGTTCCCCCCGTTACCACCGCCGCGGCCGCTCCCGCCGCTGCCGCCGTTGCCGTGATCGCCGCCGCCCGACGATCCACCGTCGCCGCCCGATGAACCGCTCCCTTGGCCGTTCCCACCGCCGTTGCCGTCACCGTGGCTGCCGCCGGAGTCCGGCGGCGCGCTCGCCGGCGTCGTCACGTGGTCGCCGCCGTGGCCCGGACCGGTTCCTTGATACTCGGGCGCTGGCGGGCCGTCGTGGTTGCCCGTCTGCTCCGGCGCGGTCACCTGGTCGTCGTGGTGGGCGGCCTCGGGTGTTGTCGCGCTCGTCGGCGTGTCGTCGGTGGCGACGACGTCGCGTCCACCTTCGGTGGCGCGCGCTCCGGTGGCACCCGGTCCGCGGGGGGTCGATGCCGGCCTCGAGGTCGTCGCCGTGGTCGACGCGTCCGTGTGGGCGTGCCCGTCGTGGCGCGACGGGTCCGGCACGGAGACGCCGACGTGTGACAGCGCCCCGGCGATCGTGGCCTGGGCCGGCCCGGGCAGGGCGCCGGCCGCCGCGCCGGCAGCAGTGACTCCCAACACACCGGTTGCGGCTACCGCGATCCTCGCCGCCAGGCCGCGGGCGCGAACGCTCCGGTGCCGCGCGGTCGGCGCTCGCTGCGCTGCGCCGGCGCGTACCTCCGATGCAATCGCCGCGACGAGCTTCGGGTCCGCCACCAGGTCCCCCGCGCGTGCCGGGGACCGCAGCGCGTCGACGAAGTTCGCGAGGCCGCGGTCCTTTGTGGGGAACTCGCCCGGCGTCGGGCCGGCGCGCAGCAGGCGCTCGTCGGCGGGATCCGGGCGGCGGTGCGATCGAAAGTGCATGTCGCCGCCAACATCGTCTGCCCGGTGTCCTGCGTTACACCGCCAGCCCGAGGTCCGGACATGAACAGATGCTGTCAGGCCCGGAGCGCTTCGAGGAGACGCCGGGCCGCACCGGCAAGGTCGTCGACGAGCGGCAGCACTGCTCCGGGCGACGGCTCCCGGCCGTCGTGGTCGAGGAAGGGCACGAGTCGCTCGAGCCGGATCTCGTGCAGGAACCGGCACGCGGCGATCACGCGCTGCGCCTCGGCTGCCGGCCGCGGCGTGAGCGCCACGGCGCCGGTCGACCAACAGTCGCCGGCCCGTACGGTGCAGCGGACGTCGAAGCGCTCGCCGGGTGTGTCGGGCACGGTGAAGACGAACGCGGCGTCGGTCCCCCTCTGGCCCGCCGCCTCCCATTGGTACGCCGGCTCGACATCGCGTGGCACCCACGCGAGCGACGCCGGCTGCACGCACCAGGTGACCCGGCCGCCCGCCGGAACCGCGGCCGAGACGCAGTCCCGCGCCGGCTCGAGCATGAGCGACGGGTTCGAACGGATCGTCACCTGCGGCGCCGCTCCGGCACGCTCCGCCCCGAGATCGCGGCGGACCTCGCTTCCCGCTTGCGACCGGAGCGCCACTCGGGCGAGCGCGGTGTGACTTCCGGGGTCCTCGAACACGCCGGTCGTCGCGAACGTACGGTCGGTTCCCTCGTCGAGCGGCTGCGGCGCCGCTTCGCGCATCTCGGTCGCGCCGCCGTCACCCTCGATCACGACCGATACCTCCGGCGCGGTGTGGTAGCCGCGGTTCACGACCTTGCACGTCAAGTGGACCGGCGCGCCGGCCACGGCGCACGCCGGATCGGCACGCAATGTCGCGACGAGCGTCGGCGGCGGAACCCTCCAGTTGTAGGCCTCCACGAAAAAGCCCTGCAGCAGTCCACGTTCCGGCATCGTGATGAGTGCGTCGTCGCGCGTGGTCGTGAGCTGATCGCCGTGCAGATCGAAGTCGAGCCGGCTGACGTCGTCGGGTGCGTTCGGGTCGTACAGGTACAGGGTCCCGGTGTCGTCGCGGGGCGCGTCGAAGCCGAATGCCAACACCTGCTGGTGCTGGAGGGGCGACGAGTCCCGGCCGACGAGAGCAAGTGGAACCGGATCACCCGTTGCCGGCATCACACTCGTCAGGTGTTGCCAGTGCAGACGTGTGCGGTCACGAACCCATGCCGGGCCGTCCCGGCCCGG
>JAMXLJ010000010.1 GCA_024281095.1 Acidimicrobiia bacterium | reverse complement strand
CGCCGGAGGCCGCGTTGATCGAGCGGGGCACGGGCGAGTACATCGAGGTCGGGCTGATCGTGCAACACCTCGTCCGTCTCGCCGAGATCGGCGACACCGGCAGCTTCGCGGCCGTGTTCGACGTCGTCGAGCACGTTCTCACGGAGGGCGACCTCGAGGCTCGCAACCTCGTCGTGGCCGGCTTCCTCGACGACCTCACAAACGGGACGCTCTCTCGGGGCAACCATCGAGACCCCCGCGTCTTCGCGCCGTGGTTCGGCCCCCGCACCCGGCGAGTTCCCTTGATCGCCGAACTGCTCCAGCCGGACGTGTAGGGGACCGCCCCAATTCGCCGTCGATCACCGCGACGACGAGAACCATTCCCTGAGACCGCGTGCGTAGAACGCCGGCCACAGCTCCTCGGTGTCCTCGGTGTCCGCACTGACGTACTCCCGGTCGAGTTGCACGAGCGCGTGCACGAGATGGCTGCGCACCGGCCTGACACCGAGGAGCTCGGGAAGCTCCGACAGGCCGAGCAGCCAGTCGGCGTACCACGATGCCCAGTCGTCATCGGCGCCGTCGGTGATGCGGTACACGCGATGGTGTGTCTCGGCGACTTCCCGGAGCAACGCGGCGATCTGGTCGTTGTCGCCGCCGGACCCTGCCGCGGTCATGTGTGCTCCCTTCAGCCGCGCTCGAGCTCCTCGAGCAGTCTCCTCGCCACGACGACGCGCTGGATCTGGTTCGTGCCCTCGTAGATCTGGGTGATCTTCGCGTCGCGCATCATGCGCTCGACCGGGAAGTCACGCGTGTAGCCGGCACCGCCGAGCAACTGGACGGCGTCGGTCGTGACGCGCATCGCGGTGTCGCCGGCGAAGAGCTTCGCCATCGCGGATGCCCGGGTGACACCGGGCGCGCCCGCGTCGATCCGCGCGCACGCCTGGTACACGAGCAGCCGGGCCGCCTCCACCTGGGTCGCCATGTCGGCGAGCATGAACTGGATGCCCTGCAGGTCAGCGATCCGCTGATCGAACTGGCGCCGGTCGAGGGTGTAGCGGCCCGCGACCTCGAGTGCGCCCTGTGCGATCCCGACCGCCTGCGCTCCCACGATGGGACGCGACTTGTCGAGCGCGGACATCGCGTACGAGAAGGCCTGGCCTTGCTCACCGATCAGGTTCTCGGCCGGGACGCGAACGTCGTCGAGCAGCACCTCGCCGGTAGGCGAGCCGCGCACGCCCATCTTGTGCTCGAGCTTGCCGATCGAGAAGCCGGGGAAGTCGCGTTCGACCACGAACGCGCTGATGCCGCGATGCCCCGCGGCCGGATCGGTCTTGGCAAAGACGGTGTAGAGATCCGACACACCGGCGTTGGTGATCCAGGTCTTGCGGCCGCGCAGCACATAATCGTCGCCGTCGCGAACTGCACGCGTGCTCATGGACGCGACGTCGCTGCCTGCGTGGGGCTCCGACAGGCAGTAGCTCGCCTGCCATTCACCGGACGCGATCTTCGGGAGATACTTCCGTCGCATCTCCTCCGTGCCGTGCTCGAGCACGGGCGTCATCGCGAGGCGAGAGATGAGCGCGAACAGCGACGACGACGCGCAGACACGCGCGATCTCCTCGATCAGCAGCGCGTACACGAGGCTGCCGCCGCCGTCGCCGCCGTACTCGACCGGATAGATCGAGCGCACCATGCCCGAGTCGCGGTACGCCTCGAACGACCGCCACGGATACTCGGCCTTGTCGTCGGCCTCGGCCGCGTTCGGAGCGATCTCCTTCTCCGCGAACCGGCGCACCGCGGCCCGGAATTCTTCGTGGTCCTCGGTGAGCGCGAACTGGTAGGACATTCCCTGACATGGTAGTCAGGTTCGGATGACGCTCCTCGTGGTGATGGGCGCGACCGGCAGCGGCAAGACGACTGTCGGGCGGCTGCTCGCCGAGCGTCTCGATCTGCCGTTCGTCGAGGGCGACGAGTACCACGACGAGGCGAGCATCGACCGGATGCGTCGGGGCGAACCGCTCGACGACGACGCTCGCGGCCCGTGGCTCGACCGCCTCAACGCCGTGCTGCGGGAGCACGCGCGCGGTCGCGGCGCCGTGCTCACGTGTTCGGCTCTCACCAACGCCTACCGACGCCGGCTCACCCGCGACATCGCGGCCGCGCGGTTCGTGTTCCTGCGCGCCGACGGTACGTTGTTGCACAGGCGGCTCGCCGGGCGACGTGGGCACTTCGCCGGGGCCGCGCTCGTCCCGTCACAGCTCGCGACCCTGGAACCGCCAACCGACGCGATCGTCGTCGATGCCGCGAAGACGCCGGACGAGATCGTCGACGTCGTGCTCACGACTTTGCCGCGTCACGATTCCGGGTACGACTCCTCGGGTCATTGACGCGGGGAGGAAACCGTGGCGAGCGAGCTGCCGACGCCGGATGAACAGACCGACACCGAGACACTGCTGCGCGAGCTCGGCGACCTCGTCGCCGCGCTCACCGACACGAACGATGTCGAGCGGCGCAAGGAGCTGTGGGCCCAAGCCCGCGCCCGCGTCAACCTGCTCGACGACCTGATACAGAACTAGGAGGCGCCAACCCTCGGCGTCGCTCAACGCTGCGATAGGGCGGTGAACGAGGCCAGAACCCGTTAATCGTCCAACAACGCGTTGCGGATCTCGCCGATACGGGCCGCGAGCTGGGTGGGCGCGAGCTTCAAGACGTCGTCAGGGATGCGATCGACGATCGCCCGCCGCCGGTAGTAGTCGTGTCCGGCGCCGTGCACCACGTGCGCGCGTCGCTGCGCGACGTCGGGCGGGAGCTCGTCGGCGTAGCCGAGAAGGTCCATCGCGACCTCGACGTCCGTGGCGACGGGCGCCCGACCGAACAGCGCGGCACGCTTCATCGCGATCTCGGCCACGACCGCCGCCGCGTCGTCTTCGTGCTCGAGCGGCGCGAGGCGGAAGCGATCGCGCCACCGGTTCACCAGTGTGAGTGCGTACCCGATGTTGGGACCCGGCCGCCCGAGCAGCACGCCATCGGGTTGGCCCGCGGCGAGATCGCCGGGGCGCTGCGCCCGCCAGCTCTCGGCCGGCGGGATGACGACGCCGGGTGCGAGATTCGGAAGCTGGCGGGGTTCGTCTTCCAGCCTCTGCGGCACGTAGGGGTCAGTCGGCATGGCCCGAGTCTGCCGTGCGGAGCTCGGCGCGGAGCAATCCGTACACGAGCGAGTCGAAGAGTGCCTGCCACGAGGCCTCGATGATGTTCTCGCTCACGCCGATGGTCGTCCACGTGCGGTCGCCGTCGGTGGTGTCGACGAGCACCCGGGTCACGGCGCCGGTGCCCTTCGCCGTGTCGAGCACTCGGACCTTGTAGTCGGTGAGGTGGATGCTGCCGAGGGCCGGGAAGCGGGACCCGATCGCCTTGCGCAGCGCCGTGTCGAGTGCGTTCACGGGACCGTTGCCCTCGGCGGTCGCGATGACGCGCTCATCCGCGACGTGGACCTTGATCGTCGCCTCGGTGGTGACACCACCCGGCGTGTCGGCCGCGGCCAGGTCGTCGGTGATGACGCGGAACGACTCGACGTCGAACCACCGCTGCTGCCAGCCCGCGGCCCGGCGCATCAGCAGCTCGAGTGACGCGTCCGCCACTTCGAAGTGGTATCCCGCGTGCTCGAGCTCCTTGAGTTTGTCGACGACGGCTCCGAGCGTCGGGCCGTCGAGCTCGATGCCGAGCTCCTTCGCCTTGAGGTGCAGCGTCGAACGCCCCGCGAGCTCCGAGACCACGAAGCGGGTGCCGTTGCCGACGGACTCCGGCGAGACGTGCTCGTACGCGTCAGGCTTGCGCGCGATCGCGCTGGTGTGCAGACCGGCCTTGTGCGCGAACGCCGACTCACCGACGTACGGCGCCTGCGGGTTCAGCGGCATGTTGACGAGCTCGGCCACGTGGTGCGCTACCGGCGTGAGACGCTCGAGCCGGTGCCGCGGGATCGTCTCGATCCCCATTTTCAACGTGAGGTTCGGGATGATCGACGTGAGGTTGCAGTTTCCGGTGCGCTCGCCGTATCCGTTGATGGTGCCCTGCACCTGCGTCGCACCCGCGCGGACCCCGGCGAGCGCGTTGGCGACGCCACAACCGGCGTCATCGTGGAGATGCACACCGACCGGGGTGTCGAGATAGCGCACGACCGCCGAGACCGCATCCTCGACCTCGTACGGCAGCGATCCGCCGTTCGTGTCGCACAGCACGAGCCAGTCGGCGCCCGCTTCCGCGGCCGCCTCGAGCACGCGGAGGCTGTACTCGGGATTGCGCTTGTAGCCGTCGAAGAAGTGCTCGGCGTCGAAGAGGACCTCGCGCCCGTCACCCTTCAGAAAGGCAATGGAGTCCGCGACCATCGCGACACCTTCGCCGAGCGTGGTCTGCAGCGCCTCGGTGACGTGGTAATCCCAGCACTTCCCGACGATGCACACCGTGCCCGCGCCGGCGTCGACCAGGTGACGCAGCGTCTCGTCGGAGTCGACCTTGCCACGCGGCCTGCGGGTCGACCCGAACGCCACCAACCTGCTCGTGCTCATTCGGAGATCCGCGGGCGCGCGCCGGAACAGCTCGTCGTCCTTCGGGTTGGCACCCGGCCAGCCGGCCTCGACGTAGTGCACGCCGAGCCAGTCGAGCTGCTCCGCGATGCGCAGCTTGTCGTCGACGGTGAGCGAGATGCCCTCCAACTGGCTGCCGTCGCGCAGCGTCGTGTCGTAGATCTGCACCTGCGACGGCTGCGTGGGGCTACCCATTCACGTACTCCAACCAGTCCTTGTAGCGGTCCTCCTCGCCGCGGACGGTCGCCTTGTAGATCGCCTGGATCCTGCGGGTGACGGGGCCGGGCTCGCCGAGCTCGCGGTCGTCGACCGACCGGATCGGCACGACCTCGGCCGCGGTGCCGGTAAGGAATGCTTCGTCGGCGGTGTACACGTCGCTGCGCAGAATGTGTTCGACACGCACGTCGATGCCGAGATCGCGTGCAATCGTCATCACCGAGTCCTGCGTGATGCCTTCGAGCGCGCCCGCGGCAACCGGCGGAGTGACGAGCGCGCCGTCGCGAACGAGGAAGAGATTCTCGCCGGTGCACTCGCTCACGTAGCCCTGTGGCGACAGCAGGATCGCCTCGTCGTAGCCCGCCTTCAACGCCTCGACCTTCGCCATCGACGAGTTCACGTACATGCCGGTGGCCTTCGCCGCGGGCGGCATCGCGTTCGGATCGTGGCGGCGCCACGAGCTGATCTTCATCGTGACGCCGTTCTTGAGGCCTTCCTCACCGAGGTACGCGCCCCAGGGCCACGTCGCGATCGAGACGTTCACGTGGCACGGCAGGGTGTTGAGCCCCATCTCGCCGTACCCGTAGTAGACGATCGGGCGGATGTAGCACGACGGCAGTTCGTTGACCCGCACCGTCTCCTTCGTCGCCTCGACGAGGTCCTCGACCGTGAACGGGATGTCGATGAGGTAGATCTTCGCCGACTTGAACATCCGCACGATGTGGTCCGTGAGCCGGAACACCGCGGGACCGTCCGCGGTCTCGTACGCGCGGATCCCTTCGAACACCCCACACCCGTAGTGCAGCGAGTGCGTGAGGACGTGGATCTTCGCGTCGTCCCAATCGACGAGCTTGCCGTCCATCCAGATCTTCTTCGCGGCCTCGATGGGCATCGCCTAGATCCTTTCGACAACTGCGTCGCCGATCTCCGACGTGCTCCCGCGCACGTCTTCCGCACCGGCAACTGCTTTTCTCACCCTGGACGCGGCGTCGGCCTCGCCCAGGAACTCCAACAGCATGGCCGCGCTGATGATCGCGGCCCGCGGATCTGCCTTCCCCGTGCCGACGATGTCGGGCGCCGAACCGTGCACGGGCTCGAACAGCGACGGACCGGTGCGGTCGGGATTGAGGTTCGCGGACGCGGCCCGCCCGATTCCGCCCGACACCGCACCGGCGAGGTCCGTGAGGATGTCGCCGAACATGTTGTCAGTGACGACGACGTCGTATCGGCCCGGATCCTGCACGAGATAGATGCACGCCGCGTCGACGTGGTTGTACGCGGTCTCCACGTCGGGATGCGTGGCGGCGACGGCGTCGAACGCCCGCTGCCACAGGTCGCCGGCGAAGGTCAGCACGTTGGTCTTGTGCACGAGGGTGACGTGCTTGCGGGGCCGGCCCTCGGCGAGCTCGAACGCGAACCGGACGCAACGCTCCACGCCGAAGCGCGTGTTGACCGAGCCCTGCGTGGCGACTTCGTGAGGCGTGCCCTTCCGGAGGAAGCCCCCCTCGCCGGCGTACGCACCCTCCGTGTTCTCGCGCACCACCACGAGATCGAGGCCCTCGTCGCGCGGGCCGGCAGGAGACGCCGCGGCGGTCTGGGCGGACGCGCCGGAGGCCGCCGCGGAGTCGACCAGTCGATGCGGTGCCGTGAACGGGCGGAGGTTGACGTAGAGATCGAGCTCGAAGCGCAGCCGCAGCAGCAGACCCCGCTCGAGCACGCCCGGCGGAACGTCGGGAGTGCCGACCGCACCGAGCAGGATCGCGTCGAAGGCGCGCAACTCCTCGAGCACGGCGTCCGGGAGGACTTCGCCGGTGCGGAGATAGCGGCTGCCGCCGAGGTCGAAGGGCTTGGTCTCGTGGGCAACGCCCGTGGCGGCGAGGACCTTCAGGGCCTCCGCGGTGACCTCGGGGCCGATCCCGTCGCCGCCGATGACAGCGATCCGATGGGGTCTGGATGGCACGGAATTCTCTTTCCGACAACGAAAAACCGCCCACCGAAGTGGACGGTCGAGGGCGAACGCCGGGTGCGGCGTTCGCTACGGAATGACGATTACGGAGCCGGCGCAGAAGACGGTGACGCGCATGGACCTTGGAGGGTGACAGGTCGACGCTCGGTTGTCAAACGCTCACAGATCGGCCGCGTCCGCGCCCGCGCCCGTTCGCTACCCTCGCGAGGATGCAACAGGACCAGCAGGACCACCTCTCGCCCCAGGCACACCAGCGGCTGCGCGACGAGCTCGACGAGCGCAGCGGCCCACGGCGTCGTGAGATCTCCGAGAAGATCGAGCGGGCCCGCGAGCTCGGTGACATCAGCGAGAACGGTGACTACGACGCGGCGAAGAACGAGCAGGGCCTCAACGAGGCGCGCGTGCGTCAGATCGAGCAGATCCTGAAGAACGCGGTCGTCGTCGAGGCCCCGAAGCCGGACGTGGTCGCGGCCGGCAACGTGGTCGAGATCCGCATGGAAGGTGACGCGGACACGACCGCGTATCTCGTCGGCTCGATCGAGGAGCGTCACGAGACCTACGACGTGCTGTCCACGGGTTCGCCGCTGGGTCAGGCGCTGCTCGGCAAGGCGCCCGGCGACGTCGTCACGTACGAAGCACCGAAGCGCAGCTTCCAGGTCGAGATCGTCAGCGTCCGCCCGCTCGACTGAGGCGCAGAACCCATCATCAGTTGGGACGATCTTCTGCTCAGGGAGCGGAGAAGCGACCCAACTCAGCGGTGTTCGGGCGTCGCAGGGCGGCCGTAGCCGCCGCCGCCCGGCGTCAACACCCGCACGACGTCGCCGGCGCGTAGCGCGATGGTGCACTTGTCGGGAAGCCGGCGGCCCGCGCTCGGATCACCGCCGGGGAGCAGCCAGTTCTCCCCCGCGGCACCGGGCTCGCCTCCGGCCACGCCCCACGGACGTGACACGCGCCGCTCGGTGACGAGCGAGAGCGTCGCGTCGGCGAGCACCTCGATGGCGCGCACGATGCCGTCGCCTCCCGCGTACGCCCCGCGACCGCCACTTCCACGGCGCACCGCGTACTCGTGCACGCGAACCGGGTGCGCGCGCTCGAGAGCCTCGACCGGCGTGTCGAGCGTGTTCGTCATGTTGGTGTGCACCGCGCTCATGCCCGCCCGGCCGGGCCGGCCGCCCTGACCGCCCCCGATCGTCTCGTAATACACCCACGCGGGGTCGTCGCCTCCGAGCAGGACGTTGTTCATAGTGCCCTGGCTCGCCGCGCCGAGCCGCCCGGGCGCGGCCGCGGCGAGCGCACCGAGGCACACGTCGGCGACGCGCTGACTCACCTCGACGTTGCCCGCGCCGACCGCAGCCGGCGCAACTGCGGCGACCACCGTTCCCCGCGGCGCGACCACATGGACCGGTCGAGCGGTTCCCCCGTTTGCGGGAATCGTCGGATCGGTCGCGCAGCGCAGCGCGAACGCGACCGCGCTGACGGTCACGGCCTCGACTGCATTGACGTTGCCGGCCCGTTGCCGGTCGGTACCGGTGAAATCGAACGTCACTTCGTCGCCCGCGATGGCGACCTCGACGATGACCCGTGCCGGCGTCTGCTGCTCGGGCGAAGGACCCGCGGAGTCGAGCACGTCACTGAAGCCGTACGTGCCGTCGGCGAGGGACCCGAGCGCGGCGCGCATGCGGCGCTCCCCGTAGTCGAGCACCTCGGCGAAGGGCGCGCCGACGTATGCCGCGAGCCGGTCGACACCGAGAGCGTTCGCGCCGCGCTGCGCCGACAGGTCGCCGCGTCGCTCGTCGGGTGTGCGCGACGCCGCGACGATCACCTCGGCGACGTCGTCGTTGACGAGCACGGGCGGGATGCGCAGCCCTTCCTGTGCGATCTCCCGCGCGTCGGGCGGCATCGATCCCGGTGCCATCCCGCCGAGGTCGGCGTGGTGGGCGCGGTTCGCGACCCAACCGACGAGCCGGCCGTCCACGAAGCATGGAGCGACGAACGTGATGTCGTTGAGGTGTGTGCCTCCAGCGAACGGATCGTTGAGCACGATCTGGTCGCCCGGGCCGGCGCGGGCTCCGCACGTGTCGACCGCGGCGCGCACAGCTGCGGGCATCGAGCCAAGGTGCACCGGGATGTGCTCGGCTTGCACGAGCAGTTCGCCGGACGCGGTGAACAGCGCAGCCGAGCAGTCGGCGCGTTCCTTGATGTTCGGGCTGTACGCGCCGCGCCGCAGAACCGCGCCCATCTCCTCCGCGATGCCGGCGAGCCGTGAGATGAGGACCTGCAGCGCGGCGGGGTCGAGGCTCACGCGTCGCTCCGCCGACGCAGCACCCAGGCGCCGAGCGCCCCCGGTCGTGCGACCCAACCTTCCGGCAGCCACATGGTCGCGTCGGGCTCGGCCACGACCGCCGGCCCGTCCGCCGCACGCCGCGGCACGTCGGGCAACTGCTCGACGTCGAGCGTGTGCTGCCCTTCCGCGCTCGCCCGCAACGCGACGATCTCCACCACGTCGTCGCGGCGCTCGTAGCCGTTGCGACGGCGGTGCTCGTCGTGGAACTCGTCCGGCGTTCCGACAGTGAGCTCGTGGCTCTGGCCCGCGTAGCGGCAGTCGACGAAGGTCTCGACCGACGCACCCGAGCCGACGAGCGCGCCCGCGTCGCGCGCCAGCACGTCGAGCGCGCGCTCGAGCCCGTCTCGAGACGCCGGCGAAGGCCACGACCGCACCAGCCCGCGCCGGCGGCGCGCCGTCAACAGGCCAACCGCCGACAGCACGCCCGCGCGCGGAGGCACGATGACCGCGCGCATGCCGAGCGCGTCCGCGATCGCGCACGCATGCAACGGCCCGGCGCCACCGAACGCAACGAGCGCGAGCGCGGCAGGATCGACCCCGCGCTCCACCGTGACGCGCCGGACCGCACGCTCCATCGCCGCGTCGACCACCGCGACGACACCCGCGGCATCGACGTCCGCGCGGTCGAGAGCCTTGCGCGCCGCCGCGACGTCGAGGCGGCCGAGCTCCGGGAACACCGCATCCGTGGGAATGCGTCCGAGTACGAGGTCGGCGTCGGTCACCGTCGGGCGATCGCCGCCACGTCCGTAGCACGCCGGCCCGGGAACGGCGCCGGCGCTGCGCGGGCCGACGACGAGCGCGCCGCCGGCGTCGAGCGCGGCGATCGAGCCGCCACCCGCGCCGATCGTGTGCACGTCGAGCGCGGGGAGTCGAAGCGGAAACCCGGCGACGACGCGCCCCGCCGCCGGCTCGGGCGCTCCGCCGCGTACCAGGCACACGTCGGTGCTCGTACCGCCCATGTCGAACGAGACCGCGTCGGGGAAGCCACACGCCGCCGCGACCGCGGCCGCGGCGCGAACACCCCCTGCCGGTCCGGACAGCAACAACGTCGCCGGGACGTCCGCGGCTGCGAGGGCGGGGACGAGCCCGCCTGCCGACGTCATGACGAGCACATCATCGGCCAGCGCAGCCATCGCCGAGAGATACGAGCGGCAGCGAGGCCGCAGATACGCGTTGAGCACGGTCGTGACCATGCGTTCGTACTCGCGGAACTCAGGCGACACCTCGTGCGAGCACGTGACGTCGAGACCGCGCGCGAGCAGCAGCTCGCCAACGCGCTGCTCGTGCTCCGGCGAGAGGTCCGAATGCAGCAGGCACACCGCTACGGCTTCGACGTCGTGCGGAAGGTCGGGGATGCTGCGCTCGTCGACGGGGACAAGCGCGCGACCGCGGGCGTCGAGCCGTTCGTCGACCTCGAAGCGGTAGTCGCGCGCGACGAGCGGCTCCGGCCGGTCGGCCCAGACGTCGTACAACGACGGACGAGCCTGACGGGCGATCTCGATGACGTCGGCGAAGCCCCGCGTCGCGACGAGCGCGACGCGCGCGCCCGTGCGTTCGAGCAACGCGTTGGTCGCCACCGTTGTGCCGTGTGCGAGACGGCTCGGACGCTCGGAGCCCAGCGCGCGCAGGCCGTCCTCGAGCGCGACAACCGGATCCTCAGGCGTGGAACACACCTTCCGAACGCGGCCGCGCTCGTCGACGAGATCGGTGAACGTCCCTCCCGTGTCGGCGCCGACATGCACCGCGACATCGTGGCATCGCGCGGGGCCCGCCGGCGTACGCCACACCGCGGGTCAACGATGACGGGTCAGGGGCGACGATCCGCGTAGGCGTCCTGGAGCAGGTATCCGCGGGACCGTACGGTGCGCACTTCGAGGCTCAAGCCTTCGATGCGCCGCCGCAGGCGCAGCATGTGCACGTCGAGCGCGTTGCGGGTCGGCGCGCCGGTCGGCCACGCGCGACGTGCGAGGCCCTCGCGGCTCACGACCGCGCCGAAGCGCTCGACGAGCGCGGACGCCAGGAGCCGTTCGACCGGGCTCAGCGCGGTCCAGCGGCCGCGGTAGCGGAGCAAGCCGTCCTCGTCGAGATCCGGCTGGGCCAGGTCGACATCGGCGCGTGCGCTCAGCGTCGCCATACGGGCCTGGAGATCACGATCGTCCGCCGGCAGACGAACCCAGTCCTCGAGCGGGTCCACCGGCAGCGGCGGGGGCGCATCCGGCGCGACGAGAAGCAATCGGGGTGTCCCTGCTGCCCTGAGGCGGTCCAACCTGGCTTGCTCGTCGGGCCACCGGACGACCACCACGTCCACGGCGGTCAGACTACGGACGCCATGTTTCGGCCTCGTTTCCAAGTGGTGAACAACGCGCCGGACGGAGAGGTTACCGGGCCACGCTCCCGCTCGACGACCGCTCCGTCGTTCGCATACCGGCCCGGCGCTCCAGCTCACGGGCCGCGGCCACGACCGCCGTCGCAAAGCGGGCTCCGGGGCGCCGGCCGAGCCGTTCGATCGGGCCGCTGACGCTGATCGCCGCCGCGACGTGTCCGTCATCGTCGAGCACCGGGGCGCTGACGCTGCCGACCCCGGCCTCACGCTCGGCGACCGACGACGCCCATCCCCGCTTCCGCACTGCGGCGATCTCGGCCGGGTCGACGCCCGCGGGCAGCGGCTCGCCGCGGCGGCGCCAGGCGAGCAGCACCTTCGCTCCCGAGCCCGCCGTCAGCGGCAGCACCGCACCGACGGGGACGGTGTCGCGCAACCCGCGGGTGCGTTCGGCGACCGCCACACAGACGCGTGTGCCCTGGTCGCGCACGTACAGCTGGGCACTTTCGTCGGTTTCGTCCCGGAGCCGGGCGAGCACGGGCCCGGCCGCGTCGACGATCGCGAGGCCCGATGCCAACGTGCCCGCGGCCTGGCTGCCCCACGCGACCAGGCGCGCGCCGAGACGGAAGCGGCCGGCCTCGTCCCGCCCGGCGAGGCCCTGGTGCTCGAGTGCGACCGCGAGACGGTGCACCGTCGGGCGAGCCAGGCCGGTCGCGTGCACCAGCTCCGCCAGGCTGAGCGGGCCGCGTTCGGCCAGCGCGGCGAGGATCGCGACCGACTTGTCGAGCACGCCGACGCCGCTCGCTGATAGCGTGTCCACGTATCAATACTGTCGTCTCAGATTGTGAGACACAAGTACCGCGCAACGCAGGAGCCCGAGTCATGGCGATGACCCTGTCGGAGAAGGTCTGGGAACAGCACGTGGTGCACCGGGCCGAGGGCGAGCCCGACCTGCTCTACGTCGACCTCCACCTCGTGCACGAAGTCACGTCGCCCCAGGCCTTCGACGGGCTGCGGCTCGCGGGGCGCCGGGTCCGCCGGCCCGATCTCACGGTCGCGACCATGGACCACAACGTGCCGACGACGGGCGGTGTGCGCTTCGACCCCTCGGGGATCGCGGTGGGCGTGGACGACCCGGTGTCGCGCCGGCAGATGGAGGTGCTCGCCTCCAACTGCCGTGAGTTCGACATCCGGCTGTTCCCCATGGGGGACGCCGCGCAGGGCATCGTGCACGTCATCGGCCCCGAGCTCGGGCTCACACAACCGGGCCTGACGATCGTGTGCGGCGACAGCCACACGTCCACGCATGGTGCGTTCGGCGCGCTCGCCTTCGGTATCGGGACGAGCGAGGTCGAGCACGTGCTCGCGACGCAGACGCTGTGGCAGTCCGAGCCGGACACCATGGCGATCACCGTCGACGGTGAGCTTCCCCGCGGCGTGACCGCGAAGGACGTCGTGCTCGCCATCATCAATCGCATCGGCACGAGCGGCGGCGTGGGATCCGTCCTCGAGTACCGGGGCTCGGCGATCCGGTCCCTCTCCATGGAGGGCCGCATGACCGTGTGCAACATGTCGATCGAGGCGGGCGCGCGAGCCGGCATGGTCGCGCCGGACGACACGACCTTCGCCTACCTCGAGGGCCGCCGTTTCGCACCAACGGGCGCGGCGTGGGAACGCGCACTCGACGCGTGGCGCGGTCTCGCAACCGATCCCGACGCGTCGTTCGACAAGGAAGTCGTGATCGACGCGGCCGAGCTGCGTCCGTCGGTCACCTGGGGCACGAACCCCGGTCAATCCGTGACGATCGACGACGCCGTCCCCGATCCCGACTCGTTCGCCGAGCCGAACGCGCGGGAGGCGGCGCAGCGCGCGCTGCGGTACATGGGGCTCAGCGCGGGAACGCCCGTCCGGGACATCCCGGTCGACACGGTGTTCATCGGGTCGTGCACCAACTCGCGCATCGAGGACCTGCGCGCCGCGGCCGACGTCGCACTCGGTCGCCACGTCAAGGACGGCGTACGCGCGCTCGTGGTACCGGGGTCGATGCACGTGAAGGCGCAAGCCGAACAGGAAGGCCTCGACCGTGTGTTCGAAGCGGCCGGCTTCGAGTGGCGCGAGGCCGGGTGCTCGATGTGTCTCGCGATGAACCCCGACAAGCTGGCGCCCGGCGAGCGGGCGGCGTCGACGTCGAACCGCAACTTCGAGGGGCGTCAAGGTCCGGGCGGCCGGACCCATCTCGTCTCGCCGCCCGTCGCGGCCGCGACCGCGATCGCCGGCCACTTCGCAACCCCCGACGACATCGACTGACAGCTGCGACAGGAGGAGCGAAAAGACATGGATCCGGTACGGCAGGTGGTCGGGAGGGGTGTGCCGCTCGATCGGGCCGACGTCGACACTGACCAGATCATTCCGGCCGAGTGGCTCAAGCGCGTCGAGCGCACCGGGTTCGGCGAGGGTCTCTTCTCCGCGTGGCGCAAGAGCAGCGACTTCGTGTTGAACCAGGCGCGGTACCAGGGCGCCAACG
>JAMXLJ010000009.1 GCA_024281095.1 Acidimicrobiia bacterium | reverse complement strand
TCGAGCGCGAACGCGCGCAGCTCCCGCGCCCGGGCTGCGTCACGCATGTGGCGTTGCGCGATCCAATCGTCGACGTCGGGATCGGCGGCTTCGGCCTTGGCCCGCGTCTCGAGGTCGCGCGCCAGCGTGTCGAGGCGCGTGTCCCAATCGGTACGCGCGACGACCGCGGCTTCACGCGAGAGCCGTTCCCATGCGGCAATCGGCGCCGGGCGGCCGGCGTGGACGACGCTGGTGCCCGCCAGCCATGCGAACACGTCTTGACGGCGGAACCCTCCGTCGGGCAGCGCGAGGAGTCGCAACAGTGCGCGGCCGGCCATGCGGGCGGCCACGGGCACGACGGCGGCGCCGTTGGTGCGGATGCCGGCCGCGTCCAACTGCTCGTGCGCGATCCGCGCGTACGGCTCGGCCGAGGCGTACAGCACCGCGATGCGATCGAGGGGTGTGCCGGCTCGCGCGGCGTCCACCACGGCGCGCACGGCGGCGCGCACCTCGTCGTCGGCATCGGACGTCGTGATGATGCGGGCGCGCTCCGCCGCGACGACGTCGAGCGAGTCGGCCCGCGGCGGCTCGGCGTGCGCGGCCTGCAGCCGGGCGAGTGACGCGATGATCTCCGCGTCGGCGCCGGGTTCGGCGGTGAATCCGGCCAGCACGTGCACGTCGAGGTGCCGTGCCGCCGCGTCGAGGACACGGATCGCATGGCCGGAAAGGCGCTGCGGGAGATAGACGACGACCGCGCCGAGCTCGTCGATCCGCTCACCGCGCTCGAGCGCTTCGGCTGACGAAACCATGAGGTCTTCTTCGTCGTACCACTCACGCTGCAGCTGTTCGCGCGCGGCGACATGGAGCCGTACGACATCGTGCGCGCGCCGGCTGGCGGCCGCGACCGTGCGAAGCGCGTCGGGCGTGAGGTCGCGCAACTCGCGGTACGCGTCCACCAAGGCGGATTCGGTAGCGGGGTGCTCCGCGACGGGCGCGAAGACGCCGGGCTGCGTCCGCAGCGCGTTGCGCATCGCCGCGGCGAGCACCGGCGTCGAAACGGGACGGCGGCCGGCTCCCGCGAGCGTGGCGGCACCGAGCAACTCCGCCAGGCGGTACGGCGTGACGAAGGTGACTGCGGCGAGGCCGGTGCCGCGACTGCAGACCGCGCCCTCGCGTGCCGTTGCGAGCCGGCGCCGAGCCGACACCCCGACGTGGTTCGACGGCACCACGACCGTGACCGGAGCAAGCGGATCGTCCTGCTTGACGGCCGCGACCGCGCTTCGCAGCGCCTCGGCCGCGTCGCGCCCGTATCGCGTCCACTCCACCCGCAGAGCCACGCGGCCGATCGTATGCAGGGGGTGTGACGCCAACGACCATCCCCGGCGACACCCCGCCTGATCAGCGCTTCCGGCGGAGTCAGCCTTGTCCCGGCGGCGCAGGATCGGCGAACCTGGGGGGCGAGCGGGCGGCCGGAGGCTCATCCATGCAGCGCTTCCTCGTCGCGCGACGCCGGCCCACCACGCTCGAACGACTGCTCGGACGCCGACGTGCCCGCCGGCTCCGTCGCCGCGCCGGTCTCCTCGCGGTGGGCGCCGGCGTTGCGTTGCTGCGTCCGCGCCGTGACCGTGTCGTGGTGCTGATGACGGGCGCGCTCGTCGGCGCCACGGTGCTCACACTGGCTTTCGTGCGTTAGCCGCCGAAACGTACGCTCGCCGCGTGACCGCTCTGTATCCGATCGCGCCGACCGTGCCGTTGCCACCGCAGCCGGCGGACGTTCCGTGGCCGGCGCGGTCGTGGCCCGAGGGGTCCCTTCCCGCGGGAGTCGACCTCGCTCCGCTGCTCGACGCGGCGTTCGACGACGGCGGCCCGCTCGCGATGACGCTCGCGGTCGTCGTGGTGTACCAGGGCCGTGTCGTCGCGGAACGCTACGGCGGTGGCATCCCGCATTGGGACGAGCCCGACGACCCCGTCCATCCCGACACGCCGCTGCTGTCGTGGTCGATGGCGAAGTCCATGTTGCACGCGGTCGTCGGGATGCTCGTCGGCGATGGGCGGCTGACTCTCGACGCACCGGCCGCGGTTGCGTCGTGGAGCGATCCTGCCGACCCGCGCCGTGCCATCACGCTCGATCATCTGCTCCAGATGCGCGATGGCCTCGACTTCGCCGAGGACTACGACGACGCGAACAAGTCAGACGTGATCGAGATGCTCTTCGGGCGCGGGCAGCACGATGTCGCCGCGTTCGCTTCCGGCCGCCCGCTCGTCGCGTCGCCGGGGGAGCGCTTCAACTATTCGAGCGGCACCTCGAACATCGTCTCGGGCATCGTCGCGAGTTTGGTGGGCCCGGGCGCCGCGTACGAGCAGTTCCTGCGCGATCGTCTGTTCGACCCGATCGGCGCGTCGTCGGCCCGGGCGGGCTTCGATGACGCGGGCACCTGGATCGCATCGTCGTACGTTCACGCGACAGCGCGCGACTTCGCGCGTTTCGGATTGCTCTACCTGCGCGACGGCATCTGGGACGGCCGTCGCCTGCTTCCGGAGGGCTGGGTCGACCATGGTCGGACGGTGCGGTCGGTCGACCCGACCGACGGGTCGCTCTACGGTGCGCACTGGTGGGTGGTCGGCGACGACCACGGCACGTTCTGGGCCGCCGGTTACGAGGGTCAGTCGATCGACGTGTGCCCGGCGCTCGACCTGGTCGTGGTGCGTCTCGGCCGCACGCCGGAGGCGCGAACCGACCCGTTGCGCGGGTGGCGGCAGGCCATGGTCGACGCGTTCGCGGCGGCCCACTGACGTTCGGCCTCTGACGGAGTGACCGCGAGCTGGTAGTACGGTCACCGCCGCATGCGCGCCGTGCTGCTCCTGGCCTGCGCCGACCAACCTGGGCTCGTGGCCGCCGTCGGACAGTTCGTCGTCGGCGTCGGCGGCAACATCTCGCACGCCGACCAACACGTCGACCCCGTGCACGGCCTGTTCCTGCAGCGCGTCGAGTTCGACACACCGCTCGACCGCGACGAGATCTCGGGACGGTTCGCCGCGCTCGGCGAGCGCTTCGGCATGCGGTGGCAACTGCACACCGGCGATCGCCGGGCCCGCGTGGTGATCCTCGTGTCGCGGGAGGGTCACTGCCTCGTCGATCTCCTCGGTCGTGTCGAGCTCGGCGAGCTCGACGTCGAGGTCTGCGCAGTCGTGTCGAACCACGAGACCCTGGAACCGACCACGCGTCACTACCGTGTGCCGTACCACCGCCTACCGGTCGGTGATGACGCAGCCGAACGGGAGCAGGCGCTCGGCGCGGTCCTCGACGGGTACGCGCCCGATCTCGTCGTGCTCGCGCGGTACATGCAGATCGTCCCGCCGTGGTTGGTGCGCCGGTATCAGGAGCGGATGATCAACATCCACCACTCCTTCCTGCCCGCGTTCGCCGGCGCGCGTCCGTACCATCAGGCCTACGAGCGGGGTGTGAAGCTCATCGGAGCCACGGCGCACTACGTCACCGACGAGCTCGACGAAGGTCCGATCATCGTGCAGGACGTCACGTCGGTGAGCCACCGCGACCAGGTGCCGGACCTCGTCCGTCGCGGACGCGACCTCGAACGGGTCGTGCTCGCGACCGCCGTGCGGCTGCATGTCGAGCACCGCATCGTCGCGTACGCCAACCGCACCGTCGTCTTCGACTGAGCGATACGCGATCCCATCGCTACGTGGCGCATCGCTACGTGGCGCATCGCTACGTGGCGCGCAGCGGTACCGGTGGTGCGGCACGTCCCAGTGCGGCGAGGCCGATCGCGCTCACGGCGAGCCACGCCGCCGCGATGAACACTGGCAATGCCAGGACGTCCAACCAGGGAACAGCCAGGGAATTCCCGTTGAGCCGCGTGAAGACGAAGCCCATCACGCTGCCGTTGACCGCACCCAACACGGTCGCCGCTACGAGCGGCGCACCGACCTCGAGCATCGTTGCCCGCCGCAACAGCGACAGTGGCGTACCGACGGCGCGCAGCGTCGCGAGGCTCCGGCGCCGATCGAAGATCTGGTCGACGACGGTGACGGCAAGGCTGCATGCCGCGAGCGAGAGCACGACGAGCAGGACCGTGTACAGCAGCCAGCGCGTGGTGGTGATCCAGATCGATCGGTACTGAAGCGTGCGGCCCGGTTCCAAGGTCGAGCCAGGAGCGACCGCGAGGATCGCAGCCTGGACCCGCAGCGCGGTGGCGCGCGACCCGTCGGTGCGAAGCCACAACGTCGAGACGTCGTGCAGGTCCCGCAACTGAGGTGGCGCAAACGAGCCGGGCACCAGCGCGAGGACGCCGGCGCGGTCGAGGAGCGGCAACTGTCCTGCGACGGTCAGCGACAGCGACGGCCCGAGCGTCAACGAATCGCCGGCGCGATATCCGCTCGCGACCGCGGTCAGCACACCGGGCCGGCAATCACGGCTGGAGCCGTGCACGAGCGCGGCGAAGGTCGTGCAGTCGGCGACCACAACATGCCCGTCGGTGCCGGGCCATGGGATCGGGACGTCGCCCGTTCGGGGCGACAGCGTCCCTGCGTGCAGCGGGGCGATCGCCTCGACGCCCTGCACCCGCGCGAGACGGTCGCGAGCAGCGGCCACGGCGAGTGCCGCGTCCGCGCGGATCGGGTTCCACGTGACCTGCAGATCGGGACGCGCGGTGACGTCTTGCGTCCACGGCCACGCCTGCGACGCGGTCGGGGATCGACGTGCCGCCGGGATGAGCACGAGCAGCATGGTCGCCACGAACACGGTCACGACGAGCACGGTCACCGGACGGAAGCCGGCGCGCGGGTCCTCGGAGAGCCGCGCCGCGGCAAGCAGGCTGCTCGGCCGTGCCGCCCGCCGCTCGACGAGTTGGGCGCCCTGTTGCACGAGCCATGGTCCGGCGCCGATGAGCCCGAGCGCGACACCCACGACGCCGCCCGTCAGGAGGAGCGGCGACGCGCTGGTCCGCCACCCCCCGGTGTCGCCCCGCGTAGCCAGGAGCGCGCCGGCGACGAACAGCGTCCAGCCCAGCGCCAGCAACCACCAGCGCCATGGCGACACGCTCCGGCGGTGCCTCCGCGTGTCGACGCCGAGGGGTGACATGCCGATTCGGCGAAGTGCGAGTGGGGCGCTGATCGCGGACAAGAGGGGAACGACGAGAGCCAGCGCGAGCAGTCGCGTCCCCGACGTCGGCAGCTCACCGGGCGCGTAGGTTCTGTGGGCGACGAGCCACGCGCGCGTGGCCAGCGCGAGTGCGATTCCGGCGGCCATCCCGATGATTCCGGCGATACCGGTCTCCACCGCGGCTACGAGACGCGCCTGGCCCGGGGTTGCTCCGATGAGGCGCATGGTCGCCAGCCGTTCTTCGCGCCGGCGCGCACCGACGCGTGCGGCCGAGCCGACGAATACCAGCAACGGCAGCAGCAACACCAACGTGGCGAGCACCGTGATGGGCACGACGAAGAGGAGCGAGTTGATCGTGTGCCTGGGGTGGAAGGACTCGAGGAGGTATGCACCGGGATCGATGCGCTGCAATGTGTCGATGTCGTAGCCCGTGACGACCACGAGCTCGCGCGGGTCGCGGAGCAGCTCGTTGCCCACCGTCCCGACGATGGGCGCCGGAAGCGCGGCCCGAAGACTTGCTCCCTCGCGACTGTCGACGAGCGCACGCAACGCCGGCGAGGCGAGCGCGGTGCCCGGCTTCGGTATGGCGCGGACGCCCGGTGGACGCGGCGCATCGGTCCCACTCGGTGCGATGCCGAACGCCGTGATGGTTCGCGCTCGGGGAGCCGACAGCGAGGTCTTCGACCAGATCACGAACGGTCTGCCACTCGTCACCGAATTCAGTGGTACGCCCTGCGCCCGGTGCAACAACATGTCCACGGAGGCGAGCGGGCCGCCGCGGCGCGTCTCCACCCGATCGGTCCTCGCAACGCCGGCGGTCAGGACCCAGCTGCCGACGATGAGCATGGCGGATCCCGCGGCGAGTGCGATCGCGATCAAGCCGACGCGAACGAGGCCCGAACGTCCGCCGCGTAGCGCGAGCCTCACGGCCAGGCGGGTCACCGCACCGCCTCCCTGCTCGCAACAGTGCCGTCGCGCACGACGATTTCCCTGTGCATGTAGGCCGCGACGCGCGGCTCGTGCGTGACGACGACCAGGGTGATGCCCTGCGCTCGGGCGTGTTCCGTGAGCACCGTCATCACCTCGTCCCCGGCAATCGAGTCGAGTGCCCCGGTCGGCTCGTCGGCGAAGACGACGCGTGGGCCGGTCACGAGGGCCCGCGCGATTGCTACACGCTGTACCTCGCCGCCGGAGAGTTCGTCGGGTGTTTCCCGCGCGACATCGGCGGCACCGAGCCGTTCGAGCCAGTCGAGTGCGCGATGCGTTGCTTCGACTCGGCGCACTCCGTCGATCACGAGAGGAAGCGCGACGTTGTCGACCGCGCGCAGCTCGCTCACCAGCTGCCCGAACTGGAACACGAAGCCGAACTCCCGGCGGCGAAGGGCAGCCCGGTCCGCTTCACCGAGGGTCTCGAGCCGGCGCCCCGCGAACGTCACCGTGCCCCAGTCGGGCTGGAGGATGCCCGAGAGGCAGTAGAGCAACGTGGATTTCCCGGCGCCGCTCGGCCCCGCGATCGCAACCATCTCCCCGCCGCGAATCGTCAACGTGACGCCACGTAACGCCTTGGTGGTGCCGAAGTCCTTCACCAGGCCCTTCGCGTCGATGATGCCGTCGTTCACCGGGTGACCTCCTGACGGAGCGAGTCGAGCCGGCCCCGCGTCTGTTCGATCCAGCGCAGATCGGCTTCGAGGTGGAACAGCGCGAAGTCGGCGAGGAGCGCGGTCGCGAGATCCGCACCCGTCTTGAGCGCGGTGAGCTCGCGCATGCGCTCGAGGTGCGCGCCGCGCTGCGCGTCGAGGTAGGCGCCGGCGTCGCGCCCGGTCGTCAGCGCGAGCACGGTTTTCGCGAACAGGGTGCGCTGGAGGTGGGGTTCCGGCGCCTCGGGTTCACTGAGCCACCGGTGCAGCTCGTCGATGCCCTCGGCGGTGATCTCGTAACGCTTCCGTTCCGGCCCTTGCCCCGGTTCTTGCGCCGCGAGACGGATGCGGCCGTCGCGCTCCAGTCGTCCGAGGGTGGCGTAGATCTGGCCGAATTGCACGGGGCGGCCGGCGCCGAACAGCGCGTCGTACGCCTGCTTGAGGTCGTAGCCGTGCCGGGTTTCCTCCTCGAGGAACCCGAGCAGCGCGTACGCCACGGTCACCCGGCAGCTATACAACGGGTGTATACATCGAGTCAATAAGCTTGTGACATGGTTCCGATAATGACCGTTATCATGGCTGCGTGAGCGCCGTTTCTGCTCCGTCGACCCGTGAACGCCTGATTGCCGCGGCGATCGAGGTCTTCCGCTCCGACGGCTACGAGGGCGCCCGGGTTCAGGACGTCGCCCGGGCCGCGGGCATGACGACGGGCGCCATCTACGCCAACTACCGCGGCAAGGCCGACCTGCTCTTCGACGCGATTGCCGACCGAACGGACACCGAGCTCGACAGCCTGCTCGAGAGCACGACGGCCCACGAGACACGCGAGCTGCTCGGCGTGCTCGGCGACCGGCTGGTGCAGCCCCGTCGCGAGCCCCCGCTCCTGCTCGAGGCGATCGTCGCCGCGCGCCGGGACGGCACGCTGCGCGAGTTGCTCCATGAGCGGCTCGGCGCGCGTGAGGAGCTCGTTGCGCGCCTGGTCGACCAGGGCAAGCGCGAGAGCAGCATCGATGCGGAGCTCGACACCGCGGTGCTGGCACGGTTCTGCGTCACCGTCGCGCTCGGCGCCCTCGTCGCTCGCGCGCTGGAGCTCGACCCTCCGGCCCCGGAGGAATGGCACTCGTTGATCGCGCGTCTGCTCGACGCGTGTGCACCCGCAAGGGAGACCGCATGACCGACACGATCGACACCATCCACGCCGTGCGCGCCGAGTTCGACACGGCGTTCACATGGGACTACGAGCAGAGCCGGGCCGGGCTGGTGAAGCTCTACGAGAAGGCGAAGACTTCCCAGTGGAACGCGACGGCCGATCTCGACTGGACGGTCGACGTCGACCCCGAGAAGGTCGGTCAGGAGCTTGGGGGCGGGGGCACGTTGCGGTTCCAGGCCCTCGCCGAAGCCGAGGACTCGCCCGTTCGGCACTTCGGCGACGCCGAGTGGCGCACGGTCTCGATCGAGCTGCAGAAGTCGCTGCTGTCGCAGTTCATGCACGGCGAGCAGGGCGCACTGCTGTGCACCGCGCGCATCGTCGAGACGGTGCCGTGGATCGACGCGAAGTACTACGCCGCGACACAGGTGATGGACGAGGCGCGTCACGTCGAGGTGTTCGCGCGCTACCTGAGCGAGAAGCTCGGGACCCAGTACGGCATCAACGAGAACCTCAAGGGCATCCTCGACGACATCCTGCGCGACCCGCGCTGGGACATCGCGTACCTCGGGATGCAGATCATGGTCGAGGGTCTGGCGCTTGCGGCGTTCGGGATGATGCACCAGATCACCACGGAGCCATTGTTGAAGAAGCTCCTTCGCTACGTGATGAGTGACGAGGCCCGTCACGTCGCGTTCGGTGTGTTGTCGCTGCAGGAGTACTACGCCGGGCTGAGCGGGCCCGAGCTGCGCGAGCGTCAGGAGTTCGCGTTCGAGGTGGCGCGGCGGCTGCAGCGGCGGTTCGCGCACACGGAGATGTGGGCGCGGATGGGCGTCGACCCGGACGCGATCTACCGCACCATGGACCGCGTGCAGCCGCCGGCCCAACGCATGTTCCAGCAGCTGCTGTTCTCGAAGATCGTCCCGAACTGCAAGAAGCTCGGGTTGCTCGACACCGCCGACGGGTGGTTGCGCGAGCGGTTCACCGAGATCGGCGTGATCGAGTTCGAGGACTGGGTCGACACCAGCTCGGAATTCAGCGAGCTCGACGAGGTCGCGCGCGACCGTGAGGCGGCCGGCGCCTGACGCGTGGCGCGGCGTCGCTGCCACGGGCGGCTCAAGTCGCCGCGAGAACGCTCCGATGCCTCATGTGACCGCGCGCGTCAAAACGCGACAGGGCATTCGGAGGAACACCAGATGCGCATCATCGCCGGGGGAGTGGGCCACCTCGTTCGCACCCCGAGCGGAGGAGATCGGCGCGCGTCCATGGTGCCGCCGGAGTACGTCTCGGTATTCGTGTGCCGTTGCATCGATTGCGGCCGGCTGGATCTCGGCGGTCCGTCGTGGAACGCGCGTGCCGAATGCCCGGCCGACCTTCCGCGCTGTCGCTGCGGAGCCGCTCAGCGCCTGGAGCAGCTCGAGGTGAACGACGCGCTGCGGAAGGTGCCGTAGCCGAGCACGCTCCCGGGCCACGCCGCGCGTCGGGTGCCCTACGGATGGGTGAACATCGCCGCCTTCGGAGGATGCGCCGCAGTCATCGCCGCGCCGCCGTCCGAGATCGTGATCTGCGCGGGACCACGGCCGACGCCGCGGAGGCGGATCGCATAGGCGTGATCGGTGGCGGGCACGAGGCGGGCGAGGTCGACCAGCTTCGTCTCGGCGGGTCGGAGCTTGATGACCTCGGTGTGGCGCGCGACCTTCACGACAATGCGTCGCAGTCCCGGATCGGTGTTCACGACGGTCAGGAAATGGTCCGCGGCAGGTACCTCGGAGAAGACCTCGACCTTGCGCGGGCTCAGTGTCGCGATGACCGGATCGCACTCGCTGACCGCACTCTTGAGGTCGGTCACGCGCAGCGCCACCTGCGAGCCGCGCGTCGGGTCGATCTTCGTCGCGGTGACGTGCACCGGATCGGTGGTCCCGTTCGTGAACGACGGCACGACCACGTTGGCATTCGTCGCCGTGGTCACGTCGATGGCGCGCAAGCCGCTCTTCGCCTGCACGTCGACGGCGATTCCGCTCGCGCCGCGGCTCATCGGCAGACACGTCGGAGGTGGCGGCGTCGCAAACGAGATGGGCACCGCGTTCGTGCTGAACACGTTGCTGCCGCGCTCCGCCATCGCGTAGATCACGCAGTCCCCGGGCCGATTGCCGCAGTTGGCGGTCCCGCGCCTGACGAGGTACTGAACCGCGAACTGCCCACTGGTCGGAACGCTGTACACGTTGAAATCGCCGCAGCGTCCGAAGATGTAGTCGAACCGTGCGTCACCGTTTCCTCCCGCGGCCGGCGCCGCGTTGTACACCGCGGTGTCGCACACGAAGATGCCGACGAGCCGGAGCCGGCTCGACCAGTCCGCGCCCATCACGTTGACGGTGTCGCCGTCGTTGAGGCCCGTGGTGCGGCTCACCGCGATCGTCGGGCCCGCCTGTGCCTCGAGGGGGAGCGCCGGGACCACCACGGCGGCGAGGGCGATCGCGAGTGAGACGAGCATCCTGCGCATGGCCACCTCCGGGATCGGGGTGAAGTGTTCCCACCCGGCGTCCCGCTGCACCGGCGCCGTCGTCTTGCGCCCGGGGGTGTCTCGCGTAGGCCGCGCATCGTGACCGTTCTCGCGCCCTCCATGGCGGGCGTTGCCAGTGTTGCAAGAGTTGCGTCTGGAGCCCTTGCTTGCTGCTCTGGCGCGGGTTACGTTCACACGGTTCGTGATCCGCCGGGCAGGCGGGGCTTACGTTCTGGGGAGCCGGGGCAGGCAGTGGTTGCGCGGTTCGGCGCGACACGGGGGCAGGGCAGATGGGCGAACTGTGGCAGTCCTCACGGATCGGGTCCGTGTTGGTCGCGAGTGCGTTTCCGGGCCGCGCCGGAACGATGGCGTACGCGTTCTCCCGACATGGGATCGTGCCGACGCTGGTGTTCAGCACCGCTGAGCTCGGAGCGTTGGTGGAGCGCACCCGTTTCGACCTCGTGATGATCGACGGTGGGTTGCCGGGCATCGAAGACCCCGCGCTCGTCCGTACCATCGTCAGGCGCAGCGACGCCGCGGTCATCCTCGTCGGCGGGTCCGACGCGGTCGGCGACGTCCTTGCCGCGGGCGCACACGTGCAGCTGGGCGCGGGCGTCACGCCCGACGAGGTTGCGTTGCGTGGGAGCGCGCTCGTCGGTTTGCGGCCCGGCACGCAGCACTCACCCACGCTGGAGTGGGGTCCGTTGCGACTCGACATGCGCCGCCGCGAAGCGCAGTGGAACGGGCGCCGGGTGGAGCTCACCCGCCTCGAGATCCGCATCCTCGCCGCGCTCGTCGTCGCGGCTGGTGGCGTGGTGACGCGCGAGGACCTCTACCGCATGGTGTGGCGCCAGGCCGCGCCGGACGACGGCGAACGCATCGTCGCCCACATTCGCCGAATCCGGGCGAAGCTCGAGACGGATCCGACGCACCCGACGTTCCTCCTCACCGCGAGAGGCGAAGGGTTCCGCCTCGCCGACCCGCCCGACACGTCGCACGAGGAGCTCCGCAGCGCCTGACCGGGGCGCTCGGATGAGTCGTCCGCACCCGCCGGGTGGTGCAACACTCTCGCGGTGGCGACGCAGGTCCCGGCCGTGGCGCTCGAGGCGCCCGGTGAGGAACGCGTAGGTCAGCCCGGTACGACGGCCCGCGCGTCGGAATGGCTGTTCCGCGCCGCGGTGGTCGTCCGAGGGTGTGTTCCAAGTCGAGCCCGGGATCACTGCACGCCTCGATTCGCGATCGCTCGTTCGCCGGGGAGCGTTGGCGAGCCGGCGTGCCAACCAGAGCGTGTTCCTCTTCCTGGGCCCGGTGTGACCGGCGTCCGGCCCCGCGCGGGCGGGATCGGGCGTCGACCGCATCGGGGTACAGCACCAGCATGACCGGCGGCGGAGTCCCGCAGTTGCGATCGGAACCGGCGCGCCGACACCAGCTGACGGTGACGCGGCGGCGGGCGACGGCACTCCTCGCCGGCGCGACTGTGGTGTTCCTCGCAGTGACGCTCTCGGGCGTGCACGCGACGTGGGCGGGCTACCTGCAAGCCGCGGCCGAGGCGTCAATGGTCGGTGGCCTGGCGGACTGGTTCGCGGTCGTCGCGTTGTTCCGCCATCCCCTCGGGTTGCCGATCCCGCACACCGCGGTCGTGGTCGAGCGCAAGGACCAATTCGCGGTGACCCTCGGCGAGTTCATCCAGGAGAGCTTCCTCACGCCCGATGCAATCATCGAGCGTCTTCATTCCGGCGACGTGGTCGGCCGGTTCGCGGGGTGGGCCGCACATCCGGACACCGCCGCGCGCGTCGCCGGCGATGCCGCCGATGCGATCGTCGCGGTGCTCGACCTGCTCCACGACGACGACGTGCACGCCACGCTCGAAGGCATTGTCCGCGAGCAGATCGATGCGGTGCCGCTCGCGCCGGTCGCGGGGCGGGTCCTGCAGTTCCTGACCGAGGACGGCCGTCACGACAAGGTGCTCGACGTCGCGTTCACCGGCCTCGACCGGTATCTCGAGGCACATCACGACGAGTTGCGCGAGCGCCTCGGTTGGCACGTGCCCTGGTGGATACCCCTCGCCGTCGAGGACCGGATCTACGAGCGGCTCTTCGAAGCCGCGCGTGATGCACTGAGCGGGATGGCCGGCAATCCCGACCATCCGCTGCGCCGTGATCTCGAAGCGCGTCTCCGCCAACTCGCCATCGAGCTCGAGACGTCGCCGGAGATGCGGGAGCGCGGCGAGCAGCTCAAGCAGGACCTGCTCTCGCAACCGCAGCTACGCGACTGGGTCGCGACGCTGTGGAACGAAGCGAAGGAGCGGTTGCGCGTTGCCGCCTGCGACCCCGACTCGGAGCTTCGCCGTTCGCTCGAGCGCGCCATCAACGCACTCGGCGCGCGTCTGCGCGACGACCCCACGTTCAGAGGTGCCGCGGAGAACTGGCTCGAGTCCCTCGTGCGTTACGTCGTACGGCACTTCGACACCGAGGTGTCGTCACTGGTCAGCGGCACCATCGCTCGCTGGGACGCCGACGAAACCGCGCGGCGATTGGAGCTCCTCCTCGGCCCCGACCTGCAGTACATCCGCATCAACGGAACGGTCGTCGGAGCCCTCGCCGGCATCGTCATCCACGCGGTCGCCCAAGGCCTGGGCTGAGGGTGTGGGGAACCGTCCCGAGGAAGACACGAGCTGAGCCGCGCGCGGTGTCTTATTTCAGTCGCTGCCACTTCACGGGCAGGTGCGCGAAGCCGTCAATGAGGTTGCTGTTGACCCGCGGCATCGCCTGGGGGTCCCCGTCGACCTCCAGGCCCTCGAATCGTTCCAGTATCGCCTGGAACATCAACTTGGATTCGAGGCGGGCGAGGCTCGCACCGAGGCAGAAGTGCGGTCCGCCCGCGCCGAATGCCACATGGTCGTTCGGTGTGCGCGTCACGTCGACGCGATCCGGGTCGGTGAAGACGCGCTCGTCCCGGTTGGCCGACGGGTACATCATGACGACGCGGTCGCCGGCGGAGATCGGCATTCCGCCGATCTCCGTGTCGACGCGCGCGGTGCGGCAGAACTGCATCACCGGCGTCACGTAACGCAACAACTCCTCGATCGCGACCGGTAGCAGCGAGACGTCGGTACGTAACCGTTCGAGCTCGGCGGGGTGCTCCAACAGCGCAAGGGTGCCCGACGTGATGAGGTTCCTCGTCGTCTCGCTGCCCGCGTTCTGCAGCAGCATGAAGAAGAGGTCGATCTGCATCTGGTCGAGACGCTCGCCGTCGACCTCTGCTTGCAGCAACACGCTCATGAGATCGTCGCGGGGAGCATCACGTCGTTCCTCGCACATCGCGTCTGCGTACGTGTACATCAGCGTTGCGGCCTCGAGCTGCTGCTCGGGAGTGACGTTCGGGTCGAACCCGAATGTCACCTCCGTCCACTCGAACACCTGCTCGCGATCCGGCTCGGGTACGCCGACGAGGTCGGCGATCACGTGCAGCGGCAACCACAAGGCGAGGTCGGTGACCAGATCGCACGACGTGCGTCCGTCGAGGTCGTCGACGAGGCCGCGTACCCGGTCCTGGATCCGCTCCGTCAGATCGGCCACGCGACGCGGTGTGAACCCGCGGTTGATCAGCTTCCTGAGCTGGTGATGCTCGGGAGCGTCGAGGCTGATCAGCAGGCCGCTCACGCCGGCTTCGTCGCTGTCCTCGCCGACGGCGAGGAACGGGTGCGGCGCGTTCTGAAAGGTCTCGGCATCGCGTGAGACGTGCTGCACGTCGGCATGGCGCACGACGGCCCAGTAGCCGCGCTCCCACGCCGGATGATGGTGGTGCGAGACGGGATCGCTGTGACGCAGCTCACGGAACCGGTCGTGCGGAAATCCCTGTTCGTATGTCGCGGGATCGTGCAGCACCAGCGTGTCGCTCATGCAGCGAAGGCTAAATCAGCATCACCCGATCGCGCGCCGGGCGACCCTACGATTACCTGCCGTGGCACAGACGGTGGTGGGCCGGTACGAGCTGCGGGCGCTCGTCGGAAAGGGCTCGATGGCCCGCGTCGTCGAGGCCTTCGACACCGTGTTGCAGCGGGACGTCGCCATCAAATTCCTGCGGTCGGACGCGGCCGACCCGGAGGGTCGGACCCGGTTCCTGCGCGAGGTGCGCGTCGCCGCGAGCCTCACGCATCCCAACATCGTGCGCGTGTATGACGCGGGAGAGGACGGCGGCCGCCTGTTCCTCGTCACCGAGCTCCTTCGCGGCCCGAGCATCGCGGCGGTGTTGAAGCGACGGCGCCGGCTCACCTTCCGGCAGGCCGTCCTCGTGACCGACCGTGTGCTGGGCGCGCTCGGAGCCGCGCACGACCAAGGTCTCGTGCACCGCGACGTGAAGCCCAGCAACATCCTCATCGGCGACGACGACCGCACGATCAAATTGACCGACTTCGGGCTCGCGAAGAGCCAGCAGGACGCCGGAGCCGCAGTCACGCGTCCGGGTCAGGTCGTGGGCACGCCGATGTACCTCGCACCCGAACGGTCGGAGGGCCGCGATGCAACGGCAGCCTCCGACCTGTACTCACTCGGCGTCGTGCTCTTCGAGATGCTCGTCGGGCGGCCGCCGTTCAAGGGACGCAACCTGCTCGAGCTCGCGGTCGCGCACCAACAGGCTCCCATCCCGCCGATCGGGCGCCCCGATGTGCCCGAGGCGCTCGAGGTCGTGATGCTCACCGCGCTCGCGCGCGACCCGGCCGCTCGGCCGCCGAGCGCGCAGGCGATGCGCGAGGCGTTGCGGAGCGCGGCAAGGCAGGGCATGCGCCGGGCACTCGCGACCGCGTCCTGACGCTTCGGTCCCGCTCCTGGTGGGAAGGACCGCGACATGGACATTCGCATGGCGCCCGAGGCGAATACGTCCCCACTCGGGAGCTGCCCGGCGTGCGGCTCCGCCGCGTTCACGGCCGTGTCGAACGGGGTCGACGTGAACTACCGCTGCGACACCTGCTGGTGGTGCTGGAACGTCTCGTACGGGCGGGCGTCCGTCGTCGATCCCGCGAGCTGCCCGTCGTGTACCGGGGCGGGGCGGTGTCGCGGGGCACCGTTGCGTGTGCCGGCCGTCTCGGGCGGCCCGGCGCTCACGCCCGCGACTCTTCCGTCGACGCCGCTCGAGCGCTGAGGCCTGGCCGCGCTCAGCCGGTGCGCGCTTCGAGCGCCTCGACGCGGTCTGCCAGCTCCGCGATGACGAGCGCCAGCTCGCCCGTGAGCTCGGTGACGATGGTGAGCACGACGGCCGTGATCTCGGCGACCTCGTCCTCCGTCACCTTTCGGTGACCGCGGTGCAGCGCATCGTGGAGCCGTTGCTGAAGCGGGTGTTCGGCCATGTCCCGGCAGCCTAGGCCCAGGTGGGGCGGGCAACGGGGTGTCTCATCCGTCTCTCAGGATGAGACGCTAGGAATGACCTTCCCGGCCCCCCGTCCGGGATTGCGAGGTGACCAATGGCGACAGGCACCGTGGCTCGAGCCGACGTCGGGCCGCCCGGCGTCGGCGAGACCGTCATGGCCGTGCGCGGGCTGAGCAAGCGCTTCGGCAAGGGTGTCCTCGCGGTCGACGACCTCACCGTGTCGGTGCAGCGCGGCGAGGTGTGCGGCCTGCTCGGCCCCAACGGTGCCGGGAAGACCACGACGTTGCGGATGCTGCTCGGCCTCGTCATGCCCACCGCGGGCGAGATGGAGCTGTTCGGCGAGCGCGTCGTCCCGAGCGGGGATGTGTTCCGGCGCGTCGGCGCGCTGGTGGAGCAGGCCGCGTTCGTGCCGTACCTCTCCGGCCTGATGAACCTCCGCCTCTACTGGGAGGCGGGTGGCGATCCGATCGACGACGCCGACTTCGACACCGCGCTCGGCGTTGCCGGGCTCGGCGACGCGATCCATCGCAAGGTGAAGACGTACTCCCAGGGGATGCGGCAACGGCTCGGCCTCGCACGCGCGCTGCTGAACCGCCCCGATTTCCTCGTCCTCGACGAGCCGACCAACGGGCTCGACCCGCAGGAGATGCGCGCGGTGCGCCAGCTCCTCCGTCGTGTCGCCGACCACGGCACGACCGTGCTGTTGTCGAGCCATCTGCTGAGCGAGGTCGAGCAGATCTGCACCCACGCGGCCGTCATGGACCGCGGCCGTCTCGTCGCGTACGGAACCGTTGCCGACCTCACACAGTCCGCGGTGTCGTCGTACCTGGAGGTCGACGACCCCGCACGCGCGACAGAGGTGCTGCGTGCGCTTCCGGGAGTGGTCGAGGTCGTCCCCGACGGCGCCGGGCTCTCGGTGCGTCTCTCGGGCGCGGAACGATGGCAACTGGTCGACGCGCTCGTGCGCGCCGGCGTCAAGGTCGGCACGGTCACGGCGCGACATCAGCTCGAGGACGCGTTCCTTGGCCTGCTCGGCGAGGAGACGGTTCGATGATCGCCCTCTTGCGCACCGAGGTCATCAAGCAGGCCCGCCGACCTCGCACCTGGGTCGCGCTCGGGTTGATGGCGGCGATCCCGCTCATCGTCACGTTCGCGTTGTGGGCCAACCCGCCCCAGCTCGACCGCGAGGGCGGCCGCGATCTGTTCTATCTCGCCACGCGTGACGGGCTCCTCCTGCCGGCTGCGGTGCTCGAAGTGATGAGCCGGTTCCTCCTCATAGCGGTGGCCGCGCTCTTCGCCGGTGACGCCATCGCGGCCGAGGCGTCGTGGGGGAATCTGCGGTCGTTGCTCGTACGCCCCATTCGTCGTGGACGGCTGCTCGGCGTGAAGCTCACCATCGCGGCTGCGCTCGGAGCACTGGCGACGGTGATCATCGTGCTCACGGCGCTGATCGCAGGCGGGATCGCCTGGGGATGGCACCCGCTGGACGTGCGTCAGTTCGCGCCGTTCGTCGGTATTCCGTACCAATCGGTCGGCACGTTGCTCGGCCATCTCGGCATCGCGACGGGCTACATCGCGTGGAGCCTCGCGTCGATCATCGCCTTCGGGTTCATGATCTCGACGATGACGGACTCGCCGGCCGGCGCCGCCTCGGCTGCGTTCGGGCTCTACGTGACCTCGGCGATTCTCGACAACATCTCCGCCATCGGTGTGGTCCGCAACGTCTTCCCGACCCACTACATCGACGCCTGGCACAGCATGTTCACCGACGGCGTCGTGAGCTCCGACATGTGGCGCGGTGCGGCGCTGCAGGTCGGCTACATCATCGTCTTCTGCGGCATCGGATGGTGGTACTTCCGCCGCAAGGACGTCATGTCGTAGACCCCGGCGTCACCGCGGCGCGGGCACGCGCCGCACGCGCTCACTGTGAGCTGAGCGGGAATGGGATCGTCGGCAGCGTGCTGGGCGTGGTCGGCGGCGTCGGCGGCGGCTTCGTCGTGCTCGGCGTGGTGTCGGGCGGTGCCGACGTCGTGGTCGTGCTCTCCGAGGTCGGAGGCGGTGGCACGGTTGTGGTCGGCTGAGGCGAGGTTCCAGGCGGCGCGGTGAATCTCGCGGCCGAAGACGTCGTCGTGGTCGTTGTGGGAGCGGCAGGATGCACGGTCGTCGGCGGCAGCGGGCCGCCCGTCTGCGGCAGGACGCCGGTCAACGCGCTCGCGGTGGTCGTCGTGGACGGGATGCCGGGCAGTATCCCCGCGGTGACCAGGTTCGGCACGGTGCTCGATGGGCCCGCGGCGATGTCGCCCGCCGCTCGGGGCGCGTGCTGCGCCGGCCGCGCGAAGTAGATCCCGAGCGCGGCGAGGAGCATCGCGCCGGCGGTGATCGCAGCGGCCGACAACGGATCGATCGACGCGCGCGGACGAGACGAGAATCTGCGGAAGCGAGACACGAGCGAGAATCCTTCCCGGAGCGGCGCGATTCGAACACGTCTCCTTGACGGAAGCAACACGATCACGGAACGTCGCCGCGGTTGTGCGCGACCACCACGGCACGCGAACGAAAAAACGGGCCATTCGGGCTGACGCGTGGGCGAAAGGCGCCCGAGACCGCGCAGCGCGCGCTTCTGCGGCGATCAGGCGGCGCCGCGCGGTGGGCCGGCGGCAGTGTGGCGGGTGCCGGGCGGATCCACCGCCCATGGTGCCGGGCGACCCCAGCGCTCCTCGAACACCAGCTCGTCGAGTGGGCGGCGCCGGACCGGGCCGTGACGTCCGACGGGACGGCCGATCGTGATCGTCGCGGCGATGGCGGCACGGTCGGGAATGTCGAGGAGTGCGCGCAGCTCGCGGTCCACGAGCGCGTGCCACAGCGTCAGGACACCGCCGTAGCCGAGCGCGCGTGCCGCGAGCAACAGGTTCTGGCACGCGGGATACACCGAGGCGCCTTCGAGCGGGTTGGCGTCGCGGTACCGCTCGAGGCACGGCAAGACGAGCACCGGCACGCGTTCGAACTCGTCGACGTAACGCTGCATCGAGCGCGCGACGCGGGCCTTGGGCGATGCCGCGTCCGCACCCGAGCCCTCGTCGTACCGATCCGCGACCCGCTTCGCGTTCCATGCGTCCCGCGCTGCCGCGCCGACGAGGGCCTTCGCTTCACGAGCCTTCGGACCGTCGGTGAGCACGAGGAAGCGGAACGGCTGACGGTTCGAGCCGCTCGGCGCCCGCGTCGCGGCGAACACCATCGCGCGCAGAGCTTCAGCGGCGACCGGTTCGTCGCGGTAGCGCCGAATCGCGCGAGTCGTCGTGAGCCCGTCGAGCAGGCCCGTGACGTCGCGGGGGAGGGCGCGGTCCGCGAGGCCCGTCGGGTCGGCCGCCGGCTCGGTCGTCACGACCGGATCATCCCACCGGCGTCGGAAGCCTCGCGCTCGCCGAGAAATGTCGCGTTCACGCTCTTGTTACCGAACCGCCGCGTCTGTACCGTTCGGCCACGCTGCAGCGAGACGCTGGAGCGAGTCCGCGGGCGACGAGGAGAGCCGGGCCATCGGTCGTTGCGACGGCCCGGCTCGCCCTTCCAGCGGGTCGCGCATCAGAGGGGTGTCGCCCCGTAGGCGTCGTACATCTCACCGACGGCTTGCGCGGCGGCCCGCCCGTGCTCGTACTGGTACGGCGAGATGCCGCCGGGCTCCCAGGGTGTCCTCGAGCCCGCCTCCACCGCCCGGGGCGATTTCGCGAGAACGCCCAGGTCTTCGCGCACTCGCTCCAGCGGCCAGTCCGCGTAGCGGAACCAGTCCGTCGCCATGAGATCGGTCTCGCCACCGCGGCCCTCGTCGTCGAGATGCCAACCAACCATCGCGCCGCGGTACATCGCGTCGGCGAGGCGCGTCGCCATGCGGGGCGCGTCGCGGGACAGATGACGGGTGTCGTACTGGAACAGCTCGGCGGCCCCGTAGAGGTATCCCGTCTCGAACAAGCCCAGCACCATGGCCAGCAACGAGAACGCACGCGGGTCGTCGTTGGCGCGCGCGATGAACCCGAAGACCTCGATCTCCGACTCTACGGTCGACCCGTAGTCCGCGAGCACGTGCACCCAGTCGTGCTGGGCGAGGGTCGGCGGCGCACTGTCGGGATGGCCGGGGAACGTGAAACCCCGCGCTCGGTAGAAGCGCCAGACAGCGTTGCCCAGTGAGCCCTCGGGGCAGTCGGCGAGCGCGTGCCAGCGCTCGTACAGCGCGGGGTCGTCACACCGGAGCTGCCAGGCGTCCTCGAGCGCACTGGAGACGTGCAGCGTGTCGGGCGGCGTCTCGAGCAAGTGCTCGAAGTAGCCGCTGCGCTTGAAGTCGATCAGCGCGAGCCCGAGCGACCCCTGTGCGACGCGGTGGGCCACCCGCATCATGTCGTCGGCCACCCCGAGCGCAGTCGCGTAGGTCTCGACCCGCTCGCTGACCTCCGGAGGCAGCGGCACGAGGAGCATCTCGGCGAGCAGCATCATCTGCACCATGCGCGTCCGAAACGCGAGGTCGCGGTCGCGCAGTGCATCGGCGAACGCCGCGGGCCCGAGCGGGTCCGCTTCGGCGACGTCGACCACATGGCCGGTCATGGATTCGACGAGTGCGTTGAGCACCGCCCGCTGGACCTCGGTGACGCCGCCCGGCGGGGCCGGCGCGGTCGCGAAGGCACGTGTCATCAGCGCGACCTCGGCCGCATCGGGGCGCGTCCTCCGGGCCGTGCCTTCCGGCGGAAGGGGAACGGGTGACACGTCTGCGTTCGCGCCCACGGACCTGCCTCCCTCTTGCCGGGCGACCGCGTGTGTCAACTGCGCGATGCCCCCGGGGATTCCCGCGGCCCGCCAGGATTGCCGCCCTGATGGCAGTGCTCTGTTGCCGTGTTCCTGCCGTTTTCAGCAGGGGCTTCGCGACAGTAGGCTCGTGACATGGCGAATGACGCTGGAACCGCATCCGTTCCGCAGGTCCGCTGGCGCGGCATCAACCATCTCGCGCTGGTAACCGACGACATGGACGCGACCGTGCGCTTCTATCACGGCGTGCTGGGGGCCCGGCTCATCGCCACGATCGGTACCGACTCGTTCCGGCACTACTTCTTCGAGATCGGCGAGCAGAACACGGTCGCGTTCTTCGAGTACAAGAACGCGGGCATTCAACCGTTCGCGAAGCCGGCCGGCATTCCCGACGAACGCGCGCCGCAGTTCGACCACGTGTCGTTCAACGTGCCCGACGAAGAGGCATTGCTCGCGTTGCGGAATCGTCTGAAGGCCGCGAACTGCGAAGTCACCGACGTCGTCGACCACGGCTTCATCCGATCGGTGTACTTCACCGATCCCGGTGGCATCGCGCTCGAGGCCTCGTGCTGGGTCGTCGACGGCACCGGCCACGACGCCGACTACGCCGACGGACGGTTCTTCAGCGATCCCAACCCGGTTCCAGCGGTCACGGAGTTGACCGGGCGCGGCCAGTTGGCATCGACGCCCGAGACGCATCTCACCTGAGACCGATCATCCACGGGGTTGCAGCAGCGACGCGAGACGCTCACGATCCTGCACCGTCAACGTGAGGCCGGGATGACGCAGCCGCCCGAACGGCACCAGGCCCTTCACCGGCTCGTGGAACGTCATGCACACGCCGCCGGCGGTGGTCGTGCCGAACGTGAGCCCGTGGTCGGCGAATGAGAGCCGCGCGCCGATGGCGCGATACCAACGATAAGGGCCGCTCAACTCCACGCCCGACACGTTGGCGCGGTCGGCCTCGCAGACCCAGGGCCCGAACCGGGCCACGAGTGTGTCGGCGGAGAGGGTGACCCATGCCGTGCGGGGGGTGACCCCCTGCACGAGCAACCAGGCTCGGAAACGTGGTTCGAAGGCGAACTCGAAACGCGCGGTGGTCTCGTCGGAGTCGGCGCCGGAGGTCGTCACGACTGCACACGCTAGATGCGGCGCCGGATGCCGTGCGGGCCGGTGGAGCCGGTCGACCTGGCAGACGAGCAGCAATACCTACTCGGTGAACACGCACGATTCGGTCTTGGTGTGGTGACCTGACGTGGCTTCGCTCGACACGACCGCGCTCGTCGAGCTCGCTCGGCGTGACGTCGAGCGTGGGCGGCTGCCGGCCTGCCAGCTCGCAGTCGCGCGCGACGGCGACCTCGTGATGTTCGAGACGTTCGGTGACGCGACCAACGAGAGCCGGTTCCACGTCTTCTCGGCGACGAAGCCGATCGTTGCGTCGGCGGTGTGGCTGCTGATCGGGGATGGTGTGCTCGACGTCGATCGGCCCGTCGGTGACTACCTGCCCGAACTGCGCGCGAACGGCATGGACGCGGTCACGGTCGAGCACGTGTTGCTGCACACGGCCGGCTTCCCGAACGCGCCGATGGCCGCAGTCGACGGAGCGGTCCCGGCCCGACGCAGACGTCAGTTCGCGCAATGGCGACTCGAATGGGAGTCGGGGTCGCGCTTCGTCTACCACCCATCGTCGGCGCACTGGGTGCTCGCCGATCTCGTCGAGCGACTGAGCGGCCTCGACTTCCGCGACTTCGTCGAGCACCGCGTGTGTCGACCGCTCGGTCTGCCGCGCGTGCTCGGCATCGGCGCCGGGGACGGTGACGGCGTCGCGCCGCTCGTCGCGGTCGGCGGTGCGAGCAAGGAGCGTGACGACACGATCCGCCTGTTCGAAGACCGGGCTGTGCGAGCCGCGGGCGTGCCGGGAGGCGGCGGGATCATGACCGCGGCGGATCTGGCGCTCTTCTACCAGGCCCTGCTGCGAAACCCGGATCACCTGTGGGCGCCGGAGGTCCTCGCCGACGCGACGGGCAACGTGCGCTGCACGCTGCCCGATCCGCTGCTCGGGGCACCGGTGAACCGCACGATCGGGCTCGTGGTCGCGGGGTCCGACGGGCTGCACACCTTGCGCTACGCGGGATTCGGCGAGGGAAACTCGCCGGCGGCGTTCGGGCATGCGGGCGCGCACATGCAGATCGGCTGGGCCGACCCTGCGACCGGTACCTCGTTCGCGTACCTCACGAACGGCCTGGGCGACGACCAGCTCCGCGAGGGCGTGCGCGGTGTCCGACTCGCGGGCGCGGCCGCGGCGCTCTGAGGGCCGCGCGCTCGATGACGACGCTCCTGATCGTCCACCACACGACCTCGCCGTCGTTGCACGCGATGTTCGACGCGGTCGTGTCGGGCGCGACCGACAGCCGGATCGAAGGTGTCGACGTCGTCACCCGCCCCGCGCTCACCGCAACCGCCGTCGACGTCCTGCAAGCGGACGGCTACCTCCTCGGCACGCCCGCGAACCTGGGGTACATCTCGGGCGCGATGAAGCACTTCTTCGACCAGATCTACTACCCGTGCCTCGATGCGACCCAGCGCCGGCCGTACGGCTTGTACCTGCACGGCAACAGCGACACCGCGGGCGCGCTCCGAGCGGTGGAGACGATCACGACCGGGTTGCAGTGGCGTCGCGCACAGGATCCGGTCACCGTGTTGGGCGAGCCCACGCGTGAGTCGCTCGACGCGTGCTGGGAGCTTGGCGCCGCGCTCGCGGCGTTGCTCGCTCTCGACTGACGCTGCGGCTCACCCCGCCGGAGTTGGTTCGGGCTCGGGCCCGACGAGCGGATGTACCTCGGGAGCTTGCGCGCTGACGGCTGCGAGCGGTTGCGGCCTGGTGTGCGCGATGGACGAAGCGTGGCACGGTAGCCTCGACGCGGTGCGCGATCTGACGAGTGCGCTCGCGCCCGGTACGCAGATCGGCGGATTCGTCATCGAGGCGCTGCTCGGATCGGGCGACATCGCCAGCGTCTACCGGGCGTACGAGCCCGCGCTGGACCGCCGGGTGGCCCTGAAAGTGCTCGCGCCCGCGTTCGGGCGCGACCGCGACTTCACGGAACGATTGCGCCGCGAGTACGTCGACGTTGCGCAGCTGCAGCATCCGGACGTCGTCGCGGTCTACGAGGTGGGCATCGCCGACGACACCTGTCTCGTCGCGATGCGATTGGTCACCGGCTCGACGTTGCAGGCGATGCTCGCGCGCCGGGGCCGGCTGCGGCCGGACGACGCGATCGCGATCCTCGAGCGAGTGGCGCGCACGCTCGACGATGCGCACGAGCGCGGCTTCGTCCACGGTGATCTGAAGCCGTCGAACATCTTCCTGGAGCCCGGCGGGCGCGTGTCCGTCGCCGATTTCGGGCCGAGCAAGGCCACGATGGGTGCGGCCGCGAGCTCCACCGCGGGTGCGGGCGACCGTCCGATGTACTTGGCGCCCGAGCAGGTGTCGGCGCGCGCCGCCGACGCGCGTTCCGACGTGTTCTCCCTCGCCTGCATCATGTTCGAGTGCATCACCGGTCAACCGCCGTACCGACTCGAGGCTCTACCGGGGCTCGTGAGCGTGCCGACGTCCGGCGCCGCTCCTTCCCTCACGGCACATGTTCCCGGCGTTGCTCCGGCCGTCGACACGGTGTTCCAGCGCGCGCTGTCGGCGGATCCGGCGGTGCGACCAGCGGCGGCCGGCCGCTTCGTCGAAGAGTTGGGCGACGCATTCCACGGGCGAGCCGTCCCCGTCGCGGCGGCGAACGTTGTCGGAGGAGGAGGAACCCGGGTCCCGTCGGCGCCTGCCGAGCCAGAGGCGGACCGCTCCGGCGCCGAGGCGTCGAGCGCACCGCGGGCGCCCAGCCCGGCGCCCGATGCGCGCACCGGGGAATCGTCGCTGCTGCCGAGCCGGCCGCCGGCCACGACGCGCACGCACGATCGCGGCGTCCGGGCGCGGCGTCCGTTTCTCGTGGGCGTCGGCGTGGTGCTGCTCGCCGCGCTCATCGGCGGGATCGCGCTGTTGTCGTTCGGCTCCGGCGGCAACAACTCGCCGACGCTGTCGACGCTGGCGGTGAACCGGACCCGGGTCGTGTTCCGGGCGCCGCTCGACAACACGGCGTCCGGGTTCGTCGACCGTACGGGACGTCTCCCCGGCGACGCGAACGTGCGGCCGGTTCCGGGAGCGCTGGAGCTCACCGCCGGGCCCGGTGGCGACGCCGGACGCGACCTCGCCCTCCCGACCGGCGTCGTCGATTACCTCCTCGCGGCGGACATTGCGGTCGTGCCCGGGTCGCAAGTGAAGCTCGACTTCGGACTGCGATGGTCGCGAGATTCGCGCGTCGGCGACCTGTTGCGCATCGACGCAGTGGAAGGCACCGCCACGTTCGCGCGTTTCGAGAAGGGCGCCACTTCGTCGCAGTCCCGCATCATCGCGGTCGGCGATCAGGTCAAGGTCGCCGGGCTCACGACAGGCGCCGTACAGCACCTCGCGATCGTCGTGCGGGGCAAGGGCCTCGCGTTGTACCGCAACGGCGTGATGCTGGTGTCGACGTCCGACCCGAACATTCCGTCGGCCCCCACGTCGCCGGGCATCGACGTCCTCGGTGTTCCAGGCCGGGGAACCGTGCGCATCGTCGGTCTCGAGATCCGCACCGTCCCACCCGCGTAACACACCGCGCACCCTCGCCGCGCACCCGCACCGCGCGCCCTCACCGCGCACCGGCACCGGAAGTGGTCGCTGAGGCTCGGGGGGTCAGCCGTCCGGCGCGTCGAAGGTGAAGGTCGTCACGCTGGCCGGCGCGAGGTTCGCGGCGAACGTTGCGTCGTCGACGCGGCGTGGACGCGTAACCGTGTCGAGGTCGCGCGTCGCGCTGGTCTCGACCGCCGCGGTCGCTCGCGCCCGCCCAGCGGAAGGCGGCAGCGTGAGTCGCAACGAGGTCTCCTGCGGGTTCGTGTTCGCCGCGACGACGACCCAGTGCCGTCCGCGGGCAAACGCGGTCAGCTCGACACCGGGAGGCGCGCCGGCGACGTCGTGACGAACCGATCCCGGTCGCACGTACCGGCTGAAGTTCCCGAGGACGTAGAAGCGCTTCGTCGGTGTGATCCCGTGGTTGCCGTTGGTGCGAAACGCCGGGTCGTAGTACAGCAGGCCGTCGTTCCAGCCGCTCGAGTTCACCGCCGCGGTGCACCGCGGCCCCCGGGTCGGATCACACCCGATCTCCTTGGACAGCGCGGTCCACCAATCGAACGCGGAGTCGCCGGTGATCGTGAGGTCCTGGCTGATGGTGTGCGCGAGCCAGAGCCCGCTCGTCATCGTCGGGTCGTACTGCGCGCCGAATCCCACGATGGGCCCCTTGCCGTCGTAGCAGCAGATCTCGGTCATCCAAAGCGGCGGGCCGAAACGACGCAGCGACGCAACCTGCGCGAGCCAATCATCGGTGGGGAACTCGTAGGTGTGGTGTGCGAGCGCGCCGAGCGCCGGCAGGGTCGCGGCATCGAGCCACTTCGGGAGCTCGGGCAGGAACTGGAAGAACGCGGCGCTCGATTCGTCGGCGATCACCCGCGTGTCGAGCGCGCGTGACTCGAGCGCGCCCGCGACCGCGCGCACGATCGCGCCCCGCGCTTCCACGGGCACCGCCATGCCCTCTTGTCCGCAGTTCGCGAACGAGTTGTCGGGCTCGTTCATCGGGCTGACGTACGAGATGTCGATGTGCTCGTCGTGACGGAGGTGCGCGACCACGTCGGCGAGATAGCCCGCGAACTGTGCGGTCGCCCCCGGGCGGAGCTGGCCGCCGCAGCTGCGCCCGTTGGTCGTGAACTGCGGCGGTGCACTGTTGACGAAGCCGACGATGACGGGGACGTGATGAGCGGCGGCGAGCCGGGCGAACGTGACGCCGCCAGGATCGTGGGCCCAGTCGTAGCGCCCGGGCCCGACGAGGAACGTCTGCGGCGCGCGGGTCGGGTTGGTGACGCCGACACCCCCGCCGCCGATGTTGTAGCGGTAGCCGCTCAGGGCGATGCCCTCCCGGCCGAACAACAGTTCCGCGACACGGCGCTGCACGGCCGGCGGGAACTTCACGAGGTCGTTGGGCCACCACGCGCCCGACGCCCCGAAGTGGTCGATGCGTTGCGCCTCGCGTGCGTCGACGACCGCCGCTCCGGCTTCCACTCGCGGCGTGCCGGATGTTCGGGGCCGTGCAGTCGTCGCGCCCGCGGTCGTGCCCACGACGACCGAGAGCAGGAGCACCAGCGCAGCCGCGAATGCGCTGCGCCGTCGAAGGCCGCGGCTGGGGCGCGGCCGGCTGCGTGTCAGTTGGACCACTGGCCGGGACCGTATCGCGTGCCAGGACGGCCTCGCTCCGCGCGCCGCGCGTTTACAGAGTGGTCTCGAGCTCGGCGAGACGTTGCGCCATCGTGGCGAGCAGCTGTGTCGACAGGTCCGGATTGTCGTGGAGCAACGTGGTGAACTCGCTCCTGCTGAGCACCTCGATCACGACCGGCTCCGTCGCGACGACGGTCGCGGTGCGCGGTTGGTGGCCCAAGAGTGCGATCTCACCGACGTAGTCGCCGGGGCCCAGCGTCTTCACGAGCCGGTCACCCTGCCGGACCTCGACCGCGCCTTCGAGCACGATGATGAACTCCCTTCCGAGCGCACCTTCGCGGGTGAGCACGGTGCCGGCCGGCTCGTCCAGCCGGGTCATGAGACTGGCGATGCGGCGCCGTTCACGTGGCGAGAGATCACGGAACAGCCCCACCCGGCTCAGCAGATCCTCGGTCGACCGCTGACTCTTCAACTTCCCCCCTGGTGCCCATGGGCAGGGTCGAAGTCTGCCGCGCCCGGCGTGTCGGAGCGAGCGCACCTGCATCAGGAGCCGCGGCGCCGCCCTCTACGCTGTCGAGTCCGCCGGTCGTCGGACGCCGATCGTCCGGTCGAATGCACGTTCCGGACGAGGGAGCCGATTGCATGTTCGTGACGAACCACGTGCTCGCCGGAGCGGTCATCGGTGCCACGTGCCGCAAGCGGCCCGGAGTCGCGTTCGCCCTCGGCGTGGCGTCCCACGTCGCGATGGATCTCACGCCGCACTGGGGCTGCGATCCGGCCGACTCGGGCCGGTTCATCACCGTGGCCCGGCGCGACGGCGTTCTGGGCCTCGGCGCCGTCGGCGCCACCGTCCTGCTGGGCGTGCCGCCGAGGACCGCGTTGATCTCCGCGATCGCGGGTGCTGCGCTGCTGGACCTCAACAAGCCGTGTGAGCACTTTTTCGGCCGCAGTCCGTTCCCGGCCTGGGTCGACCGGTTCCACGGCGCGATCCAGCGTGAGGTGCGCGAGTTCTTCACCACTGAGCTGGCGGCAGGTGCATTGCTGGCCCTCGCCGCCGCGGCTGCGCTCGCAGCTCAACGACGTCGCTGAGCGGGCAGCCGAACGTCGACGCGGCGCGATGCCGCGTCACCCGGCGAACGCGTCGATGCGATGTTGCGTCGCGACGAAGATGCGGTTGCCGACGATCGTCGGCGTCGTGAAGTGCTCGACGTCGCCGACGTCGGTGCGCGACTGCTGCGCGCCGCTCGCGGCATCGAACGCGTACAGCGCGCCGCTGCCGAGATCGAGCGTCCACACCGTCGTGCCTCCGACCACGGGAGGTCCCGCGTTGAAGCCCGGCGAGCGCCAGGCCACCGAGAAGCCGGTCGTGGTCATCCGCAGCGCGACGAGGCCCGAGCGACACGGGACGAACAGCAGCGGCGACGCGTATGCGGTGCCGCCGTACGCGCTCGTGCAGACCTTTTCCTGGTGAAGCGTCGTCGACCCCGCAAGATGATCACCGTCCAGCAGGTAGCCGACGCCCTCCTTGCCGATCTGGAACAGCCGGTTGCCTTCGAGAAGTGCGGGCGAGACGGAGCCGAGATCGACGTCCGCGTCGCTCAAGGCCTGCCGGTTCGCCGGCGTGAAGGACCCCACGAGTTGCAGCTGGCGTGTGAGGCGCAACACGGAGTTCGACAGATCGGTGACGCCGGCCCGCCGCGTCGCGTTGCCGGTCGCCACGAAGATGTCGCCGTCGGACGCGATGACGGGCCCGGGTGGCGCCCAGATCGCGGCGGCCTGCGGCGCGGGAACCTGGTACGTCGCGCGGATGCCACCGCCGTCGACGCCGGCGGCCACGAGGTAGCCGTGGTAGCCGCCACAGTCGCCGAAGAGCCCGCCGAACGGCACGAGCACCTCGTCGCCGTCGAGCGCGAGCGCGGCCCGTTGTTGGTGAACCTTGGGGTCGGCACCCGGCGGATCGATCGGTGTGCGCCAGCGGACCGTGCCGGTGGAGAGATCGAGCGCGACGAGCTCGTGATGTGCGGGTTGCACGAACGCGACCACGAATACGAGCCGGCGCGCGGTGTCGACGACCGGTGTGCTCGTGATGCCGCTCGGGTCGATGTTCCCGCATGGCAGCGAGTTGCCCGCGATCGGGGCACCGAGCCGCGCCTGCCAGCGGATCGTGCCCGTGTCCGCCGCGATCGCGTAGACACTGTCGCCCTCGGTGGCCGCGATGATCAGTCCTTCGACGGCGAGTGGCTCGGCGTAGATCGCGCCGTCGAGTTGCGGCGACGACCACACACGCCGAATCGCCGGTGCGGGTCCTGCCGCGGTGCGGCCGGTCCGCGCGGGGTCGCGGTGATACGTCGGCCAGGGGTCGCCGGCGGCGTTGGCGCGGGTCGTAATCGTCGGGCCCGTGCTCGTCGGTGTCGCGTGCGACGTCGTGGTGGAGCGCGCGCGGGGGCTCTTGCCGGACGAGCACGCGGCGAGTGCGATCACGAGCGCGGCGAGCGGGGCAAGCAGATGTACGGTTCGAGGGCGCAAGGTCCCTCAACGTACCCGCGACCCGTGCGCGGCAATGCGCAGGCCGGTGCAGCTACTCCAACAGTGAGCTGCGGAGATGCTCGAGTGCGCCGGGCTCCAGACCGTGCGCCACGAGGTACTCGGCCGCGGAACCGTAGTCGGTGCGGACCGCCTCGAGCACCGCGCGCATCACCGAGGCCTCGGCCGCGAACAGCGACTCCGACACCTCTGCGTACGCGGCGGACATGCGTGCCCGCGCGCGGTGGCGGGCGACGAGCTCGTCCATGTGCTCGGCCGTGATCGCGTAATCCGCCGCGACGACGTCGTCGTCGACACCGAGCGCGCTCAGCAACAACGCGGCGACGAGGCCGGTGCGGTCCTTTCCCGCGGCGCAGTGGAACACCACGGGCTGGTTCGCCGGGTCCGCGATCACTTCCAGCACGGCGGCGAAGCGTTCGCCGAACCGCTCGAGCATCAGCCGGTAGAGCTCCTCGAGACCGAGCTTCGCCGGATCCGGTGCGTTCTCCGCGCGCTCGCCGCGTGTCTCGTCGATGATCGGGAGATGGTGCACGACGAGACCCATCGTGCCGAGTGGCCCGTGACCGAACGTCTCGACCTCGCGAGCGGCGCGCAGGTCGACGACGGTGACGACGCCGAGCACCTCGGCGACGTGCCGGGTGTCGGTCTCGCTCATGTGCGACAACGAGTCGCTGCGGAACACGCGGCCACGCCGGAGCCGGCGGCCGTCGACGGTGGGGTAGCCGCCGAGGTCGCGGAAATTCGCCGGGCCGTCGAGCTCGATGCGCTTGGAGTGCGCCGTCGTCACCGGCCCATGTTCGCGCGTGCGTCCGGCGCCGACGTTGCCCTGCGGATCAGAACGCAACGCCGGAGTGAACGCTTGGCGCCGCGCGTTCGAGGATCGGCGTACGCTGGCCTTCGTGCGGTGGCGGGCGGGCATCGCGATGGCGGCGATCATCTCGGTTGGCCTCACCGGTCTCGGCCCGCCCGCGGCCGTGGCCGCTGATCGCGAGCGGCCGGCCGGTGCCGTCGACATCCACTGGCCGCGCCTCCACAACCCGATCCTGGGATACGCGGACCGGGCGACGAAGGATCCGGCCGTGATCCGGGCCGGCGACCGGTTCGTCGCGCTGTTCAGTTCGGTGGACACGTCCGGCCGGTGGCGGATCGGCATCGCGACGAGCCGCGACCTCACCCAATGGTCCGGCCGGCGATTCTTTCCGCACGATCCCCGCGTCGAGGGAGAGGCATCTCCCGACGTCGTCCGCGCCCCCAATGGTCGCTTCGTCGTGACGTTCCAGTCCTTCGTGCACGACGCCGGCGGTGCGCAGGCAAAGCTCTGGTACCGCACGACGCGCGACTTTCGCTCCTTCTCGGGTCCGCACCGACTTGGCCTCGAGCTGCATCCCGCCGCGGCCGACCGTGTCATCGACCCCGCGCTCGTGTGGAGCCCAGCCGGCCTGTTGCTGGGGTACAAGGTCGGGTTGCCCGACGGGCAGCAGGCGTTCGAGCTCGCGCGTTCGCGGTCGGGGTCGCTCGACGGCCCCTGGACCGTGGTCGGCCGGCCGGACATCCGCGTGCTCGGCGACACCATCGAGAACTACCAGTTCCTCCATCTCGACGGACGCTTCGAGCTTCTCGCGACGAGCAACACGCTCGACCGTCCGTATCTCTTCGACCTCGCCGGCGATGTGCACGATCCGCGCGGCTGGCTTCACTGGTCGCCCGGCCGGCAGCTCGTCGTGCCGCAGGAGGCGTGGAACCCCGGCCGCGGTCTCACCGGCGCGACGTACGAGCACGCGAACTGCGCGTTCGTGGTCGATCGCCGTCGCATCGACGGCTGGGTGTACCTCGTCTACGCGGATGCGCCCGAGCTGACGTCCTTCGGCGGGGCCGGACACGACAGTCTCGGTATCGCGCGCAGCCGCGACCTCGTGCAGTGGAGCGTGCCGCCCGGGCAGTGAAGCGGCCTACGATGCCCGCCATGCCGCGACCCGACAGCGACAACACGTCACCCGGCCAGGCCAACGAAGAGTTCGTCGAGCCGTCGCGCGACGAGATCCCCGGTATCAGCCGGCAGCATGTCGCCGCGATGGAGGCGTCGGACGCCGACGAGGTCTGGGTGCTCGCGGGGATGCACCACGTCGTTCTCACGACGATCGGCCGGAAGTCGGGAAAGGTGCACAAGGTCGCGTTGCCCTACTGGCTCGACCCGGAAGGCCGCCGCGTCGTCGTCGCGTCGTTCTCCGGCGCGCCGCAGCACCCGTCGTGGTTCGTGAACCTGCGCGACCGCACCGCCAATCCCGAGGTCCACGTGCGTGTGCAGAAGGGTGCGTTCTGGGCCGAGCCCGAGATCCTCGAAGGCGACGAGTACGACCGCGTGTGGGCCGGACTCATTGCCGACCGCGCGTACTACGACGATTATCAATCGCGTACCGAGCGGCGGATTCCGCTGGTACGTCTCGTCGAGTTGCGCCCCGCGTGAGCTAACCCGTGAAGGGCCGACCGTCGACGCGGTCGACGGACGTGAACGACTCGACGGGCTCGCGCGTGAGCCGCTTGGGCTGCCGCACCGGGTATCCGAGTGCGACGACCGCGGCGACGGCGAGGTGCGCGGGCGCGCCGAGCAGCTCCTTCACCTCTTCTTCGCGCCTGATGGCCATGGTGGTGACCACGCCGGCCAGGCCTTCGGCGCGCGCCGCGAGCAGGACGTTCCACACGAACGGGTAGACGGACGCGCCGCCGGCGAACGTGTAGCGGGTGAACCCGCGGTCGACGGCTGCGAGCGCGCGGAGGTCGGCCAGCACAACGAGCAGGACGGGTACCTCGTCGAGATGCTCGGCGAAGCCGCCCGGACCGTTCGCAGCATCGGCGGCAATCCTGTCCGCGTCCTCGAGGGCCGCCGTCTCCGCGGCTTCGTCGGTGACCGGCGCCCACGGCACGAGCCCACGGGCGCGCATCGCGAGGTACTCGTACCAGCCGGGCAGATAGAGGTCACGCAAGCGGCTGCGGGTGTCCGGATCCTGTACGACGACCACCCGCCAGCCCTGACGGTTCCCGCCGCTCGGGCCGAACCGGGCGGTGTCGAGCACGCGTGCGAGCACGTCGTCACCGACGGGCTCCGGCAGGAAGTCGCGGACTGCTCCTGTCGTGCGCAGCGTCTCGATCAGGTCCATTGCGGGCTCCTCTCACGGTGTCGATGCGTTCCGGCGTCAGTCCACGCGGAGTATCCGCGTCAACTGACGCCAGGATGCCGGGGGTTCGGTGCCGGGGCGCGGCGGCGGGGGCAGACTGTGGGGGTGCCGAGCTTCTGGATCACGTGGCAGCCTGCCGCACTGATCGCGCTCGTCCTCGGGGTCGGCGCGTTCGTGTTGCTGCGGTCCGGGCGCCGGACGGCCCGCGTGGCCGGCGGATTCGCGCGCGAGGCCGCGATCGTGTTCGGTCTGTTCTCGTTGTGGCAGCGGGCCGCGGAGCTCTCGATCACACGGGTGAAGGGCGCCGTCGCCCACGCGGACTGGGTGTGGCGGCTGGAGCGCGCGCTGCATCTCCCCAACGAGGTGGCGATGCAGCGGGCCGTGTTGCCGCATCCGTCCGTGGTGAAGTTCAGCAATTTGTACTACGCGGGCCTGCATTTCCCGGTCACCATCGCGTTCCTCATCTGGCTGTACGCGCGCCACCGCAACACCTACGCGCGCGTGCGCAACACGATCGCGGTCGCCACGGGAGCCTGCCTTCTCGTGCAGATGATTCCGGTGGCTCCTCCCCGCATGATGCCGAGGCTCGGGTTCGTCGACACCGGTTTGCGGTACGGCCAATCGGTGTACGGGTCCCTCGGCCGCGGGATTGCCGACCAGCTCTCTGCCATGCCGTCGGTGCACGTCGCGTGGGCCGTCCTCGTCGCGATCACGGTCGTCGTGGTCAGCGCGAGTCGCTGGCGCTGGCTCGCCGTCGTGCATGCCGTGCTGACCTCGGCCGTCGTCGTCGTCACCGCGAATCACTTCTGGCTCGACGGCATCGTCGCGACGGCTTTGCTCGGCTTCGGTTGGGCCGTCGCGGTCGTGGCGCCGACGGCTCTCGCACGGTTACGACGCGGTTCAATCGACGGCACGGCGGAACCAGAAGTGATCGGCGGTGTCGCCGAGCGGCCAGTGCGCGTCGCTGCCGAGCACCCCGAACGACCGGTGTGCGTAGGCGACGATCTCCGCGAACGTCCGGTCGTGCGTCTGCGACCAGTCGGAGCCCCATTGGAGCCGCTGCACCCCGAACGCGCCGGCGAGCGCGGCCACGAAGTCGCGCGGGTCGCCGCCGGCGTCGCGCGCGTGGTCGAGCGCGATGGTCGACACCTTGAGATGTACGTTCGGAAAGGCGGCGAGCTCGAACAAGGCGCGGGCCGCGGGGTACGCGGGCCCGCCGGACAGGTCGGGGAACCCGCAGTGGTCGAGCGCGACACGGGCATGGGGGAAGCGTTCGAGCAGTCGGGGTAGGCGCCGCACCTCGGGCTCGATCACGGTCGCGACGATCGGCACGCCCCGTTCCACCGCGTGCTGCCAGAGCACGTCGACCGCAGGGTCGTCGAGGCTGCCTTCGATCGCGACAACGCGCACGCCGTTGGCACCGTGGGCGAGCCACCGATCGAGCGTCCCGGGCGGATCGTCGCCGTGTGCGTCCACGTACGCGACTGAGCGCAGGCGCGCCGGGTCGATCCCGGCCGCCTGGACGCAGTACCGGTTGTCGTCGGTGTACGCGCCCATTGCCTGCACGAGCACGGCCCGCCCGATCCCGTTGGACTCCATCATCCCCACGTACTCGTCGACCGGGCACGCGTGGTCGGTGATCCAGGTGAGCCCGGGCCGGTTCGGCCGCAGCGGAAAGCGAGGATCGCCGCGCGCGACCACGTGTACGTGCGTGTCGACGAGCACGATGTGTGAGCCTAGGAGCGGGCGCGTTCGCCGGAGCGACAGAGGCTCAGGCGTGCAAACCCTCGGTCGCCTTGCGCAACTGGAGCACCGCGTCCTCGAAGCCGGTGACGAGGTCCCACACGTCGGCGACGAGCTCGCGGCACGCGATGACACCGAAGTCGACGTTGCCCATGTTGCTCAGCACGGTGAGGTTGAGCCCGACGCCTTCCATGAGCGGCCCCATCGGGTACGTCGCGACGACGCGCGCTCCGGCGCAGTACAGCTCCATGGGCGGCCCGGGGACGTTCGAGACGATGAGGTTCGCGAGCGGCCCGTGCCGGTCGGCGAGATCGAAGTTCGAGTACAGGCGGATCATCGTGCTCACGAGCGTCGGCGCCGTGTACTCGGCCCAGCCCTGCAACACGTCCACGCCCAAGGCCTGCGTGCCCCGCTTCGCTCGCGACGACGCCTCGTTGATCGCGCGGAGCTGGTCGACCGGGTCGGCGAGCTGCACCGGGAGCGGAACGGTGATGATGGTCATCGCGTTCGTGGGGCGTTCCTGGCCCTCTTCGACCGGTATCGCCATCGGGCACGCGGCCACGAGCGGCACGTCGGGGAGGCCGTCGTGCGCGATCAGCCAGTGGCGCAGCGACTGCGTGCACGCCGCCAGCACGACATCGTTCACCTTCGTGCCTGTCGCGTTCTTCGTGACCTTGACGTCGTCGAGCGACACCCGCCCATAGGCCACACTGCGATGCGGCGTGATGGCACCGTTGAAGGGCGTGTTCGGGGCGCTCGAGCGCGGTTGAGCATCCGAGGACGGCTCCCGCCGGCGCTGCAGCTGGGCGCGTAGCAGCCCCTGTCCGGTCTTCAACGCCGTGCTCGCGAACCCGAGCGGTAGGCGCAACTGCGACGCCGCCGCGGCACCGGCCAGACGCAGTGCCGACGGCGGGTGTTCGGGCTGCCACTCCATATCAGGTTCCGAGGGCGCAGCTTCGGGCGTGAGGTCGAACAGGTTCACCATGAGGTCTGCGCCCGAGACGCCGTCGATCGACGAGTGGTGGAGCTTCGCGACCACGGCGACGTACCCGTGCTCGAGCCCCTCGACCATCCACATCTCCCACAGGGGCCGGCTGCGGTCGAGCGGGCGGCCGGCGATGCGGCCCACGATGTCGGCCAACTCCCGCATGCCACCCGGCGACGGCGCGGCGACGCGCACGAGGTGGGCGTCGAGATCGAAGTCGGGATCCTCGATCCAGTAGGGGTGGCCCAGGTTCAACGGAACCGGCACGAGGCGGCGCCGGAACGGCGGCAGGAGGTGCAACCGGCTGCGCAACAACTCACGGAACGCGTCGAACGAGTACCCGCCCGGCATCGTCGAGGGGTCGAGGACGAGGGTGCCGACCACGTGCATGTGTTGTGACGGGGTCTCGATGTAGAGGAACGCGGCGTCCATTCCGGACAAGCGCTTCATCCCGCACCCCCAGGCTCGGCGTGACGTGACCGTACCCAGCCGGTCGGGCGCTGTCGACGAAAAATCCGCCGGTGGGGCCTGATCACGCGTTCGCGGCGACGACGTTCTGCAACTCCGCGAGTGCGTCGTGGAGGCGGTTCGCGAGCGCGCCCGGGAGGGTGTCGTCGCACGCGACGATCCCGAAGTTCAGCGCGTCGAGGTAGCTCCACACGGTGACGTTGAGCCCGATGTTCTCGAGGATGGGGCCCATCGAATAGATCGCGAGCAGGCGCGCGCCCGAGATGTACAACGGTTCCGACGGGCCCGGCACGTTCGACACGACGAGGTTGATGGGCGGTCGGTGCCGGCGGGCCAGGCCAAAGCGCGAATACAGCCGCACGACGGCCGCGAACGGGCGGGGCGGCGTGATCTCGGACCAGTCGGCGAGCATGTCGGCGCCGAGCAGATTGAGCTGTTCCTTGGCCCCTTTGGTGATCGCGTGGATCAGCTCGACGCGGGCCCTGGGGTCGGCCAGCTGCACCGGCACGACAGTGAACAGGTTCGACACCTGGTTGCCGGTTCCCGACCTGTCGCGCGCCGTGCCGGCAGCGGCGGCGCTGCGCGTCGACGTGGGGACCCCCGCCATGAGGGCACGGTCCGGAAGGCGGCCCTCTTCCTCGAGGTGCAGGCGCAGGGCGCCCGCGCAGAGCGCGAGCACGACGTCGTTCACGGTGCAGCCGAGCCCGGTCTTGACTGCCTTCACGTCGCTGAGCGAGAGCGTCGTGGTCACGAAGCGGCGATGTGGAGTGAGCGCGGTGTTGAAGCTCAGCTTCGGTGTGCTGAACGGCAGCGGCGGGCTCACGTCACGTGTGCGGCGCGCCTTGGCGGCTGCGCGTACACCGCGGAACGTGCGCGCGATCAGCTTCGGCAGTCCGCCGGCCTCGCGCACCAGATCGACGACTGCGTCCACGAGCAGCCGCCACTGCGACGGGATGGGCTCGGACTGCCACTCCTGCACGTCGGGCTCGGGCGTGTCGGGGCTGTCGTCGAGCACGCTCGCGAGCAGCTCCGCGGCCTTCACGCCGTCGGCGAGGGAGTGGTGGATCTTCGCGACGAACGCGACGTGACCGTCTGCGAGCCCTTCCACCGCCCACAGCTCCCACAGCGGCCGCGTGCGATCGAGGGGGGTGCTGACGATCTGCGACATCAGGTCGTCGAGCTCTTCATGGCCGCCCGGCGCGGGGAGCACCGCGCGGTGCAGGTGCGCGTGCAGGTCGAAGTCGGGATCCTCGATCCAGACCGGGTGGTGCAGTTGCATCGGCACGTTGACGAGCCGCCGGCGGAACGACGGCACGAGGTGCAGCCGCCGGCGCAGGCTCTCGGCGACGCGGTCGAACGAGTAGCCGTCGGGTGACGTCGAAGGATCGATGACCGCGACCTTCAACGTGTGCATGTGCTGCGAGGGCGTCTCCATGTAGAGGAAGCCCGCGTCGAGGCCGGACAGGCGCTCCATGGACTCCCATTGTTTCGCGGGCTTACGATCCCGGCCATGTCGCTTCGCGACCGCATCGAGCTGTTGCGCTCCCACGACCTCGGCACGGGCACGCTCCTGGAGCGTCTCGCCCGCATCCACGGCGACCGCCCGCTGGTCACCGAAGACGGCGACGACGGGTTGTCGCTCACCTACAACGAGGGCGCCGACCTCGTGGCCCGCTTCGGCGCGGCCATCGCGTCACGCATCTCGCCGGGCGATCGGGTCGTCGTCGCCACGCCGAACGGCTACGGGCTGTTCCTGTTGTGCCTCGCCGTGGGCCGGGCGGGCGGCGTGGCGGTGCCGGTCAACCCCAAGATGCGTGACGACGAGATCGCGCATGTCATCGACGACTCGCAGGCGTCGCTCGTGATCCGGTCCACGAGCGAGGTCGACGGCTCGCCGCCGGGACGAGCGGTGCCTGTCGACCCCGACGACGTCGGTGCGCTCTTCTACACGTCGGGCACGACGGGAAGGCCAAAGGGCGCCCAACTCACCCACAAGGCGCTCGTGAGCCAGGCGGCGCGCGGTGTGTTGTACCCGTCGGGTCTGCGGCACGACGAGTCGGTCACGGGCATGCCCGTGGCCCACATCGCGGGCTTCTCGATGCTCGTGCTGCAGGCCTCGCTCGGTGTACCGGTGTATCTCCTGCGCAAGTTCCGCCCCGATACCGCCCTCGACGCGATCGAACAGCGGCGGGCGACCATGTTCGTGGGCGTCCCCGCGATGTACCGCATGATGCTCGAGGCGGGTGCCGAGCAACGCGACCTCTCGTCGGTGCGCATCTGGGCATCCGGCGCGGACGCGATGCCGTTCGACCTCGCGCAGCGCTTCCAGCGCCTCGGCGCCACCGTGACCGTGCCACTGCTGCACAAGTCCCTCGGGGCCGCGGCGTTCTTCGACGGGTACGGCATGGTGGAGCTTGGCGGCGGCGTCGCCGTGAAGCTCTCACCACCCGGCATCCCGCTCCATCTCGGTGGCCTTGTCGGCTTTCCGATGCCTGGCGTGAAGATGAAGGTCGTCGACGACTCGGGGAACGAGGTGCCACGCGGCGAAGTCGGCGAGCTCGCTGTCAAGGGGCCCGGTGTGATGCGCGGATACCACGGCAAGAGCGACGCGACCCGCGAAGCCTTCACGGAGGAAGGGTGGCTTCGCACGGGCGACCTCGCGCGTCAACGCCGGTTCGGTCTCGTCGAGTTCGCCGGACGCAAGAAGGACGTGATCAAGCACGGCGGATATTCGGTCTTCGCGGTGGAGGTGGAGACCGAGCTGCAACAGCACGACGCCGTGTTGGAAGCTGCGGTCGTGGGCCTGCCCGACGAACGCAAGGGCGAGATCCCCGCCGCGGCGGTGATCCTGCGTGAGCGCGCGGCGCTCGCACCCGAGGAGCTCATCTCGTGGGCGGGCGAGCGCATGGCCGACTACAAGGTGCCGCAACGGGTGCTGATCGTCGACGAGCTCCCGCGCACGGGCACCGAGAAGGTGCAGAAGGCCGAGGTCAAGAAGCTCTTCGACGGCGTTTCGGCCGAAATCCCGGTTCGGCCGGGAGCGAACGGGTAGACAGGGGCGAAGCTGCCACGGGGGTCCGGCGTGATGAACGTCGTGGGTTTGAGCATGCAACGGATGACCGAGGCGATGCTGCCTCCGGGAAGAGCGGTCGAGCTTCCGGGTCGCGGCACCGGCTACGTGTACGCGTCGCCGGCACCCGCGGGTGCGCCGACCCTCGTACTGATCCACGGGTTGTGGGCCACCGGTTCGCTCAACTGGTTCCCGGCGTTCGCGCCCCTCACGAACCGCTTCGGGATCGTGGCGACCGATCTCCGCGGCCATGGGCGCGGCATCCCGGTCAACGGGCGCTTCCGCGTCGCCGACTGCGCCGACGACATCGCGGCCCTCGTCGGCGCGCTCGGCACGGGCCCCGTGATCCTCGTCGGGTACTCGCTCGGGGGTGTCGTCGCGCAGATGACGTGGCGGCGCCACCCGCGTTGCGTGGCCGGGCTCGTGTTGTGCGCGACGAGCCGCAACTTCGGCGGCCGGCCGCAGGAGCGCGTGTTCTTCCAGGGCTTGTCGAGCGCGCTGCTCGCCGCCAATCTCCTGCGACGGTCGCGCGAGCCCGCCGGCGCGTTCCCGCAAGCCGTCGACGTGGTCGCGGACGTCGTCGGCCGGCGTATGCCCGCGTGGGCGTGGGACGAGATGCGACGCACCGACGTGCTGGCGTCGCTCGGCGCGATTGCCGCCATCGGGCGTTTCAGTTCGCATGAGTGGGCCGGTGAGATCGACGTCCCGACCGCGGTGGTGGTGACCGCGCGCGACCACTTCATCTCGCCGGTGCGTCAACGCAAGCTCGCGGCCGCCATCCCGGGGGCGACCGTGCACGAGGTGCCGTCCGATCACGGCGCGTGCGTGCTCGGCGCCGCACATTTCGTTCCCGCGCTCGTGGCCGCGTGCACCTCGGTCGCGCAACGCGCCGGCACCCAGGCCGCGTAGCACGCACAGCAACGCGCAAAGCCCAACTGGGGGAGGGGTTCAGGCAGCGCGGTAGCGGTCGAAGCCGGCGGTCGTGACGACGACCCGGTCGTCGGTGATGCCCATCGCGTCGATGCCGGCTTGGTGGGCCAGCCACTCCATACCGTCGCGACCCATCGCAAATGCTGCAGTCGCATACGCGTCGGCGATCGACAGGTCGGGCCCGACGACGGTCACGGACGCGAGCCCCGTCGGTGGAAGACCCGTTCGTGCGTCGATGACGTGGTCTCCACGCTCGTAGCGCCCGGACGTCGCGACCGCGCCGTCGGCGAGGTGCACGACCGCCGCGAGCTTGTCGTGCTCCCACGGATGCCGGATGCCGACGCGCCAGGCCGGTTGCGAGCGCGAACCGCTGCGAACGACGACGTCACCACCGGCATTGATGCAGAACCGGCGCGCGCCTGCGTCGAGGAGCATCTGCGCTGCGCTCTCGACCGCCCAGCCCTTCACCACTGCAGACGGGTCGAACGGGGCCAGACCGGGTCGCGGCTCGACCTCGGCGCGAGCGCCGTACGTGGCATCGAACGCGCCGCCGCTCGCGTCGCGCATCTCGTCGCACAGCGCGAGCACGATCGGCACCTCCGGGCTCGCGTCTTCGATCGACAGCTCGCCCCGGGTGATCCGGTTGATCTCGCTGTCGTCGCGCCACGTGCTGAAGACATCGTCGACGCGCCGGAACCATGCGTACACGGCATCGAGCGTTTCCTCGTGTCCCGCGTCGGCGAGGTCGATGCCGATCACGGTGCCCCAGACGTGCTCGACCCGTCGCACCTCAGGCCTTCAGACCGGCGCGGTCGAGGGCCGACTGCAGCGACTGCGCGTAGCCGTCGCTCGTGTAGGTGGCGCCCGAAACGGTGTCGATGTTGGCGCTCTGGGCTTGGAGCGCTTCCTGGCGAAGCTCGGGGCCGGCGTAGTCACTGATGCGCACGGACCGCGACCGGTCGCTCGGCAGTGTGAGGGCCTGGACGTCGACGATGCGGCTTCCCGAGACGACGATCCGCACCTGGACGTCGCCGTATTGCGTCGAGACGGTGTCGCCGTCGACGGTGCGTTGCGCGGTGCCGGGCGCCGACGACGGCGGCTGCGAGCCGGGCGAGGCCGTCGCGGGCGGAGTGGTGCTCTGCGGCGGCGCCGCGCCGGCCGCCGGTGTCACACCGACTCGTCCGCTCGCGCCGGCGGCGCGCGTCGTCGTGCCCGGCGTCGTGTGGAAGCTCGCGAGCAGCGCGAGCACACCGAGGGTGGCGATGATCACAGCAGCGAGACGGGTTCGGTTCATCTGCAGGTCTCTCAGAACTCGAAGCGTTCGGAATGGATCTGTGCCTTCGGTACGCCGAGGAGTCGCAGCCGGCGGCGGACGGCGTCGATCATGCCCGGCGGCCCGCACACGAAGCAGTCGCGGTCGCGTACGTCGGGGACCATGGCACGAAGCGCCGGGATGCCGAGCTTGTCGGTCTGGTCGTCGCCGATCTCCGCGCCGACGCCGAGCCGGAACTCGATCCCTCGTTCGCGTGCCAGGTCCTTGAGCTCGTCGCGGAACACCGCGTCGTCGGAGTCGACCACGCGGTAGAGCAGGGTCACGTCACCTGCCTCACATGGCAGCGCATCAAGGAGCGCGCGAAGCGGGGTGATGCCGATGCCGCCGGCGATCAGCAGCACCTTGCGCCGGCTCCGCCGGTCCGCGGTGAACGTGCCGTACGGGCCTTCGGCGAAAACTCCGGTTCCGCGCCGCACACGTTGCATCAGCGCGGTGTCGTCGCCGAGGTCCTTCACTGTGATCCGCAGGCGGTGTCGGGTCGGCGCGGCGGACAGCGAGAACGGGTGCGCCTTCCACCAGCCGTCCGGTGTGAGGAAACGCCAGATGAAGAACTGTCCGGGACGCGCAGGGATGCGGTCGATGTCGCGACCGGTGACGTAGATCGACACGACGTCGGGAGCTTCACGTTCCACCCGGTCGACCCGCAGGCGGTGGCGCGCGTTGAACCACAGCGGCCAGCCGATACGCCACACGAGGATCGACGCGATCACCGTGGCGTACAGCACCGCCCACCACGCACGTGCGACGGCATCGCTGCTGAAGTCGTTCCCGACCGCGAGCTGGTGGGCGAACCCGAGCGCGACCGCGAGGTACGCGTAGAGGTGGACGAGGTACCAGGTCTCGCGGTGGAGCGTGCGCCGCGCCGTCCGCATCGAGGTCGCCGCGATGCCGAGGAACAGTGCGAGCGCGGCGAACGCCATCAGCACGTCGGGGTAATGGTTCACGAAGTCGAGCGTCTGGCCGACGAGCGACCGCCGATTCCCGGCCGCGTAACCGATGGTGATGAAGACGGTGTGCGCGACGAGAAGCCAGACCGCAACAAACCCGTTCCACCGGTGCCACACCGCGAGGTTGTCGAGCCCGACGAAGCGTTCGAGCCACGCAACGCGGGCCATCAGCAACAGCTCGACGAGCACGGCGTACGCACCGAGGAGACCGGTCAGCTGACCCACCGCGGTCGCCGTCCCGCCGGGGCCCGTCGCGTTCGCGATCCCGCCGTGACGGATCCACAGTCCGACCACTGCAATCGCGTTTGCGGCGACGACCACCGTGACGATCCACGCGCGGTCCGCCGCGCGGGCGCGCGCCGACGCCGCCCTCGTCGTTGCAGGGGCGTACGAACGGGTGCGTTGCTCCACTTGCATCCCCGTGCATGGTCGCCGTGCCGGCTGAGAGTTCCCTGAATCGGCCGCCGTCTTGGGAGGAATTTGGAAGTCTCGACGGTCGATCGGCTCCGCCCGGCCCGCTCGTGCGCGCCGGCCTTCTGCTTCGTTCTCCTAGCCCGTTGCCGTGTGGAGCGGAGTCGTGGAGTCGGGGAGCAGGAGATCGAACCCGTCGGGCGTGTCGAGCAGCCCGGGAGCGGTTCCCCGATGGTCGGTCTCGCCGTACTGCCACACGATCGCGTTCGTGGCCGGATCGATCAGCGCGACCCGGTGGCGGTAGTCGTCGTTCACACCGATGAGGCCGTTCGGCAGGAGGTCCGCGAGGCTCGGATGATCGAGCATCCCCGGGCCGTTCGTCACCCGGTACGACCACACGATCGAGCCTTCGCGCGTGAACTCGACGATGCCGCCCGGTCGTGTGTAGTCGGCGACCATGTACAGGTCCGGCCCGAGCTGCTGCGGGTCCGACGGGTATGCGATCGGCAGATGCACCGTCCAGACGAGCTTGCCGTCCTGCGTGTACTCCGACACCCACGAGCCGTTGATCTCCGACACGAGCAGATCACCGTTCGGCAGCGGCGTGTCGCCGTTCGGGTAGCCGATGCCCGTCGGTGGATTGTGCACGCACCGCCGGGTCGTCCCGATCTGCGAGCGCGGCGTACCGTCGGGACCGATCATGAGGATGCGGCAGTTCTTCGCATCGGCAACCGTCACCCGCCCGTCGGGCAGTAGGAACGCGTCGTCGGGTTGATTCAGGAAGCCGGGCGCCGACCCGGGAGTGTGCGGATGGCCGTAGCTCCAGATCACCGCACCCGAGGGATACGCGATCCGGATGATCGTGTGGTTCTCCTCTTCGTTCGTGATGATCGAGCGACCGTGATCGGCGAAAAAGCCGTCGTCGGGGAAGTAGAACCCGCCCGCCGGCGGAGGCGCGCTCGCCGACGGGTACTGCCACACGACGTTGCTCGACGGGTCGAGCACGATGAGACGGTTGTTCCCGCGATCCGCGATGAGCAGGTGCCCGGCGAACGGCCGCACGCGCGCGGGCGGGATCGTGGATGGTGGCGCGACGGAACGCTGTGACCCCGCGACCTGCGACGCGCGCGCGTGGTTGTTCGACTTGCCGGACGACGACAGCCACACCGCGGCGAAGATGACCGCGGCGACCACCACGATGGCCATGGGCGCGACGCCGACGTTGGCCCGGCGGGTCTTCGCCCGGGGCGGCCTCACCGAGCGAACAACGCGACGAAATCGCGCGTGCCGTCGTGCAGATAACGGTCGGGCGGCCGCTGGATCGAACCGATGAGCTTGTGCCCTTGGACGTCGAGCGGCGTCGTGCCCGAGTAGGTGTAGTAGCTCACCCACTCGGAGTTGATGTCGAGCTCGATCGCGCGCACCGCACCGGCGCGCGCGAGCACGTCGGCCAGCGTCGTGATGTTGAGACCGGGACCGCCCACGAAGATCAGATTGCCATTGCGGTCGACACCGACGCCGGATCGCCAGACGTACACCTTGCCGCCGAGCGTGGCGCCCCAGCGCGAGTGGTCGTTCGCGAGGAGGCCGGGCACGGGATGGCCGCCGTCGACGATGAGGTCGAGGTTCTGTCGTATCGACACCACATCGGGTGTCATCGTGTCGTCACGGCCCCAGGCTCCGACGTCGACGGTGCCGTCCCGCCGGATCACGAGCGACCCCCGGCCGGCCTGGAGCGGACGCACGGTGCGCCCCTCCGTGAAATAGCCGCCGCGCGAGTCGCCCAAGCGGAAGCCGCCGTTGAACGCGGCCACGAGCGATGCCTCGTCCGAGGGCGCGATGTGCGCGCCGTGCGCCCACGGGCCGCCGCCCGGCTCCTGCAGTCCGTTGTAGAGCGCGGCCCGCAGCAGGTGCGGGTTCATCCAGGCGACTCCCGTGACGAGACTGGTGTGCACGGGGTCGGGGCGAAGGAACGTCTCGTAGACGGCGGGCACGCCGTCGACGAGCTTGCCGGTGGGCTGCCACACCCCTTCACCGGGCAGCGCCGGCGACGCGATGGGAACGAGATTGCCCGGACGGGCGGGCTTCGTTGGCGGCTGCGACGCCACTGCGACGCGGGGCGGAGCCGCCGGGCTGGGAGGCACGACCGTCGGGATGCCGTGCCGGGGCCGGCCACCGACCTTCGGCGCATGGCTCGTGTACCACCATCGCTCGACCGCGTTCACGACGCCGCCCACTCCGTGGCCGCGGAGCCATTCCACGAACTTGACGCCGGCCGGGTCGCCCCCCGGCGCGGTCAACGCCTGACCGAGCGACACCCCCACGACGGTCGCGCCCGCGAGCGCGACGACGCCCACCCCGGCGAGCCATCGCCGCCGCCGCCCGCGTGAGCGCGCGCGGCGGGTCTCGGCGCGGGAACGGGGGAGCGCGTCCGCGGTTCGGGCCCGCGCTGTGGCCTCGCGGGGCCCGTCCGGCTCGACCCGTTCGCCCGCGTCGACGCCGGTCGGCCCGACGGTGGTCGCGAGCGCGCCCGACCCGCCCGGCTCCGGACAATCGGCGGCGGGAGGCGCGGTCGTGACGGCCGTGGTGGACGGATCCACGCGCACCAGGGTGCCGTACCGGCGGTGGCGAGCGGTGTCACCTGAACGGAGCCTTGCCCCGCCTGCATCGATTCTTTGCCCAATCCCGGTCCCGAGTTCCTCGTCGGGCCGGGTCTTGTCAGATTCTATCCGGTTGGATACTATTTGTCCGGTTTCGCCGGGGCGGGCAGGGAGACGAGGCAATGGAGGCGTGGTCGACTGAGCCGGTCGAGGACGTGCGTTGGCGCGAGGACGCCGCGTGTCGCGAACGATCGGTCAACACCTTCTTCCCAGATCAGGGTGAGCCGACAACGGCGCGCCGGATCTGTGCGCGGTGTCCTGTACGGCGTGCGTGTCTCGAGTTCGCGCTCGCGACGGCCCAGGACCACGGTGTGTGGGGCGGGGCCACGGCACGCGAACGGAACATGATCCGGCGCGGCGTGCTCAGCATCGACGAGCTGCTCGCCCGGGTCATCAGACCGCGTCGGCCGCGCCGGCGCGCGTCGCGTCTCGCCAGCTGACCGGCCAACCGGCTGAGGCGGCTCCGGATCACGACGCGCCGTCTGTTATGAAGCGGGCATGACACGGGATCCTTTCACCGGCGCCGCCGCGCTCGTCACGGGCGGCGCATCCGGGCTCGGCGAGGCCACCGCGCGCCGTTTCCATCGTCGGGGCGCGGCAGTCGTGCTCGCCGACCTCAACCGCGAACGCGGCGAGGCGGTGGCGGCAGAGCTGGACGAGCGCGCGGCCTTCGAAAAGGTCGACGTCACGTCGGAGGAAGAGGTCCAGGCCGCGGTGGAGCGGGCCGCGTCACTCGGACGCTTCGCGATCGCGGTCCACTGCGCGGGCGGCGGGATCGCCGGCCGGACGGTGAACCGCGACGGTACGCCGCACGCCCTCGACTCGTTCCGGCGCTGTATCGAGCTGAACCTCGTCGGTACGTTCAACGTCACGCGGCTGGCAGCCGCGGCGATGGCCGGAAACGAGCCCGACGAAGACGGCGAGCGCGGCGTCATCGTCAACACCGCATCCATCGCCGGCTACGAAGGGCAGATCGGCCAGGTGGCGTACGGCTCGGCGAAGGCCGGTGTGATCGGCATGACGTTGATCGCGTGCCGTGACCTCGGAGTGCTCGGTGTCCGCGTGAACGCGATCGCGCCGGGCACGATCCTCACGCCGCCGATGGCGATGGCGCCCGAAGCGATGCGCGACGCGTTCGCCGCCCAGGTGCCGTTCCCGAAGCGTCTCGGCCAGCCGGACGAGTTCGCACAGTTGGCGGAGCACTTCGTCGACAACCGCTATCTGAACGGCATGGTCGTGCGTCTCGACGGCGGCACCCGCTTCGGCCCCAAGTAACGCCGCGCGAGGGAGCGGCTCACCGCTCCACGACGTCGAGGTGTTGCAGCTCGACCATCAGCGGCAACACGAAGCCGATGTACGCGCTCGTGAGCACGTACCTGCGCGCGGGGGCGTCGGTCGTGCGCGAGTGGACGTCGATCACCTGCACGCGCGGGTCGCGCTCGCGGTAGGCCTTGGCTTTCTCGACGATGTCGTGCAGCGCTTCGAGCGTCGCGACCTGGAGCCCGAAGTGGTCCATCGACGGTGCAGTGAGGTACGGCTTCGCCGGAAGCAGGTACACGAACTGGGCGAACTCACCGGTGTAGAGGATGAGCGGGTTGCCCTCCTCGCCCGTGTTGTCGCCCTCGGTCCAGCCGAACACGTCGCCGAAGAAATCGAGCAGATCGGCGCGGCCGCGCTCGTCGAGCAGCGACGGGTCGACGCTCATCGCCACGTGATTGAGACGAGGACGGAACGTCGGTGCACTCATCGTGAGACCTCCGGTCGAACCATGACCTTGCCGGGCAGCTCCCCGGCCGCGAGCCGGCGCATCGCGTCGCCGACACCGTCGAGCGTCACGTCCACCGGTTCGATGAGCAGGTCGAGCGGCAACGAACCCGACGCGAGAAGCTCCAGCGCGGGCCCGAACCCGGACCCGTCGTAGTTGTAGGCACCCATCACGGTGAGCTCCATCACGATCATCCGGTTGTGGTTGATCCGCGGGAGGTCACGCCCGGTGCCGACGAACACGAGCGTGCCCGCGAAGTCGAGTTGATCCAGCGCGGCCTCCGCCGCGGCCGCGTGGCCGGAGCACTCGAACACCACCGAGAACGGGCGCTCGACGGGCCGGCCCATCGGCGCGCGTGGAAGCTCGTCAGGCCTGATGGCGCGTGCCGCGCCGACGGCCAGCGCGCGTTCGCGCCGTCGTCGCGCGGGCTCGGAGACCGTGATGTCGCCGACGCCGCGCGACGCGAGCACCGCGGTCGTGAGCAGACCCACCGGCCCGGCACCGGTGACGAGCACGGCATCGTCGGGCTGCACGCCCGAGAGCCCGATGCTGTGGAGCGCGATCGCCGTCGGCTCCACGAGCGCTGCGTCACGCGTCGACAACGACTTGGGCACGTGGAGAAGCCGGGCCGCCGGCACGAGGACGTATCGCGTGAACGCGCCGTGGAAATCGAGGAAGTCCACCGGCGGGCGTTCCAGGCACACCGACGGACGGCCGCCCCGGCACGCCCGGCACCGCCCGCAGCCCGGTGTGGGATCGAGCACGACGGGCGACCCCTCGCTCCACCCCTCGACGCCTTCGCCGAGGGCGGCAACGGTGCCGGCCCACTCGTGACCGAGCACCGAGCCAGGCCGCGCGTAGCCCTCGAGCACGAGATGCAGATCCGTGCCGCAGATACCGCAGTGCGACACTTCGACGAGCACGTCACCCGGCCCGGGCGCGGGCACCGGGATGTCGCGCACCGCGAGCTCACCGTCGCCGATGTAGACGGCAGCCGGCATCGTCTCCGTCACGGTCGGGATCGTACGTGAGCAGGCGACCGCGCGCGCCGGCGAGGGAGTGTCGCCGCGGGCGCCCGGAAGTTAGGGTGCCGAGGCATGCACAACGGGAGCGACACGCAGCAGCAACCGCGTGTCCCCGTCGAGGTGTCGGACCTGAACGCGACCTGGTTCACCGAAGTCCTCTCGCGCCACGCGGCCGGCGTCGAGGTCGAGAGTGTCGACGTGGTCGATGCTCATTCCGGCACCACCGGACGCGTCGCAGTCGCCTTGCGCTACCGCGACTCCGGCGACGCCGCAGTTCCGGACCGCCTCTTCGTGAAGATCGCGCCGTTCGACGAACGCCAGCGCACATTCATCCGCCGGGTCGGTATCGGTGCCGCGGAAGCGCGCATCTACGCGCGGCTGGGCGACGAGCTGCCCGTGCGCATCCCGCGGGTCTGGCACGCCGACGTCGACGACGCGGCGAACTACGTGTGTGTGCTGGAGGACGTGATCTCGAGCGGCTGCCGTTTCCCGCGGCCGCACGACGACGATGTCGCCGAGGTCGCCCGGTCCACTGTCGAAGAGCTGGCCCGACTGCACGCGACCTACTGGGAGAGCGACCGCTTTGCGTCCGACTTGTCATGGGTTCCCGAACGGGCCGGCTTCGGCGCCGGCGGCGGTACCCGGCCACAGCAAAGTCAGGTGGCGGGCGCGTTCGTCAGCCGTGCGCTCGAGCTCTTCGGGTCCGAGATGCCCGCGGTGTTCCGGGCGGTCGGCGTTGCGTACGTGGACCACACGGGAGCAGTGCTCGACCTCTGGGACCAAGGTCAGCGCACGCTGATCCACGGCGACCCGCACATGGGCAACATGTTCGTCGACGGTGCGCGCGCCGGGTTCTTCGACTGGGCGATGTTCAGCCGCTCACCGGGGATGCGCGACGTCGCCTACTTCTGCTGTAACTCGATCCCGACCGAGGTGCGGCGCGCCGTCGAAGCCGACTTGCTCTCGCTCTATCGGGAGCAACTGCACGCACATGGCGTCACGATCGATGCGAGTGTCGTGGAGGAGCAATACCGTCTGTTCTCCGTCTATTCGTGGGTGTCGGCCGTGTCGACCGCGGCGATGGGCGCACGCTGGCAGCCGGAGCGGCTCGCGCGAGGTGCGATGCAGCGAACCACGCAGGCACTCGCCGATCTCGACGTCCCTGAGCTGCTCGCCCGCCGTCTCGAGAGGATGCCGTCGTGAAAGCACACATGATGAGCGGTGCGATGCCGCTGCAGGAGTTCCAGGGTCTCGCCCGTCGTGCCGCGGGCGCCGGATACGCGGGACTCGTGGTGACCGAGGCCGGTCGTACGGCGTACCTGTCGTGTGCCGCGGCCGCACTCGCCGGAGTCGACCTCGACATCGCCACTGGCGTCGCGGTCGCGTTCCCGCGCAGTCCGATGGTGACCGCGTCGGTGGCCTGGGAGCTCGCCGAGGCGACGAACGGGCGCTTTCGCCTCGGCCTCGGACCACAGGTGCGGGCCCACGTCGAGCGGCGGTACTCGTCGGATTTCGCGCCGCCGGGCCCACGGATGCGTGATTACGTGCGCGCACTGCGGGCCATCTTCCGGGCGTTCCGCGGGGAGGACCCGCTGCGCTACGCGGGCGAGTACTACGACTTCTCGTTGCTCCCGCCGATGTGGTCGCCCGGTCCGATTGCCGTATCGGACCCTCCGGTCGACGTCGCCGCCGTCAACCCGTGGATGCTCCGGATGGCCGGCACGTACGCCGACGGTGTGCACGTGCACCCGCTCAACACGACGACGTACTACGAACAGACACTGTTGCCCAGCTTGCACGACGGCCTTGCCGCGCAGCAGCGCGACCCGGGATCGTTCACCTTGTTCGTGCCGCTCTTCACCGCACCGGGCGACACGCAAGCGGAGCAGGACGCCTGGCGCGAGGCGTCGCGGACGATGGTGGCGTTCTACGGGTCGACACCGAACTACGCGTTCATCTTCGAACAGCTCGGGTTCCCGGGCACGACCGAGCGGATCCGAGCCGCGCAGAAAGCCGACGGTCCGGCCGCGATGGCGAAGGTCGTCGGCGACGAGCTGCTCGAGCACTTTGTCGTCGCGGGCACCTGGGACGAGCTACCCGACCGCATCGCGCAACGTTTCGAGGGGCTGCGCGACTTCGACGTGAACGTGGTGCTGTACCACGCCGGCGCGGCCGCGCGTCGTCATGACGACAGCTACGAACGCCTCGGCGAAGTCGCGAAGCGTCTCAACTCGATGTCGCGTTGACCTAGCGCCGCTCGGCTCGGACGCTTGCCGCCCGATACCGCGGCGCGATCGTCCCAAGTCGTGCGCGCGTCAGCGGGTATCAGCGCGGCGCGCGTGCGCCGATCACTTGGATGTGCTCGCGGATCGTGAATCCCATCGCGTCGTAGAGCGCGATCGCCCGTTCGTTCGTGGCCGCGGCGTGGAGGAACGGGGTCTCGCCCCGCTGTCGTACGCCGTCGACGACCGCCGCGACGAGCGCCTGCGCGAAGCCGCGGCCGCGGTACGCGGCGTCGGTGCACACCGCACTCAACTCGGTGTAGCCCTCGAGGTGCATCCGTTCGCCCGCCATCGCGACGAGCCCGCCGTCGACCTTGATGCCGAGGTAGGTGCCGAGCTCGATGGTGCGGGGAAGGAACGGCCCGGGTTGCGTGCGCTCGACCAGGTCGACCATCGCGGGGACGTCGCGCTCGTACAGAATCTCGATGACCATGCCGCCCACCCCCGGGCCGGCCGCCCGCGGGCCGGCCGCATGCGTGCCCGCGGCGCGAACCGGCCCTTCGAGGACCAT
>JAMXLJ010000008.1 GCA_024281095.1 Acidimicrobiia bacterium | reverse complement strand
GGGCATCCAGCGCACCCAGGAGCGCCGCCGCGACTGGCAGCGCCGGCTCAACGAGGGTCGGTGGGCCGCGATCAACTGGCCCAAGGATTGGGGTGGCCGCGAGGCCACGCCGGTGCAGAACGTCATCTACTCCGAGGAGATGGCCCGGGTGCGCGCTCCGGGCATCTACAACGCGAACGGCATCTGGCAGATCGGCCCGATGATCATCGCCTGGGGCACCGAGGAGCAGAAGCAGCAGTGGCTGCCCGGCATCCTCGACGCGAGCGAGCACTGGTGCCAGGGGTTCAGCGAGCCGCAGGCCGGCTCCGACCTCGCGAACCTGCGCACGACCGCGATCCGCGACGGCGACGAGTACGTCCTGAACGGACAGAAGATCTGGATCTCCACCGCGCATCTCGCGAAGTGGGGCCTGTTCCTGTTGCGCACCGATCCCCACGCGATCGAGGAGAAGCGCAAGCACGAGGGCATCACCGCGTTCATCATCGACATGGAGACGCCGGGCATCGAGTGCCGGCCGATCCGCGACATCGTCGGCGACGAGATGTTCAACGAGGTCTTCTTCACCGACGCGCGCATCCCTGCCGCGCACCGTCTCGGCGAGGAGGACCAGGGGTGGCAGGTCGCGATGGGCACCCTCGGCCGCGAGCGCGTCGGCACCGCGGGCCTCGCGATCACGATGGCGGCCGATCTGCGGTCGATGATCTCGGCGGCGCGTGCGGTGAACCCGGACGCGCTCGAGGATCCCGAGATCCGCGACCGCATTGCCCGTGCGTGGACGCAGATCGAGCTCACGAAGCTGCTCAACTACCGCGCGCTCACGAAGATCATCAAGGGGCAGAAGAACTGGCCCGAGGTGCCGCTGGCGAAGCTGCAGTGGAGTCATCTCGCGCAGTATCTGGCCGAGCTCGCGGTCGACATGCTCGGCCCCAACGGTCTCTTCGCGCGTGGCGGCCCCGACGCGGTCGACGGAGGCAGCTGGACCCGCCTCTACAGCTTCCAGCGGTACACGTCGATCGGGGCCGGCGCTACCGAGGTGCAGAAGAACATCATCGCCGACCGCGCGCTGATGACCCGCAAGTAGCCGCACGTCCCGGATGCGCCTCGGTATCGTCACGCCGGTCCTCACGATGCTGCCGCGCGCCCACGCGCGCTGGGAGGAGACGGCCGGGATCGCGGAAGTGGAACGCGTCGTCGTGGAATCCGAGCGACTCGGCTATCACCACGTGACGTGCAGCGAGCACGTCGCCATTCCGGTCGACGTCGCGGAGGTGCGCGGCGCGCGCTACTGGGATCCGCTCGCGACGTTCGGGTATCTCGCCGCGAAGACGAGCTCGATCCGGCTCGCGACCCACGTGCTCGTGCTCGGCTACCACCATCCGCTCGCGATCGCGAAGCGGTACGGCACGCTCGACCGCGTCTGCGGCGGGCGGCTGATCCTCGGCGTCGGCGTCGGTTCGCTCCAAGAGGAGTTCGAGTTGTTGGGTGCGCCCTTCGACGGCCGGGGCGACATCGCCGACGACGCGATGCGCGCCCTGCGGGCGTCGCTGGCGGACCGCCAGCCCGAGTATCACGGCTCGCACTACGACTACGACGGCTTCGTCGTCGACCCGGCGGCCGCGCAGCCGCACATGCCGATGTGGGTCGGCGGCCGGAGTTACCGGTCGTTGCGACGCGCGGTGGAGCTCGGCGACGGGTGGGCGCCGTTCGGCCTGCGCACCGACGACCTCGACGCCATGCTGAAGCGGGCGCGCGACACCGTGGCCTGGCAGGAGCACGAGGATCCGTTCGACATCGTGGTGCAGAACGAGCGGCCGCTCGACCCGCTCGAGCAGCCCGACGTCGTGCGCGAGCGTCTGGAGCGCTTCACCGCGATCGGCGCCACCATGCTCAACTGCCGTTTCGTGCACCACTCGGTGGTGCACTACCTCGAGCAGCTCGCGGCGATGGCCGACCTCGCCGGGATCTGACCCCGCCCCGCCACCGCGGCTGCCACCGCCGCCGTCGGGGGTCAGAGGCGTTCGATCACCGTGGCGTTGGCCTGGCCGCCGCCTTCGCACATCGTCTGGAACCCGTAGCGGCCGCCCGTCGACTCCAGCTGGTTCAGCAGCGTCGTCATGATGCGCACGCCGCTCGCGCCGAGCGGGTGGCCGATCGCGATGGCACCGCCGCGCGCGTTGTACTTCGCGGGGTCGGGGGCGAACTCGCGTGCCCACATCAGCGCGATCGCGGCGAACGCCTCGTTGCACTCGATCGCGTCGAAATCGTCGACCTTCATACCCGAACGGTCGAGGAGCTTGCGGGTCACGGGATTCGGCGCCGACAACACCAGCACTGGATCGTCGGCGAGCACCGCGAAGTGCACGAAGCGCGCCCGTACGGGGAGGCCCAGACGCTCCGCGGTCGCCGCGTCGGCGATCAACATCGCCGACGCGCCATCGCTCATCTGCGACGCGTTGCCCGCGGTGATGTCGGGCGCGATCTTCGGATCCCAGTTCGCCGCGCTCGGCAGGCCCGCGAGCTTCTCCATCGTGGTTTCGCGTCGGATCCCCTCGTCGGCCGACAGCACGTCACCCGTGAGCTCGCCCTGATCGTCCTTGACCGGCACGGGCAGGATCTCCTTGGCGAAATGGCCGCTGTCGGTCGATGCCGCGGCACGCTTGTGACTCTGCAGCGCGAACGCGTCCATGTCGTCGCGGGTGATCCCCCACTTCTCCGCGAGGATCTGCGACACCTCGAACTGTGTCAGCAGGCGGTTGTCGCAGGCGGCGAGAAAGGCCGGGCTGAACGGGCCGATGCCTCCCTTGGAGTTGGACGCCATCGGCGCACGCGTCATCGACTCGACACCGCACGCGATCGCGAGGTCGTACGCGCCGGCCATGACGCCCTGGGCGACGAAGTGCATCGCCTGTTGACTCGACCCGCACTGCCGGTCGACCGTCGTGGCGGGCACGTGCCACGGCAAGCCGGCCGCGACCCAGGCGTTGCGGGTGACGTTGGTGCCCTGCTCGCCTGACTGCGTGACGCAGCCGCCCACGACGTCGTCGACGATGGCCGGGTCGATGTCGTGGCGCTGGAGCAAGGATCGCAATGTGAACCCGAGAAGGTCGGTCGGGTGCCAGCCTGCCAGCGCGCCCTTGCGCTTCCCGATCGCAGTGCGCACGGTGTCGACGATCACGGCTTCGCGCAGATTCATACCTGACATGGTAGTCAGCTAACGTTGTCGGGCCCATGGGCGGATAGCGTCGCCGCACGACGGCGCATCAGCAGCAGCATCCGCAGCACGAGCGTGTACCGGCGAGCGTGTACCGACGAGGAGAGGTCGATGGCCGACATCCCCGAGCACGACCACATCATCGACACCGGCAAGAGCAGGCTCACGCTCGAAGAGCTCGGTGCCGTCCAGCCCGGGATGGCGCGGGTCATGCCCGAAGTCGGCCAGCGGATCTGGAAGTGCTATTACGCCGGCAAGGCCCACAACAAGCCGCTCGCGCGCTTCCAGTTGAAGGAAGCGGTGAACTTGATGGAGATGGGCGTCCTGCTGCGACCGAAGTACACCGACAACATGTACAAGTTCATCGAGGAGCAGGTCGAGAAGGTCAAGCAGGCGATCGAGAACGAAGACTGGGACGGCTTCGAGAGCGCGTTCCACGAGATGGTCGATCAGGCCAACGCGTACCACGAGCTCTACGACAAGGCGTTTCTGCGGTGGAAGATCCCCGAGATGCCGCCGCCCGACCTCGACATGACGCCACGGGGCTAGCGACACCGGGGGCCATCACGTCACGTCGCGGCCGGCTCCTTCCGGGGCGGCCGCCAGAACACTGCGAGCAACGCGACCGCGCCGCCGATTCCTCCGATCGCGGTGATCGCGAAGCCCCACCAGCCGGTGAACTCGATGTCGAGCGCGTGATCGAGCGACCACTTCCCCGGCCCCAACGCGCCGATGGCGAGGCCGCAGATGCACAGCGTCATCACGTACTCGAACCCCTCGCCGGGCCGGAAGATGAAGAAGCCGTTGCGCAGGTGGTTGATGATCCACGCGACCAGCATCACGCCCACCACGCCCGCGGCCGCGAGCGGGGTGAGGAAGCCGAGGATCAACATCACGCCGGCACCGAGCTCGACGCTGCTCGCCAGCCATGCGTGCAGCCAGCCCGGCTTCATGCCCAGGCTCGCGAACCAACGCCCCGTGCCCGCGATCTTGCCGCCGCGGAAGACGTGGTTGTAGCCGTGGGCGAACATCACCACGCCCACGACGACCCGCAGCAACAGCAGTCCCAGGTTCAACTGGTCGGCGTCCACCTGTCCCCCTCGTAGGTCACGCGCGTCGAGACGTGAACCTACCGTTGCGGCCACCACATCCTCAGGTTTCGCGAGGCAGGTGCCGGCGGGGACGGCCGTCGCCGGGGAACCACTCTGGGGGGAAGAGCTGACGGGTACGTCCGGCCCCCGGCGCCGCGGCCGCTTCCCTTCTCATCGGCCGGTGGGGGCGCCGCTTGAGGACGCCCGATACCTCGACCCTGTTCCGACCCCCGCAGTATCCTGACACCGGCGTCACAATCAGTGCTTCCGAGACGATTCGGTGGCCGGCCGAGTGGGGGTGCCGCATGCGGGCCGAAGATCTCATCCTCGTCAGTGTCGACGACCACGTGGTCGAGCCGCCCGACCTCTTCGAGAACCACCTTCCCGCGAAGTGGCTCGAGTACGCGCCGAAGAACGTGCACGACGACGAGCGCGACATCGACGTGTGGGTCTACGAGGGCAACGTCATCCCGAACATCGGCCTGAACGCGGTCGCGGGCCGTCCGCCCGAGGAGTACAACATCGAGCCCACCAACTACGGGATGATGCGCGCCGGCTGCTACGACATCCACGAGCGCGTCAACGACATGAACCGCAACGGTGTGCTCGGCTCGATGTGCTTCCCGAGCTTCGTGCAGTTCTGCGGGCAGCTGTTCAGCCGCTCGACCGACAAGGAGATGGGCCTCAACCTGTTGCGGGCCTACAACGACTGGCACATCGACGAGTGGTGCGGCACGTATCCCGGCCGCTTCATCCCATTGTCGATCCCGCCGATCTGGGACCCGCAGCTGATGGCCGACGAGGTACGTCGCGTGTCGAAGAAGGGGTGTCACGCGGTCACGTTCTCGGAGAATCCGTACAAGCTCGGATGGCCCCACATCTTCGGCGACCACTGGGACCCGTTCTTCGCCGCCTGTGAAGACGAGGGCATGGTGATCTGCCTCCACATCGGCTCGAGCTCCACCATGCTCGAGATCGCGCCGGGCGCCCCGATCGACATCATGATCACCCTGACGCCGCTCAACACGATGGAGGCCGCGACCGACCTGCTGTGGTCGCAGGTGCTGCGCAAGTTCCCCAACCTGCAGTTCGCGCTGTCCGAAGGCGGCACGGGATGGCTGCCCTACTGGCTCGAGCGGATCGACTACGTGTACCAGCAGCACCGGTTCTGGACGAGCCAGGACTTCGGCGACAAGCTGCCGAGCCAGGTGGCGCGTGAGCACTTCACGTTCTGCTACATCAGCGACCGCAGCGGTGTCGACAACCGGCACGCGATCGGTATCGACAACATCACGTGGGAGTGTGACTACCCGCACTCCGACTCGAGCTGGCCCCACTCACCCGAGAGCCTCACCAAGCAGCTCGAGGGCGTCCCCGACGACGAGATCGACAAGATGACGCACAGCAACGCGATGCGCATCTTCCGCTACGACCCGTTCGCACACCGTCCGAAGGACCGCGCCACGGTTGCCGCGTTGCGCTCCGAGGTCCGCGACTAGGCCGGCGTCACCCCGCGCGCCTTCGGTGCCGCAACGTCGGCACGAGGCCGGCGTCCGCGAGCATCCGTACGGCGCGTTCCTCGCTCGCATCGATGACGACCGCCTCGCCGGGGCTGCGGCCGACGACGAACGACACCACGCAGTCGTCGCAGGCTTCGGTGTCCTGCATCACGCAGTCCTCGCAGTTGACGAGCATCACGCCTCCCTGACTCCCGGTCTCTTGCCGGGTCTGATCGTCGGTCTGCCCCTCCGGCTGCCCGTGCCGAGCCGCCGTCCCGAACGATCGCATGGGGGTGTGACAGTGACGCCGCTCGCTCAACCCCGCAACACGGCCAGCAGCGCCGGGGCACCGACCGCGACGGCCCCCTCGGCCTCCGCGTGGTCGCGGACCCAGCGGTCGGAAGACGCGACGAGCACCGGGGTGCGCTTGGCGTAGGCCGCCGCCTGGCGCACGACGACCGGATCCGCGTCCTCGCCGGGAGCCGAGAAGATGACGCGCACTCCACCCCGGCGCGGTGCCGGGACCGGCCCGACGTCGGCACCGTCGAACACGCAGACCACGCCCCGGCGCACCCGCAACTGCAGCTGCGTGAGGGCCGCGAGGAGCCGCTCGCGCTGCAGATTCGGCGCGGTGTCGGGCCATGCGTGCATCGACAGGTTGTAGCCGTCCACCACGAGCACGAGCCCGGGCGTGCGCAACAGTGCCTCCACGCCTTCGGGCGAGTCGGCGACAAGCCCGCCGGGGACGCGCAGCCGGGGCCGGGGCGGCGGCGCGGACACTCGGGCTCGCTCTTCGTCGGCCGGCTCCGTCGCCTCACCGGCAGCTTCGCCCGCGCCCGCCGGCCGCTGTGCCGCACCCGAGCGCTTCGCGAGCTCGCCGAGGCCGGCCGCGAGCTTGCGCGCGACCTCGGCCGCGTTCGCGAGTGCCTCGACCTCGGCTGCGCGCAACGTGACCGCCTGATCCTCTTCACGCGAGCGCGCGTCCTCGAGCTCGCGCTGGAGGCGGGTGATCTCGCGCCGCGCCTCGGCCACCTCGCCTTCGCTCCCCCGCGCCCTCGCCCGTTCACGCTGCAACCGCGCCGTCCCGGCATCCATCTCTTCGCGTGCTGCCGCGAGCTCCTTCTCGAGCGACTCTGCCCGCCGGGCCGCGACGTCGGCGTGCCGGCGTGCCTCGTCCTCACGCGCGCGACGCGAGCGGCGCTCGTCGCGCAGTTCACGTTCGAGCCGCTCGACCGACGACGCGGTGTCGTCGCGGGCAGTCTCGGCGCGCCGGCGGGCTTCGTCGAGGCTTGCCACTTGTGTGCGCAGCGCCTTGATGTCGTCGTCGACGGCTTGCTCGCGGCGGCGGCGTTCGTATGTCGCCACGATCAGCCCGAGCCCGAACAATCCTCCCGCGGGACGGGCCGCGTACAACGCCGACGTCAGCAAGGGCAGGTCGGCGCGATCGGCGGCCGCCTCCACCTGCGCGACGGCCTCGTGGGGCGACCATTTCGCGAGCACGTCGGCGACCTCGGGCCGTTGCAGGAATCGCTCGCACATGTCGGCGCGGAAGCCGTCCTCTGTCTCCAGCGCGCGCAGCAACTGCTGGCGCGCCGCGCCGCGTGACAATCCCCGGCGGTCGAAGCCGACGAGTGGACGCAACGCCAACGGCACATCGGTCGGCGCGAGCTCGCGCAAGTGGTCCGCAACCGTTTCGAGCAGTGGTGTGAGCAGCGCCTCGGGCAGCGCCGGGATGCCGTTGTCGGTCACACGTCTCCTCCGTGGGCCGGGCCGAGGGCCGGCCCCTCGGTCGGCCGGCCGGGCGATCCGCCCTTCGTCATGGCCTCGGGGCGAGACCGTAGACTGCGTCTGTCGCCGGCAGCGTGGCCGGCCCGGGAGGCATTCGATGCACGCTCGCTCGGAAGAGGTCACGATCGACACGCGCGGCGACGGCGACGTCATCGACGTCACGTCGTACGCCCAGAAGGCCATCGACAATGCCGGCCTGAGCGACGGCCTCTGCACGGTGTTCGTCGCCCACTCCACGTGCGGTATGACGATGATCGAGCACGAACCTGGCTGCACCGCGGACCTGAACGAGGTCCTCGAAGGCATCGCTCCCCAACACGGCCGCTGGGAGCACAACGAGCGCAACGCCGACACCAACGGTCACAGTCACGCCCGGGCCGCGCTCATCGGCCCCTCGGTGAGCGTGCCGTTCAGCCGGGGAGAACTGCAGATCGGCACCTGGCAGAAGATCGTCTGCATCGACTTCGACGACCGGCCGCGGTCCCGGCGCGTCGTCGTGCAGCTGCTCGGCGTCTGACCCAGGCGAGGCGGGCCGGGTCACGTACGACCGTCGGCCGCCGACGTCGCGTCGGCCTCGATCTGCTCGATCGATTCGTTCGTCGCCCCGCACCAACGGCACGACACCTGCTCGACGACCTCCTCGAGGAGCTCGCTGTCCTCGACGTTGAGCTCGCCGCCCACGCTGAAGTGGTGGTACTCGCGGGTTCGCCGGGTGGCGACCACGTCGAAGCGGGTCAGATTGCCGCAGGCGCTGCACCGGTAGCGGGTGGCCATCGGTGCGAGGGTACCGGCCGCCGGAGGGTCCCACACCGATCGAACACATGTTCGATACAGTACCGGGCCATGACGGCGCTGCGGCGGCAACGCAGCTTCGACGAGCTCGGCATCCCGCTGCACGACGTGACCTTCGTCGTGCTCGACCTCGAGACCACGGGCGCTTCACCGCATGACTGCGCCGTCACTGAGATCGGCGCGGTCAAGTACCGCACCGGTGAGTGTCTCGGCACGTTCCACACGATCGTCAACCCGGGCATGCCGGTGCCGCCGTTCATCACCGTGCTCACGGGTCTCACCGACGCGCTCGTCGCGCCGGCCCCGCCGTTGTCCGCCGTGCTCCCCGCGTTCCTCGAGTTCGTCGGCCCCGCGTCACCCGCCACCGTGGTCGTCGGCCACAACGTGCGATTCGACCTCGGCTTCCTCGACGCGGCGTGCGACCGCGACGGCTACCCGCGCCTCGGCCATGTACGGGTCGACACCGTCGCGCTCGCGCGCCGCCTGGTGCGCGACGAAGTGCCGAACCTCCGGCTGGCGACGCTCGCGTCGCACTTCCGTACCTCGGTCGCTCCGGTGCATCGCGCGCTCGAGGACGCGCGCGCGACCGCGGAGGTGCTGCACGGCCTGCTCGAGCGGGCCGGCTGTCTGGGGGTGCTCGGGCTCGACGACCTCGTCGAGCTGCCCCGCATGCGCGCGCACCCTTCGTCCGACAAGTTGCGCTTGACGACTTCGCTCCCGCGCCGGCCCGGTGTGTACATGTTCCGCGATCGCGCCGGGCGGTTGTTGTACGTGGGCAAGGCTACGAACCTGCGGGCGCGGGTGCGCTCGTACTTCGGGAGCGACGACCGACGGAAAGTGCCGCAGCTGCTGCGCGAGCTCGCGACGATCGACCACATCGAGTGCTCTCATCCATTCGAGGCGGCGGTCCGAGAGCTGAGGCTGATCCAGCGCTACGAGCCACGGTTCAACCGCGAAGCCAAGGCGTGGCGCCGCTACGCGTATGTGAAGCTCGCGTCGAACGAACGGTTTCCGCGCCTCGTCGTCACGCGCGAAGCACGGGCCGACGGCTCGTGCTACCTCGGCCCGTTCCGGTCGAGCGCCGCGGCACACGCGGTGAGGGAAGCCATCGAGAGTGCGGCGCCGCTGCGGCGGTGCAGCCGGCGCATCGGTTGCAACGCGCCGCTCGAAGGCGAGCCGTGCGTCCCCGCGCAGCTCGGTGTCGCGTGCTGCCCGTGCTCCGGCCATACCGCCGAATCCGACTATGCCGCGGTGGTCGACCGGGTGCGCGGCGGGCTCGCCGCCGACCCGCGCGTCCTGCTCGATCCGCTCGAGCGCCGGATGCAGCGCCTCGCCGCCGACGAGCGGTTCGAGGAGGCAGCCATGGCACGCGACCGCGTCCGCACGCTGTCGGCCGCGCTGACACGCCAGCGCGCCGCGGAACGGCTTCGCGCCGTCGAACGGCTCGTGGTCACGGCGCGCTCGGTAAATGGCGATGCGATCACGTTCGAGTTGCGGCATGGGCGCTTGCAGCTGCCGGGCCAAGCCAGCCTCGTCGACGACCCGATGGCCGACGAGCCACCGCGCCTCGACCTGCCGCCGCGGCGTGGGGAGATCGACGAGCTTCTCCTCGCGGCGCGCTGGCTCGGACGCGAAGCGGCGAGTCGGTCGACACGGCTGCTCACCGCGTCGGGCGCGTGGACGTCGCCGCTCCCACGCCTTCCGCGCTACGAAGTCGGGCGACGGCCGGCCGCGCGACCGGCGCGCTGAGGCGGGTTGCCACCGCGTCGCGGGGGGCCGTAGTCGTCGTCGCGGGGCGTGCGTCTCGCGGCCCGCCGCCGCTCGAGCACGTCAGGCAGGCGCTCGAGCGAGAAATGCGCGATGGTGGCGATCACCAGCGCGGCAACGGGCGCCACCGCGAACAGCCGCAGATACCGCCCGATTCCTGTGCCGCTGATGACGTCGAAGAGGTTGTTGCCCGTGATGAGACCGGTCCATCGCGCCGCGTAGAACGCGAGCGCGAGACCAAGCGGCACGGCGATCACCCACACCAGCAGCCGCCACGGCCACGCGAGTGGCAGCGCTGCATCCGGGCCGGTGCCGTTGCGCGCCGGAGCCGAAGTCGGCGCCGGACGAGGTCGCGCCGGTACCGGTTGCGGCTGCCGTTGGCCCACGGTGGGGAGCGCCTCGGTGGCCTCGCCCCCGTCGTCGAGATCGCGACGCGAGCCCGGTGGGACCCGCGACGCCGGCCGGCGATACGCCGAGGGCGCCGACGCTGCCGTCGTCCGATGCGGCGCGCCGTCCTCGGCGGCGTGATCGCGATACGCGCTCGGCGTCTTCAGCACCTGGCCGCAACCGGCGCACCGGAACGTCGGCGTGCCGGCCAGCTCGCTCAGCGGATGCTTGTGTCCACAGTTGGGGCAGCGGAGGCCTTGCGCCATCACTCACGCTCCGATTCAGCCGCCGCTCGACTCACTTTCACGAACCGCTCGAGGACCGCGGCGGCGCGACCCGAAGCAATGGCCTCGCCCGCACGGTCGACGCCTTCTGCCAAGTCGGGCGCGACGCCGGCGGTGTACAGCGCGGCCGCCGCGTTGAGCACGACGACGTCACGCGCCGGGCCCTGCTCGCCGTCGAGCACCCGATGGGTGATCGCCGCGTTGTGCGCGGGATCGCCCCCGACGAGCTGCCACGCGTCCGCCCGCGCAATGCCGAGTGCCTGCGGATCGATCACGCTGCGCCGCACGTCACCGTCGACGAGCTCGAGGACGTCGGACACCGTCGTCGTGGTGAGCTCGTCGAGACCGTCGCGCCCGTGCAACACCATCGCTCGTTCGGTTCCGAGCTCGCCCAGCGTCGCGATCATGCGCTCCGCCATCGCCGGGTCGGACACCCCGACCACCTGGCGGCGTACGCCGGCCGGGTTCGCGAGCGGCCCGAGGAAGTTGAACGTCGTCGGCACGCCGAGCTCACGGCGCGCCGGAATCGCGAATCGCATCGCGGGATGAAACCGCGGCGCGAAACAGAAGCCGATACCGGCTTCGTCGATGCAGCGCGCCACGCCATCGGGGCCGAGCTCGATCACGACACCGAGTGCCTCGAGCAGATCGGCCGATCCGCACGCTGACGACGCGGCGCGGTTGCCGTGCTTGGCGACGCGCACGCCCGCGCCGGCGACCACGAGTGCGGCGAGCGTCGAGACATTGATGCTCCGCGACCGGTCTCCGCCGGTGCCGCAGGTGTCGACCAACGGCGAAGCCGTGTCGGCGGCGACAGGCACGTGTGTCGCGAACCGCTGCATCGTGCGCACCAGTGCCGCGAGCTCGGCGGGTGTCTCGCCCTTGGATCGCAAGCCCACCGCGAACGCGGCGATCTGCGCGTCGCTCGCGTCGCCGGAAAGGATCGCTGTCATCGCCTGCTCCACGAGCTCCGGCGCAAGGTCCTCGCGACGTAGCAGCGGTGCGAGCACGTCCGGCCACGCCACGCCAATGGCCACTAGTCCCACCACAGGTCGTGGTCGAGCACACCTCGTGCGATGAGCCCCAGCTGCACCTGACTCGTGCCCTCGACAATCGTCAGCTGCTTCGCGTCGCGGTAGTACAGCTCGAGCGGGTGGTCCTTCATGTATCCGGCGGCACCGAGCATCTGGAGCGCTTCACCCGAGACCTTCACGGCCACTTCGGTGGCGTAGTACTTCGCCATCGACAGGAACGGCACGTGCTCCTTGGTGAACAGGCCGGCATCCGCCATGCGCGCGGCACGGTATGTGAGCAGTCGCGCCGCGTCGATCTCAGTGGCAAGCTCGGCGATCTTCCACTGGATCCCCTGGAAATCCGCGATCGTCCGCTCGAACGCCCGACGTTGCTTGACGTACTCGACCGCGTACATCAACGCGCCCTCGGCGAGGCCGATGCCGCGTGCGGCGACGATCGGACGCATCGAGTTGAGACCGAGCATCGCGAGACGGAAGCCCCCGATCTCGCCGATCACGTTCTCGGCCGGTACGCGCACGTCGTCGAGAACGAGCTCGCCGGTGTCGACGCCGCGCACGCCCATCTTTCGGTCGACTCGGCCCACAGATACCCCGGGCCACGAGCGTTCGACGATGAACGCGCTCACCGAGTCATGCGCGCGCGAGTCGGCCGGGCCGGTCTTGGCGAAGACGGTGTACCAGTCGGCCTGGCGCACACCCGACATCCAGCACTTCGTGCCCGAGAGCACCCAGTCGTCGCCGTCGCGGCGGGCTTTCGTGCGAATGCCCATGACGTCGCTGCCCGCCTGAGGCTCCGACAGGCCGAACGCGGCCCGGGCCTCGCCCGTCGCGACGGGCTGCACGTAGCGGCGGTTCTGCTCCGGTGAACCGGCGATCATCACCGGCCCGGTCGGCAAGCGCGTCAGCAGCAACATGAGCGCGGCCGCGTTGGAGTACTTGGCGACCTCTTCGATCGCGATCGTGAGGCCCATGATCCCCGCGCCCGAACCGCCGTACTCCTCCGGGATGCAGAGGCCGGTCAAACCGGCGCCGGCAAAGAGGTCGAAGAGATCCTGCGGGTACTCCTCGGTCTCGTCGATCTCACGCGCGCGAGGAGCGACCTTCTCCTGCGCGAGCTTGCGCACGGTGGCCTGGAGCTCGGCGAGCTCCGGGGAGAGGTCGAAATCCACAGCGAGCCAGATTACCGGGCTGACCGCCGGGAGCCGGGATCACGCAGCGCGCGCCGGCGGTTCGTTCCGACCGCGTCCCGAGATGCTCATGCCGTTCGACGGCGCCGGCGAAGCACCCGCCGACGCTCGCGTTCGGTGAGGCCACCCCACACCCCGAGCTTCTCGCGCACGACGAGCGCGTACTCGAGGCACGCTTCGCGTACCGGGCACATCGCGCAGATCGCCTTCGCCTCGTCGGCGTCCTCGTCCGTCTCCGGATGAAAGATGGCGGGGTCGATGCCGCGACAGCTTGCGGCCTGCTGCCATGCCGTCGTCGAGCGTTCAATCATCAACACCGAGAACAACCCCCTCGGCCGTCCAGTCCCTCGACCCCTAACCTCGGTCGTTATTCCCGACTCCTGAAGGGAAAGAACTGCAGGTCGACGTGTTCAGACCCGCGACAGGATCGTCTGTCACGGCTCGTAACATGGTTTGTCGTGCATGGCGAGCGCGTAGCGAGGCATCTCGAACTGAACGACCACGGAGTGCGTCGATCACTGCCATTGGTCGTCGCGGCACTGGTGACGATTCCCGGTGTCGTGCTGCGAGTCAGCGGGGCGCAGCCCGAGCCCGCGTTGGCCGCCGTGCTGTTCGGCCTCGCCGTCGTCGGCGCCGCGTTCCTGCTCGCGTGGGGCGCCGAGGCGCTCGAGCTCGACGTCTCGAAAGGCCTTGCGCTCGCGTTGCTCGCGTTGATCGCGGTGTTGCCGGAATACGTCGTGGACTTCGTCTTCACATGGAAGGCCGGTGACGACCCGAAGAAGTTCGCACCGCTCGCGCTCGCCAACATGACCGGCGGCAACCGTCTGCTGATCGGCGTCGGCTGGTCGCTCGTCGTGTTCCTCGCGGCGTGGAAGCTCAAGCGCAGCGCCCGGGAGGGAGGCTACGAGGGTCCGCTCGACACCGAGGTGGCGCTCGATCGTCCGCACGCGATCGAGATCGCGTTCCTCCTCGTCGCAACGGCGTACTCGCTCACGCTGCCGCTCAAGCGCACGCTGAGCCTCGTCGACGCGGTCGTGCTCGTCGGGCTGTTCGTGCTCTATCTGACCCGCATCACCCGCGCACCGTCGGAGGAGCCGGAGCTGGCGGGCCCGGCCGCCGTCATCGGCGAGCTGCCCACCCACCGGCGCCGGGTCGCCGTGGGCGTCATGCTCGTCGTTGCGGCCGGTGTGATCTTCGCGTGCGCGGAGCCGTTCGCCGACTCACTCGTGCACACGGGTGAGCGCTTCGGCATCAGTACGTTCGTGCTCGTGCAGTGGCTGGCGCCGCTCGCGTCGGAGTCCCCCGAGCTCGTCGTCGCGGCGGTGTTCGCGTGGCGGCTCAAGACGAACAGCGCGCTCGGCGCCCTCGTGTCGTCGAAGGTCAACCAGTGGACGTTGCTCGTCGGTTCTCTTCCGATCGTGTTCGCGGTGTCGGCCTCGGGCCTCCACGGCTTGCCGCTCGACACGCTGCAACGCGAGGAGCTGTTCCTCACCGCCGCCCAGTCCGCGTTCGCGGTGGCGATCCTCGCGAACCGCTCGATCAGCGTGCGTGAGGCGTCGTGGCTTCTCGGCCTGTTCCTCTCGCAGTTCGTGCTCGGCGCGGTGCTCCCCCACCAGCTGCGCGAGCTCGAGCGCCTCGGCGTCGGTAGCGTGTACCTGGCTGTCGCGGCGGTCATCTTCGTGCAGCGGAGAGCGGCATTCGCCCAGCTGTTGCGGGACGGCTTGCGCACACCCGTGCACGAGCTCGCTCTCGGCGAGGAGCAGTTGGTCGGAGATCCGGTGTGAACCGTGTGAATGATGCGAACTACGTGAACGACGTGGGCGGCGTGAGCGACGGACCGCTCGTCGACACCACAGCCGTCGTGCGCGGCGCGCTGGCCGGTCTCGTCGTCATCGTGCCCGTCACCGTCGCCCGGGCGATCGTGAGTCACAGCGTCAGCGACTTCGACCACAGCGCCTGGGCGGTGGTGTTCTTCTTCGCGATCCTGTTCGCGTACGGGCTCGCGGG
>JAMXLJ010000007.1 GCA_024281095.1 Acidimicrobiia bacterium | reverse complement strand
GTCGATGGCGGATCGCAGGCGATCCGGCGAAACCCGACGGCCTCGTCTTCCGAAGACCCGATGGCCGCGTGTTCACTGGCCACGGCCCCCCAGTCGATCCCGAGATCCGCGCCCGCTTCCTCGACGTGGCCTGACGCCGACGCGCGACTGGACGGGCGCGTCACATCTCCTTGAGGGCTTTGATGCGGTCCTCGAGGGGTGGGTGGGTGTCGAAGGCACGGTTCAGCCATGAGCCCTTCTTGCCTTCGGCGCGGTCGAGCGGTTGCTCGATCCACATCTGCGCAGTGGCACGGGTCGCGTGGTGCACGACGGCTTCGTCGTCGCGCAGCTTCTCGAGCGCCGAGATCAGCCCGGGCGGGTAACGGGTCAGCTCCACGCCGCTCGCGTCGGCGAGGTACTCGCGGCGGCGGCTCATTGCGAACTGCATCAGCTGGGCGACGAACGGTGCAAGCACGAGCAGTGCGAGTGCCGCCATCGCGATCACGGCGCCGAGCGGCCCGGCGTCCACGCCGTCCCGCCGATCGGAGCGGCCGCCCCAGAACATGAAGCGCAACCCGATGTCGGCGAGCAGCGCCACCGCGCCGACCGCCGTGACCGCGATGGTGGTGACGAGGATGTCGTAGTTCTTGATGTGGCTGAGCTCGTGGGCGAGCACGCCCTCGAGCTCGACCCGGTTCATCTTCTCGAGCAGGCCGGTGGTCACGGCGATGGCCGCGTGCTTCGGATTGCGGCCCGTGGAGAATGCGTTCGGAGCGGGGTCGTCGACCACGTAGAGCCGCGGCACCGGGAGGCCGCCCGCGATGCACAACCCTTCGACGAGGTTGTGATACCGGGCGTACTCCGGGCCGTCTGCCGGTCGGGCGCGACTCACCGCGAGGGCGATCTTGTCGGACGAGAAGTAGGAGCCCCACGCCATCGCGATCGCGATCACGATGGCGACCGCGACTCCGATGTACCCGTAGCCCAAGAGGAAGTTGAAGGCGGTGGCGACCGCCGCGATCAGGAGGACGAAGACTGCGAGGAGCAGGAACGTCCGTCGTTTGTTGCGCGCGATCTGTTCGTACAGTGCAGGACCTCGGTGAACGGGACGGTCACGCCAGTCGGTTCAGAACTGGACGTGCACGGGGGCTTCGTCTTCAGGAGCGGCGTCGAAGTACTCCCGCTTCTGGAAGTTGAACATGCCCGCGATCGTGTTGCGCGGGAAGGTCTGGATGCTGTTGTTGTAGCGCAGCACGGTGTCGTTGTAGAACTGCCGCGCGTACGCGATCCGGTCTTCGGTCGACGTCAGCTCCTCCTGCAGGTTCAGGAAGTTCTGGTTCGCCTTCAGGTCCGGGTAGGCCTCGGCGACCGCGAACAGGCTGCGCAGCGCGCCCGTGAGGGCGTTCTCCGCCTGCGCCTGCTGTTGGGGCGAGCCCGCCTGGCCCGCGCTGATGGCGTTCGCCCGCGCCTGCGTGACGGAGTCGAGCGTGCCCCGCTCGTGCGCGGCGTAGCCCTTGACGGTCTCGACGAGGTTCGGGATCAGGTCGTGGCGTCGCTTGAGCTGCACGTCGATCTGCGAGAACGCATTGTCGATGCGATTGCGCGACCGGACGAGACCGTTGAAGCTGACCGCGAAGATGATGATCAGCAGGACGACGATCGCAGCGATGATGATTCCGACTATCACCTTGTGCCTCCTCAGCGGTGACCCGCGAGCCCATACTACGGGCGAGGCCTGTGAGCGGCCTGTGCGCCTCGAATCACGGGCGGCCTCGGGCGACCGCGGCTTCGTACACGGGGAGATACCGCTCGGCGAGCCGCTCCATGGAGAACTGGGCGGCGCGGCGCTCCGCGGCGGCGACGAGCTCGGCCCGGCGCGCGCCGTCGTCGAGGAGCAGCCGCAGCCGTGCGCGCAACGCGTCGACGTCGCCGGCCGGGAACAACAGCGCGTCCTGTTCGGAACGGGCGACGTTGCGGTACCCCGCGATGTCGGACGCGACGACCGCCGCGCCGGCGGCCATCGCCTCGAGCAGCACGATCCCGAACGACTCCTGGCGTAGCGACGGCGCGCAGACGATGGTCGCGGCGCGTAGCCGGGCGGCCTTCTCGACCTCGCCCACGGTGCCGAGCCAGAGGACCGCGGGAATGCGGCGGGCCTGCATGGCCTCGGTCTCCGGGCCTTCACCGGTGATCCACAAGGTCGCTTCGCGATCGAGGCCTTCGAACGCGTCGAGGAGCACACCGAGCCCCTTGCGGGGCTCGTGCCGTCCGACGAAGAGGATCACCGGCGTGCCGTCGGTCGGCCAGGGATCTGCCTTCGCGTACCGCTCGACCTCGACGCCGTTCGGCACGAGCCAGAAGTGGCCGCCGATGACGTGCTCCGCGCTCGTGCGCGCCTCTTCCGACACCGCGGTTCGAACGGACAGCTGCCGGCTCGCGCTGCGCACCGGCCGCCCGAAGAAGCGGTACCAGTTGATGCCCTTCGCGGACGAGGCATGGAAGGTGCCGACCGATGGAACGTCACTGCCGAGGAGCGCGGCGACGGTGGGGCCCGGCACCATCGGCTCGTGCAGGTGCAGGACGTCGGGCCCGAAGGCTGCGATCGCATCGAGCGTTCGCCGGGTCACGTCGCGTCCGGCCGCGACCGGAGAGATCGAGCCGTTGCTGCGGATTCCCGCGCTCGAGCCGACGGTGACGATCCCGGGCTCGGGCGGCGGACCGTCGCAGGGCGCGATCACGCGCGCGTCATGCCCGATGGCGCGCAGCGCTCGGGCGAGACCCATGGCCTGCACCTGCACACCACCCGGGGTCGACAACGAATACGGGCAGAGCACGCTCACGCGCACGATGTCACCTTGCCCGGAGCCCCGCCGCCCGTTGCCTCGACACGGTCGCTCGGCCAGTTCGGTTGCATGAGATGCCATTGCTCCGGTGCGTCGCGGACGAGGCCCTCGAACCGGCGGGCCAACTCCTGGGTGATGCGAACCACGTCGTCGCGAAGACGGCCCGACCGCTCGACCGCAACGGGCGGCCCGATCTTGGCGTAATGACCGCCGCGGGGACGAAAGTAGGCGGCAACCGGTACGAGCGGCGCGCCGGTTCGGAGTGCGAGCGTGGCCGGCCCGGCCGGCAGCGTGGTGCGCTCGCCGAAGAACTCCACCTCGACACCGTCGCCCTTCAGGTCGCGGTCGGCGAGGAGGCACACGACCTGATTGGCGCGAAGTGCCCGGGCGATCGTCGGACCGGCATCGGGTCCGAGCGCCACCACGTGCATCCCGAGCGTCTCGCGCACACCCGCGAACCACTCGAAGAGCTCGGGCGAGTCGAGCCGCTCGACCACGACGGTCGGCTGGTACCCCCGCGCCGCGAGCCACGCCCCGGCGAACTCCCACCCGCCGAGGTGCGGAAGGGCGAGGATCACGCCGGTGCCGGCCGCGATCGCGTCGGCGATGTACTCGAACCCCTCGGACTCGAAGCGTGGCTCCAGCGAACGGCGGGCGTCACGTGGAAGCCGGAACAGCTCGTGCCAGTACCGGCCGTAGGAGTCGTACGTGGCGAACACGGCCCGCCACTTCGCGAGCCCTTCGAGCGTCCCCCGGACGCGTCGCTGGTTCCGCACCACGCGCGCCCGCTCCTGCGGGACGAACACCGCCTTGGCGCGTGCAGCACCACGGGCGATCGCCCGGCCGACGCCGTCGGGCAGGGTCTGCGCGACGACCGCGGCGGCGCGGTACGCCGCGTACGTGAAACGCGAAGCCCGCGCCGGCGCGGCCGGCTCGACCGACACGACCGGATGCTCAGGGGCGCGGGCGCCGCCGCGACGGCCCGGCCTGCTGACGCCACCGCCAGCGGTCGCCCGCCGGACGGCGGGACTCCCACCACTGCGCGAGCCTGCGGGCGGGCGCTTCGACGAGGTCGAAATCGTCGTCGGTGCCACGCCGGCGGTGACGGGCCACCCCGATACGCCGGTGCACGGTTGGCGTGGGCGAGCCCTGCGGCGTCGATGCCTGACGCCACACCATGACGAAGCGCTGAATCGCCGTGAAGCCGCCGAGCACGACCATCACCCACAACACCGGCACCAAGAGGTCGAACGCAAGGCCGACGCCGAGGAGCACCAGCCGCTCGGCGCGCTCCATGAGCCCGCCACGCGCCGAGTACCCGAGGCTTTCCGCCTTCGCCCGTTCGTAGGAGATGAGCATCGACAACGCGGCGGCGGCGAGAGCGAGAATCGGAAGCTGCGCGCTCTGATGGGACAGGTGCCATGCGACGCCGCCGAGCAGCACCGCATCGGACACCCGGTCGCTCACCGAGTCGAAGAACGCGCCCCGCGGCCCGGCCCGCCCGCTGTACCGGGCGACGGTGCCGTCGAGGATGTCGGGGACACCGGTGGCGACCAGCCCGACCAGACCCCAGATCAGCCAGCCGTTGGCGATGAGGACCGCCGCGACGACCGAGAACACGAGCCCGAGCACGGTGAGCCAGTCGGCCGTGACGCCCGCTCGCACGAGACCTCGACCGACGGGTTCGAGCGCCCGCTCGACCTTGGCTCGCCAACGGACGTCGAGCATGACCGGCTCCTCGACCGGGAGGGCGCGCCGCGCGGCGCGCTCGCGGAAGTACGCATCCACGGTACCACCCGGGCCGTCGCATCACGGGTGACCGGCAGGTCGGGCCAGGGTGGTGCTCAGACCGGGCTGCCTACAATCGGTGCTCTTCTCGCATCTCCGGGGGGGTCGATGTGAAGACGTTCGCGACGTCGAACATCCGCAACGCGGCGCTCGTGGGTCACGGTGGCGCCGGCAAGACCACGCTTGCCGAAGCGCTCTTGTTCGTCGCCGGGGCGATCCCGCGCATGGGCCGTGTCGAGGACGGCAACACGGTGTGCGACTTCGACCCGGAGGAGGCCCGCCGGCAGATCTCCGTGTCCATGGCGTTGGCCCCGTTCGAGACCGACGGGCACAAGATCAATCTCGTCGACACACCGGGCTACGCCGACTTCGTGGGCGACGTGGCCGCCGCGCTGCGCGCCGTCGACCTCGTCATCTTCGTCGTGTCCGCGGTGGAGGGTGTCGAGGTCCAGACCGAGATCGCATGGCGCATGGCGGCCGAGCGCAACCTGCCGCGTGCGATCTTCGTCAACAAGCTCGATCGGGAGCGCGCCTCGTTCGAACGCACGCTGGACCAACTGAAGGAGCGGTTCGGCTCCGGTGTCGCGCCGCTCGAGCTGCCGCTCGGCGAGGAGGCCGACTTCCGCGGCGTCATCGACCTGCTCGACGACCTTGCGGTCACCTATGACGGTTCGGGGAAGGGTACGGACGGGCCGATCCCCGACGAGCTCGCCACCGAGGAGCACGCGGTGCACGACGCGCTCATCGAGGGCATCGTCGTCGCCGACGACGAGTTGATGGAGCGCTACCTCGCTGACGAGACGATCGACAAGAAGGAGCTCGGCGAGGCGCTCGCGAAGGGCATGGCGGAAGCGAGCGTGTTCCCGGTGCTGTGTGGCAGCGCGACGAAGTTGATCGGCGTCGACCGGCTCACGCGTTTCATTGTCGAGGAGGGCCCCGAGCCCAAGGTCGGCAGCGACGGTGCCACCGCGGCCGTCGTGTTCAAGACGCTGGTCGACCCGTACGTCGGCCGGGTCAACTTGTTCCGCGTGTTGCAGGGCGCGGTGAAGCACGACGACACGCTCGTCAACGGGCGCACGCTCACCGACGAGCGCCTGCATCAGCTCACGACGATGCGGGGCAAGGAGCAGGAGGCGGCCGAGGAGCTTCCCGCCGGCGACATCGGTGCGGTCGCGAAGCTCGCCGACACGTCGACAGGCGACGTGCTCGGCGTGCGCGGCGCGGACGTGGAGGTCGAATCCTTCGACGTGCCGGCGCCGGTGCTGTCGTTCGCGATCAAGCCCAAGTCGAAGGGCGACGAGGACAAGCTCGCGAACGCGCTGCACCGGTTGCAGGACGAGGATCCTGCCCTGCGCATCGAGCGCAACGCGGAGACGAAGCAGACGTTGCTCGAGGGGATGGGTGAGACTCACCTGTCGATCGCGCTCGAGAAGCTGCACCGCAAGTTCGGCGTCGACGTCGAGACCGAGGACGTCAAGGTCGCCTATCGCGAGACCATCACCGGCACGGCAGAAGCCGAAGGCAAGTACAAGAAGCAGACCGGAGGTCACGGGCAGTTCGGCGTCGCGTTTCTCCGCGTCGAGCCGCTCGAGCGCGGCTCCGGATTCGAGTTCGTCGACCAGATCGTCGGCGGCGCGATCCCCCGCCAGTTCATTCCCGCGGTGGAGAAGGGTGTGGGCGAGGCGATGGCCAACGGAGGTGTGTTCGGCTTCCCGGTGGTCGACGTGCGGGTCACGTGCTTCGACGGGAAGTTCCACAGCGTCGACTCGTCGGAGATGAGCTTCAAGATGGCCGGCTCCATCGGCTTCAAGGACGCGATGGCCAAGGCGGGGCCGATCCTGCTCGAGCCCATCAGCGAGCTCGTCGTCACCGCGCCGGAGGTGAACCAGGGCGACATCATGGGCGATCTCAACTCCAAGCGCGGGCGCATCCAGGGCTCTGCCTCGGTGGGCAACGGCGAGGTGGAGATCACGGCGTTCGTGCCGACGTCGGAGGTCCTGCGGTACGCGATCGATCTGCGGTCGCTGACCGGCGGACGAGGTCGCTTCTCCCTCGAGCACTCGCACTACGACCCCGTGCCGTCACACCTCGCCGACAAGATCCGCAAGGACCGCGAGACCATCAAGACGGAGAAATAGCGAAGGCCTGCCCGGAGGGCGGGAGGCCGAAGCGGTTTCGACCATCAAGACGGAGAAATAGCGAAGGCCTGCCCGGAGGGCGGGAGGCCGGCTATGGCGCGGGCCAGAGGGTGATCGCGCTCAAGCCGCCGAACCCGTCGAGGACGTAGCCACGGACCGGGCCGGGGCCGGTGCCCGCGCCCGCGATGCCCCGGGCGATGTTCCAGCCGGGCCAGTACGGGCCGCCGATCGAGGCGCGGGGCAGGGTCGCGCCGGCCGTCGCCCATTCGTGGACAGCGCCGAAACCGTCGACGAGGTACCCGCCGTGGAGCCCCGTCGCGTCGACGCCGCGCGCGATGTCGTAGCCGGGCCAGTACGGTCCGTCCGCGGCAGGCAGCGCGGAGGCGCTCTTGGTGCGGAAGGAGTGCATCCCGCCGTACGCGTCGAGCACGTAGCCGTTCCCGTTGGACAGCAGCGTGATGCCGCGCGCGATGTCCCAACCTTGCCAGTACGCGGTCGTGATGACCGGTGGCGGCATGGTCCCACCCTTCACCGCGAACGGATGTACACCGCCGAACCCGTCGACGACGTACCCCCCGCTGCCGTTGGGAAGCAGCGCGATCCCGCGCGCGATGTCCCACCCTTCCCAATACGCGTTCCCGACGACCGGCGGTGGTGCCGTGCCGACACTCGCGAAGGCATGGATGCCTCCCCACCCGTCCAACACGTATCCCCCGCTCTCGTCACCAAGAAGTACGGCGCCTCGAGCGATGTCGAAGCCGTGCCAATACGGCGCCCGCTGCGCGGACGGCAGCAGCGTCACGGCGAGGGTGAAGTTCGCATTCGTCGACGCGCCGCTGTTCACCGCGACACCCGCCGTCGACTGCTTGTCGAACTTCGGCGCCGTCGCGTTCACGGTGTAGGTACCCGGACCGGCCGGCAGCGTGTAGCGGCCCTGCGAATCGGTGCTCGCGGTCGTGGTCGAGGGGCTCGTGCTCACCTGTGCGCCGCTGATCGGCTGCTGCTGCTGGTCCACGACCGTGCCGCTGATGTCGCCCTGGCTCGGTCCACCGGGGTTGAAGTTGATGTCGAGGACGGGGTGGATCTCGACCTGGTTCGGCGCCTGGTCGGATTGGCCCGTCGGCGCGTCGAAGAAGCCGACGCCCGTGATCTGCACCGTCGTCGGCGTCGACCCGGACCACGCGGCCAGCTGCGAGTGCGCGCGGCTGATCTGCGAAGCGAAGATGCTCCCCGACCCGTTGATGCAGGACATGTCGGGCAGCTCGGCCAGCATGAACTTGCCGCTGCCGTCCTGGATCGACATGTGCTGATCCAGGTCGTGCTCCTGGTACACATTGGTCAGTGTCGCCGTCACCGTGTACACCTGCAGCTCGAACGCCGACCGGTGATTCGTGTTGGTGGGCTGGCTCGTGAGCCACGAAACGGTGGTCGACGCGGGCGCCGTGTTGATCTGGCTCGCCTGCGAGTCGGCCCCGATCTTCACGTCCCACGTGCTGCCACTGCCGCACGCCGTGGCCGCGTTCGGGTTCTCTTCCTCGACGCCGTTCCCGTCGCCGCGAACGGCTCCGCTGCCGGCGCGGTGCGACACCTCCGCCCACACGACGACGGCGGCCGGCGCCAACCCCAGCACGAGGAGCAACGCGATCCATCTGGCGCCTCGCCGCGATCCGGAACGCTCGCGCAACGAGGCCGGCTTCTGCCCAAACCGACCCAGCATCTCTTTTCCTGCCCTCGGCACGCCGGTCCCCAGGAGCGCGCCCTGCCCAGTGTTCGCCCGAACGTTACCCCAAAGCGGGCCCTATTGGCGATAGGCGGCAAACTGCACGAACCCCGGAAAAATCTCCCTCCTACCGAGCCTCACATGGGTATGCGGTTGGCCGGTCAGGGGTGGGCGGTGCTCGCGCCGTTGCCGTATTGCGACCAGTCTTCGGGGTTGAGCTCGGTGTACTCGCCCATCACGTGGCCGTCGACGGCATCGAGCTCGACGAGGCCGCGCATGCTCGGCGGCTCGTCGGCGGAGTAGAGCAGGATGCGCCACGCCGGCCGGCTCCGGAGGCCGCGCCACGCGAGTTGCGCCGAGGCGTGACCGACGGGAAAGCCGACCGTCCGCGTGGCCACCACGAGGGCTTCGGTCTGGTCGACGTTCAGGTTCCAACCCGCGAGGAAGTGGTACAGCGCAATCGCGCCGAGGACGATCGTCGCGACGAGCACGCCGCCGTTCGACGTCGCGACGTAACCCACGAAACAGGCGGCGGCGACGACGGCATACAACGCACCCGCGATACGCCGTCGCGTGATGTTCGGGAAGACGTAGGGCCCGACGTACGCGGTGACGTCGAGATCCTCCGGGAGCGAATCGCCCTCGCGCTCGGGCTGGTCGGACACGATCTCCGACGGTAGCCGTCAGGGACGGGGCCACACCGCTCGGAGCTTCTCCCAGCTCTTCCGCAGAGGCTCCGGCAGCACGCGGGCCTCGGCCACGCTCGTCATGAAATTGGTGTCGCCGGACCAGCGCGGGAGCGCGTGCACGTGCACGTGGCCGGGTACACCCGCACCCGCGACCCGGCCGATGTTGACCCCCACGTTGAGCCCGTCGGGGTCGTACGCGCGCTGGAGCGCCCCGCACGCGCGTTGGGTCGCGTGCATCACTGCCGCGGCGTCGTCGGCGTCGAGCGACTGCAGGTCGCCGACATGACGCAGCGGCGCGACCATCACGTGACCCGACGTGTAGGGATATGCGTTCATGACCGTGAACGTGCGGTCGGTGCGCTCGAGGATCAGCGCGTCCTCGTCGCTCATCGCCGCGAGCCGGCAGAACAGGCAGTCGTCCGGATGCTCGCTCGGCTCGGCTGCGACGCCGTCGATGTAGCTCGAACGCCACCCGGCCCAGAGCCGGTCCAGCGTCACCGACGTTCCGCGACGTCGGCGGCGAGATGCTCGACGAAGGTGTCGAGCGGCACGTCGCGCTCGTCGCCCGTACTCCCCCGCTTGTTCACCCCGACGGTTCCGTGCTCGGCGTCGTGGTCGCCGGCGACGAGGATGTACGGCACCTTCTGCAACTTGGCCTCGCGGATGCGCTTCTTCAGCGTGTCGGTGCCGGCGTCGACCATCTCGGCCCGGAACCCTTCGGCTCGGAGACGGTCGGCCACCCGGAACGCGTACGCGTCGTGACGGTCGGCGACCGGCAGCACGATCGCCTGCACCGGTGCGAGCCACGCCGGGAAGTCGCCCGCGTAGTGCTCGAGCAGGATCGCGAAGAACCGCTCGACGGTGCCGAACAGCGCGCGGTGGATCATGACGGGACGGTGCCGCTCGTTGTCGGCGCCGATGTAGTGCATGTCGAAGCGCTGGGGCATCTGGAAGTCGAGCTGGATCGTCGACATCTGCCACGTGCGGCCGATCGCGTCGCGGGCCTGCACCGAAATCTTCGGTCCGTAGAACGCGCCGCCACCCTCGTCGAGGACAAGTTCGAGGTCCATTTGTTCGGCGGCACCGCGCAACGTCGCGGTGGCCTCGTCCCACTCTTCGTCGGTGCCGACCGCTTTACCGGGCGGTTTCGTCGACAGCTCCAGATAGAAGTCGTTGAGCCCGTAGTCGCGTAACAGGTCGAGCACGAATACAAGGAGCGAGCGCAGCTCGTCGGCCATCTGCTCGCGCGTGCAGAAGATGTGCGCGTCGTCTTGCGTCAGGCCCCGTACCCGCGTGAGACCGTGGATCACACCTGACTTCTCGTAGCGATAGACGGTGCCGAACTCGAAGAACCGCAGCGGCAATTCGCGGTACGAACGCGTCCGGCTCGCGAAGATCAAGATGTGGAAAGGGCAGTTCATCGGCTTGAGGTAGTACTCGGTGCCGCCGTCGAGCTCCATCGGCGGGTACATGCCGTCGGCGAACCAGTCGAGGTGGCCCGACGTTTCGAACAGTTCTGCCTTGGTTATGTGCGGCGAGTACACGAACTCGTAGCCGGCTTGTTCGTGACGCTTACGCGAGTAGTCCTCCATGATGCGGCGAATCGTGCCGCCCTTCGGATGGAACACCGCGAGACCGGAGCCGATCTCGTC
>JAMXLJ010000006.1 GCA_024281095.1 Acidimicrobiia bacterium | reverse complement strand
GGACAACAGCAACGCGGCCGCGCCGGTGACGTGCGGAGTCGCCATCGACGTGCCCTGCTCGCTGACGTATTGGTTCCCCGGCCACGTGGACAGGATGTCGACGCCGGGAGCGGCAAGCGCGACGCTGTTGACGCCCCAGTTCGAGAACGGCGCCTTCTGGCCCGTGTTGTCGATCGCCGCGACACACACGACGTGCGGTGCACCACACGGATCTTGGAACGTCAGCGGCGATTTGTCGTTGTCGGCAAAGTCGTTGCCGGCCGCGGCGACGAACAGGATGCCGTTGTTCCACGCGTTGTTGATCGCGTCGTCGAGCAGTGCGTCGCGGCCCGGTCCGCCCCACGACGCGTTGATGACCTTCACCGGCACGCCATGGTTCTTCGCGTCGATGACCATGTTGATCGCGGTGATCGCGCCGAAGTCGTCGCCGTTGCCCTGGCTGTCGAGCATCTTCAACGGCATCACGCGGGCTTGCCAATTCACGCCGGTCACGCCCATGAGATTGTTTCCGCGCGCCGCGATCGTTCCGCTCACGTGGGTGCCGTGGCCGGCATCGTCCATCGCGTCACACGTCGAAGTGATGACGTTGTAGCCGACCTTGCCGGCCGCGCAGCCCCAGATCCCACCCGGGTTCGACCACACGTTCTGCGCGAGGTCCTGGTGGTTGTAGTCCACCCCGGTGTCGAGCACCGCGACGACCGGCCCGTTGGCCCCCGTGGTGGTGGACCAGGCGTCCGGAGCATTGATGAACGGAAAGGCCCACTGTTGGGGGTAGAGGTTGTCGTTCGGCGTGGTCGCGTCGACCGAGTAGATGTGGTCGGGCTGCACGACGTCGACCGACGGGTCGTTGCGCAGCTTCGCGATCTCGTCGGAGATCCGGCCGCTCCGCACCTCGACGAGATGCACGTCACCGCGGCCGCCCTGCATCGGCACGGACGCGATCGACCGCGCGCCGCGCGGTGCGCCCTTCCCGGGCTTCATGCGCACGATCACCCGGTCGGTCCGGATCGGCCCCGACGGCGCCGTCGACGGCGCGGACCTCGGCGGGCGCGGCATCGTGGCGGCCGGGACGGGCGGCGCGGACGCGAGCACGGCCAGTGCCGCGATCACCGCAACCGCCGGAGCGGACCAGAGACGAGCGGGCCCTCGGGGAGTCGGGGTCACGACCCACCAGCCTGCCATCCGTGGTGAGCCTTCGGTGACCATGTCGCCCGTCCCCGCAGGCCGTTCGCCTTCACGCCGGCTGGCGTTGCTCGACGCGGTCCGGATGGTCGACGGTGGCAAAGGCCTCGACGAGGCCATGACGTGGGTCGCGCGCCTTGTAATGCAGCGTCGCCGCGACCGCGTTCTCCTCGAGGTGCACGCGCAGTCGTTCCACGAGCGCCGCGGCACCGTCGGCATCGGCCCCGACCGAAAGCACCGCGAACGTCCCCGGCGCGACGCGCGCCACGAGGTCCTCTTCGCGGCACTGGGTGCGCAGCACCCGGGCTGCACGCCGCAACAACACCTGTGTTGCGCCGTCGCCGTACTCCTCGGTGATCGGCGCGTACTCGTCGAGATGGAGCACGACGACCGCGGCCGGATCCCCGTACCGCCGGCACCGGCTCTCCTCGGCGGCGAGCACGCGATCCCAGTAGCGGCGATCGCCGAGCCCGGTCACGGGGTCGTGCAGCTCTTCCATCTGGTGCCGGTCGTCTTCGCGGTCGTCGACCGCGGCGCGCAGGCCGACCGCCAGCACGCCGGCGAGGAGGCGGCCCAGCAGCTCCACGAACGGAAGGTGAGCGGCCAGGTCGACCGGCACGGGGTCGGGCGACACTCCGGCGAGCACGCCGAACAGTGTCCCGTCGCCCCGGCAGATCGGGATCCCGAGGTAGGCGCCGACCCGGCCCTCCCGCACCGCAGGCGTGTCCCGACAGCACGGCACGCCGGCCGCTTTCGCGGTAAACCACAGCCCGTCCCGCGCCATGGCGGCCGAGACCGATCCGGCCCACGGGAACCTCGATCCCTGTGCGGCCGTGGCCCCGTCACCGGCAGCGGCCAGCACGAGCGCGTCGTCGCCGTCGACCCGGACGAGCAGCCATGTCCGCAGGGGAAGGGACGCCGCGAGATGCTCGAGCACGGCATCGACCGCCTGGCCGAAGTCGGACAGCGGCGCCAGGGACCATCCCGGCGCCGACCGCAGCTCGTCGTCTCGCTCCACGAGAAACTCTTCGGCACGTGGGCGGCCGAGATGAAGGGTTCTGTGCGGCCCGCCGGCACGCCCGGGACACGGCGTCAGCAGCGGTTTTCGAGCTCGCACGGCGGGCGCCCGGCATGCCGTGGCCCGAGCCGGCCGGCGCCGGCGCTGCATGGACTGGAGCGATCGGGCGCGCGTCGGCCAGAATACGTAGGCGATGCATGTCGAATCTCGTGATTCCGTCTCGCTGAAGCCGGCCGAGCTCGATGAGCTGGGCCAGCTCCTCTCCACGATCGGGATCTCGCTGGGTGACAGCGAGCTCGACCAGCAGGTCGAGCAATTCCCGTTGGTCGTGCAGGTCAGCCTCGAGGGCGACCGCCACGGCTTCCTGTTCGGCTCACTCGAGCGGGTGGGCGGCACCCCGTGCATCCTCTGGGGTCTCGGAGCCGTCCGCCGGAGCCGCAGCTCCAACGCGGTGCTCAAGGGCCTCGTAGCCGAGCTCTACCGCCGGGCGGCGATCTCCTTTCCCGACGAGGACGTGCTCGTCGCCGGCCAGGTCGCCCACCCCGCGGCCTACGGGCTGCTGTCGGCGCTGTCCGACGTGGTGCCGCGGGTCGGCTACTCGCCCACCGGTGAGGAACGGGCCTGGGGCCGGCGCCTCGCCCGCCGGTTCAGCTGCGACAGCCGGTACGACGACCGCACGTTCCGTTGCGGGCCGATCGGCAAGCCCGCGGCGATCCTCGACGCCAGCACGGTGAAGGCCGGCGGCAAGGCCGCCGCGACCCTGCTCGACGGCATCGACGGGTCGCGGGGCGAGGCCCTCGTCGTGTTCGGCTGGGCTCTCGCCGACGCGCTGGCCGACGGCCTCGCGTCGGGGGCCTGACCTCCCGTCCGCGCTACTCGTTCGCGCTACTCGTTCGGGCCCCGGTGGCGGCGCCGCGCTTCGAGCGCGTCGTCGAGCTGGCCGTCGAGCGCGTCGGGTGACGTGACGGGCTGCCGGCACGAGTAGTACTCGCACACGTACGCCGTCGCCCGGCCGTCGACGAGCTCGCGGTCGGTGAGGAGCGGCGTGAGATCGGCAGCGCCACGCTGGGGGCGGGCGCGCACGACGCTCGACCCGGGCAGGAACCGGCCGGTCACACGAGCCCAGAGCGCCTCGGTCGACAGATCGTCGGGCTCGCCGATCACCGCAACCTCGATCGGCGCGGAGATGGCGCGTTCGATCGCCTCGATCGCGTACGCAAAAGCAGTGGGGTGCTGGCCGGCCAGCGGCGCGACGAGCCTGAGCACCTCGAACGCCGGCTCGTCGTATCCGGTGCGTCCCGACAGCGCGGCGAGACGCACCAGGCCGTGCGCCGCGAGCGAGTTGGGCGACGGGGTCGCGTTGTCGAACAGGTCCTTGGGCCGCACGATCAGCGGCTCGGCGTCGTGCCCGGTAGTGAAGAATCCGCCACCGTCGCGGTCGTGGAAGAGGCGCAGCATTTCGTCGGCGACCTCGGTGGCGTCCTGGATCCAGCCGATCTCGTCGAGCTCGGCGAGGGTGAGCAACGCTTCGAGGAACGCGCCGTAGTCGTCCGCGTAGGCGAGATGACGGCCGCGCCCGCTCGCACCCGCGCCGGGGTGTGGTTCGGCCGACGCCTGCCACGAACGGAGGAAGCGTCCTTCGTCGGTGCGTAGCTCGCGCATGAGGAACTGTGCGTTCGTGCGCGCGGCCTCCAGCCAGTCGGCCCGCTGCAGCGCGGCCGCGGCCTCCGTGAGGGAACGGAGGAAGAGCGCGTTCCAGCCGAGCAGCACCTTGTCGTCGAGGCCCGGACGCACGCGTTCGTTGCGAGCCGCGAGCAACGCGGCCCGGCCACGCTCCACCCCCGGCGACGGTGTCGCGCGACGGTCGACGGCGTGCAGGATGTTCGCACCCTCGAAGTTGCCGCCCTCGGTGACCCCGTAATGGCGGATCACCTCGGATGCGTCGTCGCCGGCGAGGCGGCGCACGTCGTCGTGCGACCAGACGTAGAACTTCCCTTCCTCACCCTCCGAGTCCGCGTCCTCGGCCGAGAAGAAACCGCCGTCGGGGTGGCGCAGGTCGCGCAGCACGTATCCGATCGTGTCCTCGACGACACGCCGGTAGCGCTCCTCACCCGTCACGAGATACGCGTGCAGATACACCCGCGTGAGCAGGGCCTGGTCGTAGAGCATCTTCTCGAAGTGCGGAACGAGCCAGTACGCGTCGACCGAATAACGGTGGAATCCGCCACCGAGCTGGTCGTACATCCCTCCCGCCGCCATCGCGTCGAGCGTCGTCGTGACCATTTCGAGTGTCTCATCGGCGGGGTTTCGCACGTACGCGCGGATCAGCAGGTCGATCGTCATCGTCTGCGGGAACTTGGGCGCGGGGCCGAAGCCGCCGAACCTCGGGTCGTACTGCGCCCGAACGGCGTCGTAGGCCGCGTCGAGCACCGCGGGTGACAACTCGCCGTCGTGCGCGCCGCCGCGACCTCCGAAGGGGTCGCCCGCGAGCATCTCGTGCACCTTGCCCGCCTGTTCGACGAGATCGTCGCGCCGGTTGCGCCACGCGTCGTCGATCGCGGCGAGCACCCGTGGGAAGCCCGGCATGCCGTGGCGATCGTCGGGAGGGAAGTACGTGCCCGCGAAGAACGGGCGTCCGTCGGGCGTGAGAAACACGGTCATCGGCCATCCGCCCCGGCCCGTCATTGCCTGCACGGCCTGCATGTAGACGCCGTCGACGTCGGGCCGTTCCTCCCGGTCGACCTTGACGTTCACGAACGCGCGGTTCATCTCGCGCGCGACGTCGGGGTCCTCGAACGACTCGTGTGCCATCACGTGGCACCAATGACACGCCGAATATCCGACCGACAGGAGCAACGGCTTGTCGTCTTCGCGCGCTCGGGCAAACGCCTCCTCGCCCCACGGGTACCAGTCGACCGGGTTGTCGGCGTGCTGCCGGAGGTACGGGCTCGTCTCGCGGGCGAGGCGGTTCACTCGCGGAGGCTACCCGGCGCGGGGTGACGGGGAACCGAGACGCGAGATCGCGGTGCTCTTTCCCCAGCGGTAGTCCGGCTTTCCGGATGGTGAACGCACAACGGAGTCGACGACGACGATGTCGCGCGGCGCCTTGTATCCAGCCACCTGCGTGCGCACGTGCGCGTCGAGATCGCCGAAGCTCGGCGAGCGGTCGCGGCGGGGTTGCACCAGGGCGACGACCCGTTCGCCCCACCGCTCGTCGGGAACGCCGACGACCACTGCGTCGAACACGTCGGGATGCGCCTTGAGCGCGGCCTCGACCTCCTCCGGGTAGACCTTCTCGCCTCCGGTGTTGATCGACACCGATCCCCGCCCGAGCAGCGTGATCGATCCGTCATCCTCGATGCGCGCGTGATCACCGGGTACCGACCAGCGCACGCCGTCGACGACAGGAAAGGTTGCGGCCGTCTTCTGAGGGTCCTTGTAGTAGCCGAGTGGGATACGGCCTCGACGCGCGAGCCTTCCGATCAGCCCGACGGGCGCGGGATGGAGCTCGTCGTCGAGCACCGTCGTCTCGTCGTTCACCATGAAGCGCGGCACGGAGCTCACCTCTCCGCCGGCCACGGTGACCGATTGACCCTGACCGCCCGACTCCGACGAGCCATAGCCGTCGACGATGAGCGTCCCCGGCAGACGCTCGGCGAGCGCGCGTTTCACGGTCGGCGACAGGATGGCGCCGCCGCTCAGGATCACGGAGCAACCCGACACGTCGACATCGGGGCTGAGCCGGTCGAGCGCCTCGACGAGCGGGCGCGCGAACGCATCGCCCACGATCACGAGGAAGTTCACCTGTTCCTTCGCGACGAGCTCCCAGAGCCGCACCGGATCGAGATGGTGCTCGGGCGAGACGACGACCGTGCCACCCGTGTAGATCGTCGAGAACGCCATCCAGTGCGCGGTGCCGTGCATGAACGGGCACGCGGGCAAGCAACGCGTGCGGCCCTCACGTGCGCGATCCGCGAGCTCCTCGGGTTGCTCGACCTCGTTCCCGATCCCGCCGCCACCGAAGGCGCCGAAGAAGATGTCCTCGTGGCGCCATATCACTCCCTTCGGCATGCCGGTCGTGCCGCCGGTGTAGAGGATGTAGAGGTCGTCGGCGGATCGGGGTGCGAAGTCGCGCTCGGGTGACGCCCCGGCGAGCGCGTCCTCGTATTCCACCGCGCCGAGCGCGCTCGCGTCGTTGCCGGTCGCGTCGTTCACGGCCACGAACGTGCGCAGCTTCGGGAGTTGCTCGCGGACCTTCGCGAGCTTCGGCGCGAACTCCGCGTGGAACACCACGGCCACCGCGTCGCTGTCGTCGAGCAGGTAGCGAAGCTCTTCTTCCACGTAGCGGTAGTTCACGTTGATCGGCACCGCGCGCAGCTTGTACGCGGCGAGCATGCCTTCGAGGTACTCCGAGCCGTTGTACAGGTAGAGCGCGACGTGGTCGCCCGGCCCGACGCCGTTCGCCATCAGATGGTGCGCGAGCCGGTTCACGCGCTCGTCGAGCTGCCGGTACGTCAGGCGCCGATTGCCTGCGACGACCGCCTCGCGGTCGGGCACCGTGTCGACGACGATTTCGAAGCAATCGGCGAGGTTGAACTCCATGGCTCCTTCCCAGGCCCCGGGGGACCGTAGCGGGGGAGGCGCGGGCCACCCAACATGACGGCGACGTCAGATCGCGAGCTTGCCGAGCGCCGCGTCGACGAGGGGCCACGCGGCCGCCGCGTACTTGGCCCGCGACCCCGCGTCCCCTGTGGCCGCCGCGGCGTCGGCCGCGTCCCACAGCTCGGCTTCCACGGGTGCGAGCACCTGCCGTATCTCGCCGAGCGCGTCAGGGTCGCGCTCGACCCGGTCCCGCAGCGCGGCGAAGCGGGCCCACGTGGCCGGCTCGCCGATGGCCACCGGCACGTTCATGGGTGGGAACACCGGCACGTACACGCTCGCGCACGGCGCGCCGAGCGCGACCCACGCGCGCGCGGCCTCGTCGGCGGATACCGGGAGCTCGGCCACCATCGAAGCCGCGGTCGCCTGGTAGTCGCGGATGTGCATGCACACGGTGATGCCGGTGCCGTCGCCGTGTACCTCGCGCGGCACGGGTGACACATCGTCCGCGTCGTCTCCCGGACGGCCCCACGCGCGTTCACCATGATGACGCAGCGTCGCGACGACGTCGCGTGGTCCCACCGCCGAGGCGGCAGTGGCGACGCACGCGCCGGTCGCGGTGAGGCGTTTGTCGGCGTGGCCCGTCGACATGTCCTGCCGTCGCCAGCGGTCGAAATCGGAGCCCGGGTCGACGTCGGCCGACGCGCGCGTCCAATCCGTGCTCAACGAGATGCGATTCGAGATCGAGGCACCGTGCTCGACGGGTCGCGCCGCCCACGTGCGCCCACTTGTCTCGAGCACCCACGCTCCGTGTGGGTCGGCGACGAGGAACGAAGACCAGTAGGGCTCGTCCGCGTCGGGCTCGCCGCTGCCACCCTGACCGTGCCGCGCGAGCAACGACGTCATCACGTCGAACGCCTCGTCGGCACTGCGTGCCCGTTCGAGGCCGAGCCGCACGAGATCCATACCGAGGAGCGCAGGCGGCACCGCATGGGGATCGTCGGTCGTCCACACCTTCTCGTTGCCGATCGCGACACGGTGCTCGTTCACACCGTGCTCGAGGCCCCAGAGCCACGTCGGGCGCGAGCCGAGCACGCGTCCCGCACCGGCGTCGAGCAGCTCGAGGTACTGCGTTCGCACCGTGCCGCCGGCCCGTCGGGGCGCGTACGCCTCGACGACCTGGGCCTCCGCGACCGGCCGATCGGAGTTCTTGCCGAACAACGTGCGGCCGGACCCGATCACGCACAACGTGTCACACACACACGCCTCTCTTGGTCAGTTGGGACATCGAGAACGTTCACGCGCGCCGTCGCGGCGGGATCGCCCGAACTGCGCCGTGGTCGGTCAGAAGAAGTCGCTGCCGCCGTCGACGGGAACGGTCGCGCCCACGATGAAGCTCGCGGCCTCGGAACAGAGGAACACCACGAGCGCCGCGACCTCTTCGGGCAGACCGATGCGGCCGATGTCGTTCGGTGTCGCGAAGTCGCGCTCCACCGCCG
>JAMXLJ010000005.1 GCA_024281095.1 Acidimicrobiia bacterium | reverse complement strand
GGGGCAACAACATCTACGCAACCGACGTCGAAGCCGTGATCCTCGAACATGCCGACGTGCAGGAAGCAGCTGTCGTCGGAGTGCCGCATCAGGTGCTCGGTGAGGACGTCGGCGCGTTCGTCGTACGCAAGCCCGGCTCGTCACTTACCGAGGACGAGCTGTTCGCGTATTGCGCCGAGCGACTCGCCGACTACAAGCGCCCGCGCCGCCTGTGGTTCACCGAGGAACTCCCGCGCAACGCAACCGGCAAAGTGATGAAGCACAAGCTCCGCGAAGCGGCAGCAGGCTGAGTTGCCGCCGACGACGACGTATCAGTCGTCGGCGCGGGCGCAGACCTCGAGCTCCATACCGTCGATGTCGCGGAAGAACAGCGACCATTCGACACCGAGACGTTGGATCTCGCCGATGTCTGCACCGGCGTCGACCAGTCGCTGCTTCACCGCTTCGAGCTCTTCGAGTGAGTCGACCGCCAGCGCGAAGTGGTCGATCGCACCGCGGGCGCCCTGCTTGCGTCGCTGGCCGATGATCTCTTCCTCGGTGGTCTCGAACACGTTGAGGTAGCCACCGCCCCCCAAGTCGAGAATGAACATCCGCGGATGATCGGGCGTCGCCTCCATCTGGAACGTGATCTCGGCGCCGAACGCCCGCTTGTAGAAGTCGGCATGACGGTCGCAATCCGTCGTCAGCGTTGCCACGTGATTGAAGCCCTTGGTAACCGCCATGCGCGAACCTCCCGTCGGAACCGACGTGGAGCGTAGGTGCCGCAAGGCCGTCGGCGCGTCCCCTGCGGAACACGTGCAGCCGGAAACCAATCGGCGTACGCTCGCCGAACCGCTTGTCAGAAGGACGCGAGATGCAGACGATCGAGCGAACCGAACAGACCGGTGCCACGGAAGAGCGGTCGACTACAAACGGACGCGGACGGCGAGTCGCACTCGTCGTCACTGTCGTCGTCATCGTGGTCGCGGCGGCCGGCGTGGCTTATGCCCTCGGCTCCTCGAACGCCAAGACGACGACTGTGGTGAAGACCGTGCAGATCACGGCGCCCGCGTCGGCTGCTGCTTCACCCGTCACGGTCGACGACCGCGGATTCTCGAAGCTCGACAACGGACACCAAGCCGAGACCAACCAGTTTGCATTGCCGATCGATCCCGCGACGCGGCGAGTCCTGCAACATCAACTCGAGCTCGCGCGCCAAGTCGCGATGCGGTACCCGACGGTGAGGGACGCCGAAGCCGCGGGCTGGCGTCGGGCGGGACCCTTCGCGCCCGGCCTCGGAGCGCACTACTTCGACTGGCCGCACATCGAAGACGCACTGATGCCGAGCGGGGTCGTGGACGACAACGCGGTGATGCATCCGATATCGCTCATCTACGACGGGACACACCCCGACTCGCGCATCGCGGGGCTGATGTATTACTCCGAAGAAACACGGCTGCCCGACGGTTTCGCCGGGCCGAACGACATCTGGCACTACCACACGGACGTGTGCTTGGTGAACAAGCCCGACGGCAGTGTCGACACGCCGTTCGGCGCGGACCAGACCGTGAGTAAGGCGTCGTGTGACGCGGTGCACGGACAGCTCATGAAGCGCACGCAATGGATGCTGCACGCGTGGGTCGTGCCGGGCTACGACTCCCCTGAGGGTGTCTTCAGCCACGACAACGAGACGATCACCTGCCGCGACGGCACGTACCACACGATCCCCCTGGACCAGGTCGGGTCCCGGACCTCGCTCTGCGTCGACGGGGGCGAGTAGGCCGGGTAAACGGGCGAAATCGGACTGCTGGGGATCGATCCCGCGGCGGCTCTTGCCAATCCCAACCAGGGTCCGCGAGAATTCCCAGGTGGCGGACACGCAGACACCTCACCGGCGCTCGCTCCGACCGCCGCTTTGGATCATGTCGGTCCTCGTCGCGGCCGCCGTGCTCTTCTACGTCGTCGAGAACCGACCGCAGGCGAAGTCCGTCGTAGCGGCGAAGCCCGCGGCGAGCAGCCAGCCCGCGGCGCACCCCGCCACAGTGCGCAAGGCGACGGTCAAGAAGACGGCGTCGAAGCCCGCGGCACACCCAGCCACCGCGCCGGCAACAAACGCCGCCACCGCGCCGGCCGCGAAACCCGCCGCCGCGCCGGTCACCGTCGCAACGGAGCCGACCGCGCAGCAGGCGCCGCCGGCAACAACGCCGCCGACGACAGTCGGCGCGGTCGCGACCTCCCCGCCTCCGGCGACAATGCCCGGCCCGTCGCTCATGGGCACCCTTCCTCGCACCGACTGACGCCCGGCTCGGCGGCTGGCCGCGCTTCTCCGACCGCTTGTAACCTCCGACGTCCGGAACGCTGACGCACCCGTCAGCTCGACGCGGAGGCGAAGCAGTGGCACTCACCGAGCTCAAGGGCCGGGCGCTCGGCACCCAGAAGGTCGTCATCGAACGGGGGCCCGTGCGGGTCTTCGCGCAGGCGCTGATGGACGACGACCCGGTGTACACGTCGGACGCCGCACCGGTACCACCGACGTTCCCGTTCGTCATGCCCTACTGGGGGTCGATGGGTGTGGGCGGCGCCGCCGGGCTCCCCATCGAGAACCTCCGTGGCAAGGGCCGGGCCATCCTCCACGGCGAGCAGGAGTTCATCTACCACGGTGGCGGTGAGTGGCCGCACGTCGGTGACGTGCTGGTCGGTGAAGGCGTGATCTCCGACGTGTACGAGAAGCCGAAGAGCGACGGCGGCAAGCTCGAGTTCTACGTGACCGAGACCACGTGGTCGAACGAGCGCACGTCGAAGCCGGTGGTGACGACGAAGTTCACGCTCGCGATCAACTGCAAGCCCGACGCGGCCGACCCCAAACCGCTCTCCTAAAACTGTGACACCGCAGGAGCTCTCCGACCGGGCCGAGATCCACGACGTCATCGTCCGCTACGGCTGGTCGATCGACACGAAGGACTGGGCGCTGCTCGACACCTGCTTCACCGACGACGCGCACGTCGACTACTCGTCGAACCCCGGCGGCAAGGTGGGGCCGTACAAAGAAGTGCGGGGCTGGCTCGAGAAGGTGATGAGCGCGTTCCCGGTGACGCAGCATCTGATGTCGAACATCGATGTGACGCTGAACGGCGACCGCGCGACGTGCCGGACGATGGTCACCAATCCGCAGGGCGCGGCGACGCGCGACGGCGGCCTCCACTTCTTCTATGTCGGCGGCCGCTACGACGACGAGCTGGTCCGCAC
>JAMXLJ010000004.1 GCA_024281095.1 Acidimicrobiia bacterium | reverse complement strand
GCCGTCGGAGATCGCAAAGCTCGCGCTGCTCGTGTTCTCCGCCGACGTGCTGACGCGCCGAGAGCACGAGCTCTACGACTGGCGGCGCGTGTTGCGCCCCGTTGTGCTCGTGTTCATCCTGTTCGCGTTCCTGGTCATGCAGGAACCCGACCTCGACTCGACGATCGTGCTCTCGCTGATCGTCGCGGGTGTGCTCCTCATCGGGGGGGTGCGCGCGAAGCATCTCGGCTCGCTGTTCGGTGCCGGCGTCGTCGCCACGTCGGTGCTCGCTCTCGCGGCTCCGTACCGACGGGCGCGCGTGTTCACGTACCTGCACCCTTGGAAGGACGCGTCCAACACGGGATACCAGATCTCGCAGTCGCTCATCGCGCTTGGAAGCGGCGGGTGGACCGGCGTGGGACTCGGGGCGGGACGGTCGAAGTGGCTGTTCCTGCCGAACGCGCACAACGATTTCATCTTCGCGGTGATCGGCGAGGAGCTCGGGCTCGTCGGCGCGGGCCTGGTCATCGCGCTGTTCTTCGCGTTCGCGATCCTCGGCGCGCGCGCCGCGATGCGGGCACCCGACCGCTTCGGGATGCTGCTCGCATCCGGGGTGACGGTCTGGGTCGTCGGCCAGGCGATGATCAACATCGGCGCGGTCGTCGGTCTGCTTCCCGTTTCCGGCATCCCATTGCCGTTCGTCTCGTTCGGCGGGTCCGCGCTGCTGTTCACGATGGCCGCGGCGGGCATCCTCGGCAACGTCGCGCGCCAGGCAGGGTGACTCCTTTCCCGCAGCCCCACATGGACGCCGTCGCCCCCCGGGCCGCCGCCGTGCCGGTGTTCGCGCTCATCACGGGCGGAGGCACCGGTGGTCACGTGTCACCCGCGGTGGCGCTGGCCCAGGAGCTCGTACGGCGCGGGCACGCCCGCCCGTCCATCACATTCGTCGGCGCGCGCGGGCGCCTCGAGGCCGAGGCGGTTCCCGAAGCGGGCTTCACGATCCAGCTGCTCCCCGTGCGCGGCCTGCGCTTCCGCGCCACGATCGAGAACGCGCGCGTGCTGTGGGACGCGTTGCGATCGCTCGTCACTGCGTTCGGCATCGTCCGCCGGCTGCGGCCGCGAGTCGTCGTCGGGGTGGGGGGATACGCATCGTTGCCCTGTGTCGTCGCGGCACGGCTGCTGCGCGTCCCGACGGTGGTGCACGAACAGAACGCGGCGCCCGGGCTCGCCAACCGCATCGCGGTGCGGCTCGGCGCGCGCGCGGCGGTATCGCTGCCGCGTACACCGCTTCCCGGTGCGGTGCTCACCGGCAACCCGGTGCGCCGTGAGGTCGTCGAGCTGCGCCGGCACCCGGCAGAGCCGCCGCTCGTCGCGGTCGTCGGCGGAAGCCTCGGCGCGGGCACGCTCAACGACGCCGCGCTGGGCTTGTACGACCGGTGGCGTGACCGCTCCGACGTCGCGGTGTACCACGTGGCCGGAGCGCGGAACCTGGATGCGTGCGCGCAACGTCTCTTGGCGTTGCGCCGCGCCGGCGACGCCTTGCGCTACGAGCTCGTCGGGTACGAGCACCACCTCGACGCGGTGTACCGGCGGGCCGCGCTCGCAGTCTGCCGCGCGGGTGCGTCCACCGTCGCGGAACTCGCGGTCGCGGGCTTGCCGGCCGTGCTCGTGCCGCTGCCCGGTGCGCCGAGCGACCACCAGACACGGAACGCGCGATCGCTTGCAGACGCGGGCGCCGCCGTGCTGGTTCCCGACGGCGAATGCGACGCGGAGCGTCTCGATCACCTCCTGCGCGGCCTGCTCGAAGACCCCGAAACGCTCGAGCGCATGTCTGAGCACGCGCGCGGCCTCGGACGTGCCGACGCCGCCGCCCGGCTCGCCGATCTCGTCGAGGACACGGCCGGTGTACGAGCTTGACCTGAGCCAACCACGGCGGGTCCACGTCGTGGGCGTGGGCGGGTCGGGCATGAGCGCGCTCGCCCTGCTGCTGCGCGAGATGGGCCATCAGGTCTCGGGTTCCGACCTGCGCGACTCGCGTGCACTCGACCGTCTGCGCCTCGCGGGCGTGCACGTCGCCGTGGGACACGACGCGGACAACATTCCGGCCGGCACCGACGCGGTCGTCATCTCCACCGCGGTGCCCCGCACGAACCTCGAGGTTCGCGTCGCCGAGGGACGCGGGATCCCCGTCCTGCGCCGCGCCGACGCGTTGCGGGCCCTCGTCGCGACCCGCCGCACGATTGCGGTCGCGGGGAGCCACGGCAAGACGACCACGTCGTCGATGCTCGCAGTGTCGCTGCTCGCGGCCGGCTGGCAGCCGAGCTTCCTCATCGGCGGTGAACCGCACGAGGTCGGCACCAACGCGTCCCGAGGAGCGGGGCAGTGGCTCGTCGTCGAGGCCGACGAGAGCGACGGCACCTTCCTGGAGATCGAGCCCGAGGTCGCGATCGTCACCAACATCGAGCCCGACCACCTCGAGCACTACGGCACCTTCGACGCGCTGGTCGACGCGTTCGAGCGCTTCGTCGACCGCCTTCCGGGCCTCGCGGTCGCCTGCGTCGACGACCCGGTCGTGCACGCGCTCGTCTCGGCGCGCTCGGGCGTGGTCACGTACGGCGAGTCCGCGGGCGCCGGGTACCGCATGACCGACTGGGAGAGCGGCGGCCGCGTCGGGAGCCGCTTCGACGTCTGGCACGGCGACGAGCGACTGGGCGAGATCGAGCTCGCCGTGCCCGGGCGCCACAATGCGCTGAACGCGCTCGGCGCCGTCGCGCTCGCGTCGGAGCTCGGTGTCCCGTTCCCGACGGTTGCCGGAGCGCTGCGAAACTTCGGCGGCGTGGCGCGGCGGTTCCACTTCAAAGGTGAGATCGACGGCGTCACGCTGGTCGACGACTACGCGCACCTTCCGGCGGAGCTGCAGGCGACGATACGAACTGCCCGTGAGTGCGGCTGGCGGCGGGTCGTCGCGGTGTTCCAGCCCTATCGGTACACGCGCACCGCGTTGATGTGGCGCGACTTCGCCGACGCGTTCGTCGACGCCGATCTCCTCGTGCTCACCGACGTCTGCGCGCCGGCAGCGGAGCGCCCGCAGCCCGGCGTCTCGGGACGCCTCGTGCTGCGCGCCGTGCTCGACGCGCATCCGTCGCTCGACGTCGCCTACTACCCGCGCCGGGCCGAGCTCGCGGAGCGGGTCCTCGCGATCACCCGTCCGGGGGACGTCGTGCTCACGATGGGCGTGGGCGACGTCGGGAACCTCGCCGACGAGATGCTGGCACTCACCGGCGCGATCGGCGACGACTCCTCCGAGCCGAGGGAGCCGGCGCCCGCGTGATCGGCCGTGCCGAATCGCCCACCGCCGTCGCGGCGGCACTGCGCGACCGTCTGGGTCACGCGGTCACGCTCGATGCGCCGACCGCACCGCTTACCACGTACCGCCTCGGCGGACCGGCGGCCGTGCTCGTGCGGGCGGTATCGGAGCAGGCGCTGCGTGACGCAGCGTCGGTGTTGCGCGGACACGACGTACCCGTGCTCGTGATCGGGCGCGGCTCGAATCTCCTCGTCGCCGACCGTGGCTTCCCCGGTGTGGTCGTCGTTCCCGGCGGTGATCTCGAACGGGTGGAGCTCGCCGGCGACCACGTGGTCGCCGGCGGCGCGGCGGCGCTCCCGCGTCTTGCGCGACAGGCCGCCGCGGCCGGCCTCGGCGGTCTCGAGTTCTATGTCGGGATCCCGGGCACCGTCGGCGGCGCGGTGCGCATGAACGCCGGCGGTCACGGCCGTGAGACGCGCGACGTCCTCATCAGCGCGCGGGTCCTCGACCTGCGCGCCGACGACGCCCCGCGCCGGCTCACGCTCGCCGAGCTCGACCTCGGCTACCGGCATTCCGCGCTTCGAAGCACGGACGTCGTGGTCGACGCGGTCATGCGGGTCGAGGGCGGCGATCCGCGTACTTGCCGGGCTCGCATCGACGAGATCGTCGAATGGCGCAGAGAGCATCAACCGGGTGGCTCGAACGCAGGGTCGGTGTTCCGAAACCCTCCCGGCGACAGCGCGGGACGTCTCATCGACGCGTGCGGCCTCAAGGGTTTCCGTGTCGGTGGGGCGGTCGTGTCACCGAAGCACGCGAACTTCTTCCAGGCCGAGGCGGCCGCGACGGCCGACGACGTGCACGAGCTCGTGCGCGAGGTGCGAGCGCGCGTCGAGCACGCCACTGGCGTCCGGCTCGAGCCCGAGCTCCAGATGGTCGGATTCGACGAGGAGGACGACGGACCGTGAACGCGACGAGCGTCTCCGGGGAGCAGATCGATCCGAGGATCCGCGCCCGTCGGGTCGAGGTCATCCGCGAGCAGGGCCGGCGCCGGTTGCGGATCTTGCTCGTCGGGGTGACCGTGTTGTGCGCGCTCGGTCTCGGATGGCTCGTCGTCGAGTCGCCGTTGCTGGCGGTGCGTCACGTGCGGGTGTCGGGAGCCACGCACGTGAGCGCGGTCGAGGTCCGCAACGCGGCCGGCGTCACCAACGGCGCCGCGCTCGTCACCCTCGACGGTGGCGCGATCGCGCGGCGGGTCGAGAAGTTGCCGTGGGTGTTGCGCGCGTCGGTGACGAAGCACCTCCCCGGCACACTTCGCATCGCGGTCAAGGAGCGCACCCCGGTCGCATGGGCCCGCGTCGACGGCACACCGAAGGGCACGGCGGTCGCGCTGCTCGACGCGAGCGGACGCGTGCTCGCGACGACGGACGCGCCGCCCGCTGCACTCCCCGAGCTCGTGGGGCTCGGGCCCATGCCGCAAACCGGCGGCCTCGTGCGCCGAACGCTGCTCGACGTGCGGGCCCGGCTCGCCGACAATCTCGCCCCGTTCGTGACCGCGATCACCACGTCGCCGTCGGGCGTCGCGCTGCGGCTCGCGAACGGTGCGGCCGCGGGGGAGATCCGCCTCGGTCGCCCCGACCAGCTCACGGCGAAGACGGACGCCGCGCTCGCGGTCATGCGCGGGCTCGGCGGCACCCGCGTGCACTACATCGACGTGTCGGTTCCGCAGGCGCCGGCGACCGGGTAGTGCCGAGTGGGCTCGTTGACCGCGCGCGCGCGATCTTGTACTGTCTCGACCCAAACCGCAGGTTTACATAACGCTAAACCTCTACAGGAGGTTGAGGGTGGCCTGCGAGCAGGAGTTCGAGGTCGGCGAGCAGGGGTTCCCAGGCTCGCCGATCGGCGCGACGAGCGGCTGCCGAGATGGTCGCCCAGCGCGGTAAGGGTCCGGACCGACGGGCACGCAAGGCCCGCGACGGCCGGAAGACAAGGAAGGTTTCCATGCTTGGTGCGCCGCAGAACTACCTCGCCGTCATCAAGGTCGTCGGCATCGGCGGCGGTGGCTGCAACGCCGTCAACCGGATGATCGACGCCGGCCTCAAGGGCGTCGAGTTCGTCGCGATCAACACCGACGCGCAGGCGCTCCTGATGAGTGACGCCGACGTCAAGCTCGACGTCGGCCGCCAGCTCACGCGCGGGCTCGGCGCGGGGTCCGATCCCGACGTCGGACGTCAGGCGTGCGAGGAGCACCGTGACGAGATCGAAGAGGTGCTGAAGGGCGCCGACATGGTGTTCATCACCGCGGGCAAGGGTGGCGGCACCGGCACCGGCGGCGCACCCGTCGTCGCCGAGATCGCCAAGCAGATCGGCGCGCTGACCATCGGCGTCGTGACACGCCCGTTCTCCTTCGAGGGCCGCCGCCGCTCGGTGCAGGCCGAGAGCGGCATCCAACGGCTGAAGGAAAAGGTCGACACGCTCATCATCATCCCGAACGATCGTCTGCTCCAGGTCTCCGACCAGAAGACGACGATGCTCAACGCGTTCAAGATGGCCGACGAGGTGCTCCTGCAGGGCGTGCAGGGCATCACCGACCTCATCACCACGCCGGGCCTCATCAACACCGACTTCGCCGACGTGAAGATGATCATGACGAACGCCGGCTCCGCGCTGATGGGCATCGGCTACGCGTCCGGTGAGGGTCGTGCCGTCACCGCGGCCCGGGCCGCGATCTCGAGCCCGCTGCTCGAGGCGAGCATCGAGGGCGCCCGCGGCATCCTCCTCAACGTCTCGGGCCCGTCCGACCTCGGCTTGTTCGAGGTGAACGAGGCCGCCGAGATCATCTCGCAAGCCGCGCACCCCGACGCGAACATCATCTTCGGCGCGGTGATCGACGACGCCCTCGGCGACGAGGTTCGCATCACGGTGATCGCGGCCGGGTTCGACCGGTACGAGGGCGAGCGTCGTGGCGACACCAGCGCGCCGCTCGGCCTGCGCGACGAAGAAGCCGCGCTTCGCGGTGACGATCTCGACCTCTCCGACGACGACTTCGATGTTCCGGAGTTCTTGCGCTAGTCGAACGCGTGGAGGGCGAGCTGCGCGTCGACCGGGTCGAGCTCGGTCGCGCAACCGTGTGGTTCACCGATCGGCGCGGGGGCGTGTCGCGGCCGCCCTACGACACCCTCAATGTGGGTGAACATGTCGGCGACGACCGCGACGCGGTCGTGGAGAATCGTCGCCGTGTCGCGCGTGCGATCGCATCGGGCACTGCCGTCCCGGCCGATCCCGACGAGTGGGTATGGCTCCGGCAGGTGCACGGCGCAACCGTGCTGACGGTCACGGGCACGGAAGCAAATGGCCACGACGCGGACGCGGTGGTCAGCGGGAGCCTCGCGCTGCCGCTCGTCGTGCAGGTTGCGGATTGCGTGCCGGTCGCGCTCGCGTCCGCAACGCTCGTAGGGGCCGTCCACGCGGGGTGGAAGGGGCTCGAGGCCGGTGTGATCCCGCGCGCAGTCGAGGCGTTCGATCCGTCGCCGCGCAAAGACCTGCGCGCGTGGATCGGTCCGTGCGTCATGCCGTGTCACTACGCGTTCGGGCCGAAGGATCTCGAGCGCCTGACGAAACGGTTCGGCCCCGGTGCGGCGGGTCGAACGCTCGCAGGTCAGCCTGCTCTCGACCTGCCGCGAGCGGTGGAGCTCGCGTTGCGAGATGCCGGCGTCGCTCGGATCGAGCGCTCCGGCGCGTGCACCGCCCACGATCCCGCCCGTTGGTTCTCGCACCGCCGCGACGCGCGCACCGGCCGCCACGCGATGGTGGTCGCGCGCCTGCGATGACGGGGATCGACGGCCGCATCGCGATGGTGCGGGAGAGGATCGCGGCCGCGGCGAAGCGCGCGGGTCGCGACCCGGCGACGGTCACGCTCGTCGGCGCGTCGAAGACCGTCGAACCGCAGCGTCTGCGCCGCGCGCTCGATGCTGGGCTGATCGATCTCGGCGAGAACCGGGCCCAGGAGCTCCTCGCCAAGGCCCCTGTCCTCGCCGAGGCCCGATACGCGCCGCGCTGGCACTTCGTCGGTCGCCTGCAGCGCAACAAGGTCGCGTCGCTCGTTTCCTACGTCACGCTGTGGCACTCGGTCGATCGCGCCGCGCTCGGTGACGTGATCGCCCGTCGGGCGCCCGCCGCCGCCGTGCTGGTCGAGGTGAACCTCGGTGACGAGCCGCAGAAGGGCGGCGTCGCGCCGGCCGGAGCGGCTGCGCTCGTCGATCATCTGCGCGGACTCGGTCTGTCCGTCGACGGGCTCATGACGGTCCCACCGCTCGGGACGGATCCCCGCCGCGCCTTCGCCCGACTCCGGGATCTCGCGGGCGATCTCGGCCTGGCGGGACTCTCCATGGGGATGAGCGACGACTACGAGATCGCGGTGGAGGAGGGGGCGACGATCGTGCGGGTCGGGCGGGCCATCTTCGGGCCCCGGAACGCCCTCGGGAACCCGGCCTGAGTCGCCGCCAGCGTCCGCCCAAACGCGTGGAGCCGAGGATAGGCTGCCGCGCAGGAGGGACGTTCGCATGGCTTCGTTGTGGCGTCGGACCCTGGTGTACCTGGGGTTGCAGGACGACGACCAATATCCCGAGTACGAGGAGTACTACGAGGAGGCCCCGGAGCCTGCGGTGACGCGCGTCCAGCCCCAGGCCCACCCCCGCTCCGCCGACGCGGGCGCGACGGTGCGACCGTTGCCGCGCACCGAGGAGCCGACGGTTGTCCCGTCGCCCAAGCCGCCCGTCATCAGGCCCATGCCTGCGAACCACGCGGCGCGCGTGCACGTGGTCGAGCCCCACGGCTTCAACGACGCGCAGGAAGTCGGCGACCGGCTCAAGGCCAACCAGCCCGTGATCGTGAACCTGCAGGGCCTGGGCCGTGACCTGCAACGCCGCCTGATCGATTTCTCGAGTGGTCTCGCCTACGCAGTCGGAGGAACGATGTCTCGGGTCGCCGACCAGGTCTTCCTCTTGACGCCCGCCGACGTCGAGGTCTCGCAGGAAGAGAAGGAACGGCTGCAGGCAAAAGGTCTGTACCGGAACTCATAGACAGACCGCCGTGGTCGTCCTCTGCGCCCTCCTGAACATCTATCTGATCGTGCTCGTGCTCCGGGCCGTGCTGTCCTGGTTCCCGGTCCGTTCCGGCAGCCCCCTCGCGTCCATCAACTCGATCCTCTTCCAGCTCACCGAGCCGCTGCTCGCGCCCCTTCGCCGTGCGATCCCGCCGGCAGGGATGATCGACCTGTCGTTCCTCGTGCTGTTCCTCATCGTCCTGATCGTGCACAGCGTCGTGTGCGGCGGCAGCGGCGGCTTCCTCTAGGGCCGCAGCCCGCTCGCGCGCTGCGCGCGAATCGTCGGCACACCGTCCCCGTGGCGTCCACCCGCACGTGGCGCGCCGTCGCTACGATTGCGGCCCATGGACGTGACGCCGCGCGAGCTGCGCGACATGGACATCCGCGAGGGCTTCCGGGGATACAACCGCGACGACGTCGACGAGCTCCTCGAACGGGCCGCGGCCACGATCGAACAGCTCGAAGACCAGGTCCGCAAAGCCAACGAGCGTGTCGTCGCCGCCGAGAGCGATGCCGGTCGCGGTCGCGAGAACGAGCAGATGCTGCAGCGCACGCTGATGCTCGCGCAGAAGACTGCCGACGAGGCGGTGTCCGAGGCCCAGGCGCGTGCGAAGCAGATGATCGAGGAGGCCGAAGCGCGTGCGTACTCGCTCGTGAGCGAGGCCGAGGCGACCGCGCGGCGGATGGCGATGGCCGAACAGCGGCGGTTGGAGGCCGAAGTGCTCGGTCTCGGCGCGAGGCGTGAAGCGCTGCTCTCCGACATCGACAACCTCGAGCGCTTCGAGTCCGAGTACCGCACGCGGCTGCGCCGTGCGATCGAGGCCGACCTTGCGTCGCTCGATGCACGCCAGACCGTCACCACCGGCCCCCGTCCCCAGCTGCACGAGGTCGATCTGCCGGCAGCGCCGGCAGACGTGGCCCCCGCGCCGGCCGCGACGACCACGTCTGCGGCGGTGCCGCCGCCGCCGGCACCGCCGACGCCACCTGCCGCGGGCGATGCCGCAGGACGGCCGGCCGAGACGGTCGAGGAACACGCGCCGGAGGAAGCACAGCACGAAGCCGAGCCGGCCACCACGTCGGAGGAGGCACCGCCACCGCCGCCGCCTCCGCCGCCGCCACCGCCACCGCCGTCGGCCGAGGAACGACGCGACGAGCCGCGACCGCGCGAGCAGCTCTTCCCGGAGGACGAGCCCGGGGAGGCCGAGGTGCTCGACGACGACGCATTCTTTGCGAGCCTGCGTGAGGCCGTGCGTGACGATCGGCCGCTCGGCCCGGCGGAGCACGACGAGCTCGAAGACGACGACGAATCGGGCCGGTTCGGCAACGTGTTCAAGCGTCGCCACTGACGCGTCAGCGTTTTTCGAGCTCGATCCTCACGACGGCGCCGTCCAGCGTCACCGAGTCGGGCTCGTTCGGGCCCACGGTTCCGGCCGCGATCGCGAGCCGCTCCGCGAGCACCTCGCGGGCGATCGTCGCGCGCCCGTCGTTGGTCGCGTCGTACCACTCGGGCGGGACCGTCAACGTGAGCTCGATGCGGTCGGCGATCTCGAGGCCGCGCTGCTTGCGCGCCTCGTTGACCGCACGGACGATCTCGCGCACCCATCCCTCGTGACGCAGCGCGTCGTCGAGCGCGGTGTCGAGCGCAACCGCGTACCGGTCCTCCTGCACGAGCACGAGCTCTTCGTGCGACTCGGCCCGCACGTCGAGCTCGTCGGGCGCAAGGTCGACGACAATGCCGTCGCCGAGCTCGAGACGGAACACGCCGTCGCGGTCGAGCGCGTGACGAACTGCGGTGCCGTCGACGCTCTCGAGCGCGGCTTTCACGCGCGGCATGTCCTTGCCGAACCGCGGTCCGAGCTTCCGGAAGTTGGGTGCGACGCGGTAGTCGAGGAGACCTTCGAGATTGTCGACGAGCTCGAGCTGCTTGACGTTGAGCTCGTCGGCCACCTGATTCACGACCTCGTCGGACAGGCCTGACCGGTCGGGCAACAGCACGAGGGCGCGCCGCAACGGTTGGCGCACCTTGATCCGCGCGTCGTTGCGGGCGGCGAGGCCGAGCGACGCGACCTGGCGCGCGTTCGCCATCTCCTCCTCGAGACGGTCATCGATCGCGGGCTCGTCGACTTGCGGCCAGTCCTGCAGGTGCACGGACTCGTGTGTGCGGGCGAGGTTCGCCCACATCTCGTCGGCGACGAACGGCGTGTAGGGCGCGAGCAGCAGCGCGAGGGTGGAGAGCGCCTCGTGCAGCGTCGCGTGTGCGGCCGAGTCAGAGGAGTTCCAGAAGCGTGCACGCGACCGACGCACGTACCAGTTCGACAGATCGTCGACGAGCGCTTCCAGGCTCTGCGCGCCGCGCAGCGCGTCGAAGTGCTCGAGCGCGTCGGTGACCTCGCGCACCGTGCGGTGCAGCCGCGAGCGGATCCAGCGATCGAGCACATGGGTCGACGGGCCGGCCGTCGAACCGCCCGGTGTCCAGCCGTCGATGTTGGCGTACGTGACGAAGAACGCGTACGTGTTCCACAACGTGAGCAGGAACCGCCGGGTCGACTCGTCGATGCCTTCCTCGTACACACGCCTGCTCACCCACGGCGATCCGGCGGAGAAGAAGTACCAGCGCAGCGCGTCGGCGCCGCGGGTGTCGAGGATCGACCACGGGTCGATCACGTTTCCCCGCGACTTCGACATCTTCTGGCCGTCGCGGTCGACGACGAGTCCCAGACACACGACGTTGCGATAGGGGCTGCGCTTGAAGACGAGCGTGTTGACGGCGAGCAGCGAGTAGAACCAACCGCGTGTCTGGTCGATCGCCTCGCAGATGAAGTCGGCGGGGAACCGTGGCGCGAACACCTCCTCGTTCTCGAAGGGGAAGTGGAACTGCGCCGACGGCATCGAGCCGGAGTCGAACCACGCGTCGAGCACCGGCTCGACCCGACTCGCCTCGGCCCGGCATTGGGGACAGCTGATCACGACGTCGTCGACGTACGGCCGGTGCAGGTCGAGATTCGACAGATCGCGTGCCGCGAGCTCCGAGAGCCGCGCGACCGAGCCGACGCTCGTGTCGTGCCCGTTGGCGCACCGCCACACCGGCAACGGCGTACCCCAGAAGCGATCGCGCGACAGCGCCCAGTCGACGTTGTTCTCGAGCCAGTCACCGAAGCGGCCGTGCTTGATGTGCTCGGGGTGCCAGCCGATCTTCTCGTTCTCCGCGAGCAACTCGTCGCGGTGTCGTGACGTGCGTGCAAACCATGTCGGCTTCGCCCAGTAGATCAGGGGCGTCCCGCAGCGCCAGCAGTGCGGGTACGAGTGGGTGTAGTCGACGACGCGCTCGAGCCGCCCGCGCGCCGCAAGCGCCTCGACGATGGACGGGTCGGCATCCTTCACGAACTGTCCGGCCCAAGGCGGAACCGAGTCGTCGAAGCGAGCTGCCGCGTCGACAGGGTTCAGCACCGGCAGGCCCTCACGCTCGGCCACCTCGCGGTCGACCTCGCCGAACGCCGGCGCGAGGTGCACGACGCCGGAGCCGTCGTCGATCGTCACGAAGTCGGCCGCGACGACGCGGCACGCGCCGGAGTCGATCGGGAGGAAGTCGAACGGGCGCTCGTAATGCAGGCCCACGAGCTCCGACGCCGGAACCGTCGCCACGATCTCGTACTCGTCGCCGAGCACGGCCTCGAGACGCGCGGCCGCCAGCACGAGGTCGCGCGCCTGGCCGTCCTTCGCACGCGCGCGGACGTACTCGATGTCAGGCCCGATCGCGGCGGCGACATTGGAGATGAGCGTCCACGGCGTCGTGGTCCACACGAGGAGGTCGAAGTCGCGCCCGACGACGGGGAACCGGACGTACACCGACGCCTCGGTGAGGTCTCGGTATGCGCCCGGCTGGCCGAGCTCGTGGCTCGAGAGGGCGGTGCCGCACCGCCCGCAGTACGGCACGACCTTGAAGCCCTCGTAGATGTCGCCGGCCTGCCACATCCGGTCGAACAGCCACCAGACGCTCTCGATGTACTCGTTGTTCAGCGTCCAGTACGCGTCATCGGTGTCGAGCCACATTCCGATGCGGCTCGTGAGGGCCTCGAAGTCGCCGACGTACCGGTGCACCGACTCACGGCACCGGCGGTTGAACTCCTCGATGCCGAACTCCTCGATCTGGGGCTTGCCCGAGAACCCGAGCTCCTTCTCCACCTCGACCTCGACCGGCAGGCCGTGGCAGTCCCAGCCGCCCTTGCGGGCGACGTACTTGCCCCGCATGGTGTGGAACCGGGGGAACAGGTCCTTGAAGAGCCGGGCCCAGACGTGATGGATGCCGGGCCGCCCGTTCGCGGTCGGGGGTCCCTCGTAGAAGACCCACTCCGGTGCTCCGGACCGCTGCTCGAGGCTCCGCTCGAAGACCTTCTCGTCGCGCCATTGCGCGAGCACCCGTCGCTCGAGGTCGACGAGGTCGAGACGGGGGTCGACGGGTTCGAACATCCGGTCCACCCTACCGGCGGGTCTTTGGTGGCCGCCGCCGTGCGGCGGGCTCGGGCTTGAGACCGAATCGGGTGAGGCCTATACTCCGCCGCCTTTACGGGCCCCCGTGCCCCCCGGGTCTGACCGTGGGCGCCGCGGTGAGCGCCGTTGCCAACCGGAAGGACCGTGATGCCGAGGGCATCTGGCTCGAAGTCGTCCGCGGCCGGCAAGGGCAAGCAGCCGGCCAAGAAGACGGCCAAGAAGGCCGACACGAAGACCACCGCCCGCTCCACGCGCGCGGCCACGAAGGCGGTCCCCGCGAAGCGGCCCGGCTCCAACTCCTCGGCGAAGACGCCGGCTGCAACGAAGGCCGCGAAGGGCAAGGCCACGAAGGCCACGGGTCAGGTCGCCAAGGCGCCGGCGAAGAAGGCCGCTTCGAAGTCCGTGCCCTCGAAGGCGCCGGCCCGCAAGTCCGCAACGTCGACGCCGGCCAAGGCCGCGACCAAGACCAAGACCGCCCCGGCGAAGGCGCCGGCGGCGAAGGCCCCCGCGAAGGCGCCCGCGGCGAAGGCACCCGCGAAGAGCCCGGCGAAGGGTGCCGCGCCCGCGAAGACGGCGGCGAAGGCGCCGGCGCCCGGTAAGGAGGCTGCGAAGGCGGCGCCGGCCAAGGCGGCGCCCAAGCCGGTGGTCGCGGCGCCGCCGCGGCCCGAGAAGCCCAAGAAGCCGTCGGGCCCGCCGATCGCCCCGAAGACGCTCGAACGCCTGCGGACGCTCCTCGAGGAGGAGCGGTCGCGGCTCGTGCACCAGGCGGACGAACTGCAGGCCGAGGCCGACGCCCTCGCCACCGAGCGCGAGCAGGGTGACACGCAGTTCGACGAGGAGTCGGGCGAGGGCGACACGTTGAGCGTCGAACGCGAACGGGACCTCGCGTTGTCCGAGAAGGCCCGCCAGGCGGTGCTCGACATCGACTCGGCAATCGCCCGCATGGACGCGGGCACGTACGGAATCTGCGACATGTGCGGCGACCGCATCCCGGTCGCGAGGCTCGAGGCGCTGCCCTACGCCGAGCTGTGCGTGAAGTGCAAGTCACGTGGCGAGCGCCGGCGTTGAGCCCATGGCCCGCGGGGCGCGCCCCGACGAGGTGACGAGGTCCCGCGCGAGGCGACGGGCGCCGGAGCTCCGGCCCGGACGGTACGCGATGCTCTCCGTGATCCTCGTCGTCCTGGTCGTCGTGGTCGACCAGGCCACGAAGGCGTGGGCCGTGCACGCCCTCGCGTACCGCAGCATCTCGGTGATCGGCGACACGGTCGAGTTCCGGCTCGGGCGTAACACGGGAAGCGCGTTCAGCCTGTTCCAGGGGTTCACCCCGTTGCTCGCGCTGCTGGCGGTCGCGGTCGCGTTCGTGTTGGCGCGCGCGGCGCGCCGCTCCGACGATCTGCTCACTGTGGTCGCGCTGTCCCTCGTGCTCGGAGGGTCGCTCGGAAACCTCGCCGACCGGCTGTTCCGAGCGCCGGGCTTCCTGCACGGCGCCGTCGTCGACTTCATCCGACTCGGTTGGTGGCCGACGTTCAACGTCGCCGACTCGGCGATCACCGTCGGCGCGCTGTTGCTCGCCGTCTTCGGGTGGCGGGCGCCTCGTCGCTCCGAGGACACCGCTCCCTCGCGGTGAGCGAGCCGGGCGTCCCGCCCGAACCGGTCCGCGTGCCCGCCGCGCTCGCGGGCGTGCGGGTCGATCGCGCCGTCGCGTTCCTCACCGGGTTCAGCCGGGCAGAGGTCCAATCACTCGTCGAAGCCGGCGCGGTACGCGTCGACGGTGTTGCGGTCGCGAAGAGCCGGCGACTCGCGGAGGGTGAGGTCGTCGAGGTGCTTGCCTCGCCGCCGCGCAGCGGGCCGCCGGCCGCCGAGCGCGTCCCGCTCGACATCCGGTACGCGGACGACGACGTGGTCGTGATCGGGAAGCCGGCCGGTCTGGTCGTGCACCCCGGCGCCGGGCACGATCACGGCACACTCGTGA
>JAMXLJ010000003.1 GCA_024281095.1 Acidimicrobiia bacterium | reverse complement strand
ATGTGGGCGGCGAGCCGCCTGCACCGTTCGCCGGAGGTCCGGCGCGGGCCGACGGCCCGACGCGCGGGACCGCCGCTGACGTCGGGGTCGACGCCGATGCCGGCGACGGTCGGGTTGCACCGCGCAGTGCCGACTGTTCCGCCGGCGACCCCGCGCCGTTGTTCACGCCGCTCGCCGGAACGCTTCGGGCGTTCGGCGTGTCGCGATGTGACGACGTATATCCGAGCGCGGCCGCGACGCTCAGCAAGAGCGCGAGTGCAGCTGCGCATCCGAGGCTGCCGTACGCGATCCGGTGCCGTCGTTCGCGCTGCGCGGTCCGGCGCAGAATCCGTCCGGGAAGGTCGGGCGCGGGTGTGTAGTCGCGATCGAGCGCGGCAAGGCTGCGGCGAACGCGGTCCTCGAAATCAGTCATCGTCCGTGCCCACCAGTGCCCGCAACTGCTGCAGGGCTCGCGAACATCGCGACTTCACGGTTCCGACCGGTACGCCGAGGAGCGCCGCGATCTCGTCTTCTCCCATGTCCTCGTAGAACCGCAAGACGATCACCGCCCGTTGCCCTGGGGGAAGCTGCCGCAGTGCCGTCTCGAGCAACGCACGGTCGTCGATGCCGCGCTCGGGCGACACGCCATCCCGCCAGTCGACGCGCCGACGTTGTTCCTCGCGCCGTTCGAGCATCCGGTGTCGCAGGCCGCCGCGCACCTCGTTGACGACTGCGGCGCGCAGATAGACACGCGGGTGCCGCACCTCGCCCCGGCGGAACCGCGGCCAGACCTTCGCATACGCCTCGGCGACCGCGTCCTCGGCCTGCTCGCGGTCGCCGCACAGCAGGTGTGCAAGCCGCGCGAGCCGGTTGTGGTGCTCGGCCACCAGCGCGGCGAAGTCCTCCTCGGGCAAGGAGGCGGCCCGTAGCGGCACGGCGCGCGGCGTCGCGCGGAACTTGCCACTGACGTTTTCGATCGCCATGGCTGCCCTCTGCCCGAGCCCCGCCGACGTACCGCACGAACACTACAGACGCGTCGCAGGTCGTGACGGTTCCACCTCGCGCCCTGCGTCACGAGGCTGGATGATCCACGCCGACCTTCGTGGCGAAGAGACGGGCAAGGGCTGAACCGGGAGGTGGGGCTCGTGAGACGGCCGGTCGTCGCCACGGTGGTGATCGCCTTGGCGCTCGTCGCTTCACCTGCGACGGCGCACAGCGCCGGTGACGCCGACGGCGGCGGTTCCACACCACGCCCCACGTTCGTGCGTGGTGCGTGCGCGTCGGCGGTGCCCGTCGATCCTCGGGTGACGTGCGGGTCGGTGACGCTGCCCGAAGACCGGGCGCATCCCCGCCACGCGGCCGTACATCTCGCCGTCGCGATCGTCCACACGCGATCGATCCATCCGCGGCCCGATCCGATCGTCTACCTCGCCGGGGGGCCGGGCGGATCCGCGTTGGTGTCGGTCTCGAGCTTCCTCGCGTTCGATACGGGTGGCGACCGCGACGTGGTGTTGTTCGACCAGCGGGGCACGGGCCAGTCGACGCCGAGCCTGAACTGTCCCGAGGTCGAGCAGTCGATCTGGACGGTGTTGGGCACGGCCGAGCCCGTACCCGTCGAGCAGGCGCCGGTCGACGCCGCGTTCCGAGCCTGCCGCGACCGTCTCGTTGCCGCCGGCATCGACCTGAACGCATACAACACCGCGACGAATGCCGACGACGTCGCGGACCTGCGCGTCGCGCTCGGGTATCGAGCGTGGAACTTGTTCGGCGTGTCGTACGGCACCACGCTCGCGCTCGAAACGATGCGGCGGCATCCTCGCGGCATCCGTTCGGTCGTCATCGACTCGGTGTACCCGACGACGGTCTCCGACGGCGGCGCGGCCCTCGCCGCGTCGGCGACACGCGTCTTCAACCAGTTCTTCGACGGGTGCGCGGCGAGCCCGACGTGCGCGGCGAAGTACCCGCGGCTGCGTCGCGACTTCGACGAAGTCGTCGCCGCGCTCGATGCCCGCCCGCACCACAGCACCGTGCCGGATCCGACGACCGGCACCCCGCACGCGATCGCCCTCACGGGCGCTGACGTCGTGGGCGGCTTCTTCGACGCCTTCTACGACTCTTCGCTCATCGGCACGCTCCCGGGGCTGATCGAGACGCTGCACCGCGGTCAGCTCGGGATCCTCGACCTCCTCGCGGCCCAGGACGTGCCGTTCCTCACGTCGCTGTCCGAAGGAATGGAAGAGTCGGTCAACTGCGCGGACCGCCAGCGCCTGTACGACAGCCGCGCAGCCGCCCGGGCGCTGCACGACCATCCCGACTACGGCACCTTGTTCTTGCTGAGCTACACGGACGAGTGCTCCACCTGGTCCGTGCGGTCACTGGCACCGTCGTTCAATCAGCCCGTGCGCAGCGGGATACGGACCCTCGTGTTCGGCGATCAGTACGACCCGATCACGCCGCCCGCGTACAGCAGCGGTACGGCAGCCGCGTTGCGCAGAGCGACGTTCGTGGAGTTCCCGGGCCTCGGGCACGGCGCGGTGTTCTCGGGCCGGCCGTGCCCCAGCGCGATCTTCCACGCCTTCGTCGACGACCCCGGGCGCGTGCCCGACCGCAGTTGCATCGCGTCGATGGGGCCGCCGAACTGGCAGTGAGTCGTCGTCGAGCCAGGTAGCCGTGTCACCTGCGCTTTGACGCGGTGGCAGGTCGGAGTGGCCCGGGGTCGGGCCGGAACGGCTCAAGCGTGTCCTGGTCGCGCCGATCTTCACTCCTGACGCACGAGGGAGACCGGGGGCGCCCGGCATGCCGGGAGCAGGAATGCCAGTGCTTCCCACCTGGGACGAGACTCGGGGACCCGAAGCCATGGCGCGTTGGCTCGCGGTGCTCTTCCTCTCCGGCTCCACCATCGCGCTGGCATCGCTCGCGCTTCCGCACTGGCAGGCGACGAACACGACGGCGACCGCAATCACCGCGTTGTGCGGGTATCCCGCGGCGGCGTTCCTTCTGCGGTTCCGTCGCACGTTGAAGGCGTTTGCATTCCACGTGATTCTCGCGATCGGTACCGCCATCGTGACGATGGGCGTGTACTTCAACCGCAACAGCGGCGGTGCGATTACATCCGCAATCTTCTACATCTGGGTGGCGCTCTACAGCTTCAACTTCTTCTCCCGTGCCGCGGCGTTCGCGCACGTCGCACTGGCCGCGGCCGGCTACGGAGTCGTGCTCGCGCTCCTTCACGCCGACGGTGGCGCCGCGCAATGGGCACTGGTCGTCGGCACGGTTGTTGTGACCGGTCTCGTGGTATCCGCGCTCGTCGAGGAGGTCCGGGCCCATGCACGTCGGGGCGCGGTCAACCTGTCGCTGCTCACCGCGACGCTCGACTCGACGGCCGACGGCATTCTGGTGGTGGACCGGCAGGGCAGCATCGCGAGCTTCAACCGCCGGTTCGTGGAGCTCTGGCAGATACCCGACGAGGTACTCGAGGCGCGCGACGACAACGCCGCGATAGCGCACGTGCTCAGCCAGCTGACGGATCCCGACGCGTTCGTGACGAAGGTGCACGATCTCTACGCACGACCCGACGCCAACAGTGACGACGTGCTGCACTTCCTCGACGGGCGCGTGTTCGAGCGCTCGTCGATGCCGCAGCGGCTCGGGGGCGTGGTGATCGGCCGGGTGTGGACGTTCCGCGACATCACCCAGAAGGCGCGGCTGGAGAAGGAGCTCTCCCACCGTGCGTTCCACGACCTCGTGACGGGGCTCGCGAACAAGGCGTTGTTCGGCGACCGGGTCGATCACGCACTGGCGCGTGCCGCACGCGCCGGTCGCGGTGACCTCGCGGTCCTGTTCATCGACCTCGACAACTTCAAGACGGTCAATGACAGTCTCGGCCACACCGCGGGCGACGAGCTGCTCGTCGCGGTGGCGGACCGGCTGCGCGCCTGCTTGCGAACCAGCGACACCGCCGCCCGTCTCGGCGGAGACGAATTCGCGGTGCTGCTCGAGGATCTCGGGCCCGATCGGCAGGCCAGCGATGTCGCGGGCCGGGTCATTGCGGCCGTGGAGCGTCCGTTCCTCATCAACGCGCACGAGGTGTTCGTGAGCGCGAGCGTGGGCATAGCGTTCTCTTCGAGCGCGACGGGTCGGGACCAGCTGCTGCGCAACGCCGACCTGGCCATGTACACCGCCAAGCGGCGTGGGAAGTCCCGTTACGAGATCTACGAGACGGACATGCACGCGGCGGCTGTCGACCGGCTCGAGATGGAAGCCGCGCTCCGCCACGGCCTCGACCGGGGGGAGCTGCGTTTGCAGTACCAACCGGTCGTCGCACTCGGCTCGCTCGAGATCACCGGGGTGGAGGCGCTCGTGCGTTGGGACCATCCCGAACGTGGTCTCATGCCGCCCTCGGCATTCGTGCCCCTGGCCGAGGAGACCGGCCTCATCGGCGAGCTGGGCCGGCAGGTGCTCATCGCCGCGTGTGCACAGGTGCAGGAGTGGCACGCGCGACACGTCGAACATTCGCAGCTCGCGCTGCACGTCAACGTGTCGGCGCGGCAGCTGCACGACGACGAGCTCGTCGAGCACGTCCACGAGGCGTTGCGCATCTCCGGCCTCGATCCCGACCGTCTGGTGCTCGAGATCACCGAGACCGCCATGGTGCACGACACGGAGAACACGATCCGGCGGCTCGAGACGGTGAAGGCAACCGGCGTGCGGCTCGCGATCGACGACTTCGGCACCGGATATTCGTCGTTGAGTTACCTGCAGCAGTTCCCGATCGACATCCTGAAGATGGACCGCGCGTTCGTTGCCGCGATCTCCATCGGTTCGACGCAGGTGTCGCTCGCGCCGGCGATCCTCTCGCTCGCCCGCACGCTGAACCTCGAGGCGGTGGCGGAAGGTGTCGAGACGAGTGTCCAGGCCGAAGCGCTCGCGGCTCTCGGTTGCGAGCTCGCCCAGGGCTACTACTTCTGCCCGCCGACCGACGCCGCACAGCTGGATCACCTGCTCACCGAAGGTCTCCCGGACCGCGCGCGCGAGCAGGCGTCGCTGGCGACCTGAGAGCCGAAGTCCGGACCGCGGCTTCAGGCCGAATCGCTTAGGGTTCGCGCTCGTGAGTGTCACCGTCGACCACATTGCCGCCGCGCAACGGGAGCTCGACGCGCTCGGTGCCGCGGTGGCTGCCGGACCGGTCGACGCGACCGTCCCGACCTGTCCCGACTGGAGCGTCGCGGACCTCGTCGCCCACGTGGGCCTGTTCTGCGCGTTCTGGGCCCACGTGCTCTGCGAAGGAACGGGGCGGCCGAAGCCGGTCGTGCCCGACCCGCCGAGTGGTGATGCAGTCGCGGCCTGGTTCGCAGAGGTCGCGCCGCTGCTGATGGCGGAGCTGCGGGCGACGCCGCCGGGCACCGACGTGTGGACGTGGTATCCCGGCGATCACACCGCGGCGTTCGTGGCCCGTCGCGCCGCGAACGAGCTCGCGGTCCATCGTTACGACGCGCAGTCCGCCCGCGGCACGTGCGAGCCGATCGACGCGCCGCTCGCGGCCGACGGTATCGACGAGCTGTTCGGCCGGCTCGTGCTGGCCCGCGCTCGCACGGGCAAGGCGACGGGTCAGACGCTGCACGTGCACGGCACCGACGACGGCGTCACCGCCGAATGGCTCGTCACGCTGCAGCCGGACGCCGTCGAGGTGCGAAACGAGCACGGAAAGGGCGACCTCGCGTTGCGCGGCACGGCGTCCGACCTCGAGCTGCTGCTCTACAACCGCCCGACGCTCGGTGCGGTCGAGCGGTTCGGCGATTCGTCCGTACTGGACGCCTGGCACGACGAGTTTCATCTTCTGAGCGGACGCGCGTCGAGCGTCGCGCGTCGGCCGTGGTATCGCTACGCGCCGCGCGGCAGGGTCAGCTGTGCGGTGCCGGTGAGATGGTCGCCGAGATCGTTCGTCGCGCGGAACTCGACGTCGACGATCTGCTCGTCGTCGGTCTCCGACGTTGCGGTCACCGTGCCGGTGAAGGTCAACACCGACCCTGGGAACACCGGCACACCGAGGCGGATCGCGAGACGGCGGATCATCGTCTCGGGGCCGGCCCAGTCGGTGAGGAACCGGCTGCAGTAGGCAGTGCTCGAGAGGATGTTCATGAAGATGTCGGGCGCGCCTTGCGAGTTCGCGTAGTCCCGGTCGTGGTGCACCGGCATGAAATCGCGCGTCGCGATCGCGCCGGCCACGATCCTCGTCGCGGTCATGTCGAGGACGAGGGGCGTGAGCTCGTCGCCCTTCTTGACCGCGTTCATGCCGAGCCGCCGTTCGCGCCCGGGCTCGGGTTGAACTTCAGGATCCGGAACAGCTGGCGGCCGACGACGGCGCCCGCGTCGTCGACGTAGGTGGTGACCCACGTGACGAAGTAGCCGGGACCGAGCCGGGTCTGCTTCTCGTCGGAGATCGATTCGATCACCGTGGTGCTCGAGATGAGTTCACCGACGCGCACGTACCGGTCGATCTCGAACTCCGAGTTCGACGCGAGCGTGCCGGTGAAGCCGGCTTCGTCGAGCAACGCGAGCGCGCCCGCCTTGTCTCCCTCCACGGGCGAACCGCCACGTTCGCGGATTCCGGTGATCTTCGGCGTGGCCATCGTCCACGTCTGCAACATCAGCGGAGGCGCGACAACGGCGCCGAAGCGTGTGGCGGCGGCGCGCTCGGGGTCCGTGTACACGGGGTTGTGATCCTCGAAAGCCGCGGCCCAGTGTCGGATCATCGGCTCGTTCACCGGATCGGGCGCCACTGAGGTGCCGCTCGAGCTGACCGGCATCCCGACGAACTGCTCGAGCTGCTCCCGCAGCGTGGCCGTGAGTTCGCTGCCGTCCGATGTGTCCTCCCGACCCTGTGCCATGGCGGCAGGGATCCTCGCGCGTCACGACGTGACGGTGCAGTGCCCGCGCCCGAGCGGCGGTCTCGGCGCCTGCAGTACGCGACGCGAGGCGGAGCGCACGGCCTCATTCGCCGATCCGGCCCGCCGATCGCAGGTTCCGCCTTGAAATACGCTCATCACCGGGGCCGCTAGCTCAACTGGCAGAGCACCGGACTTTTAATCCGTTGGTTCAGGGTTCGAGTCCCTGGCGGCCCACGACGAAAGCGCACACCAGGGAAGCACCGACGGCACCGGGCGGCACCCCGACGAGGCGACGACGGCGTCGACGGGCGACACGACGGGCGACACCCTGACCAACCTGACCAGGCGGGCGCCGAGGCGCCGGCGCGTGAGGCGTTGCACATCGGCGTCGGGTGGTTGCGACCGGGCAATATGCGTTACGTATTGGCGGGAGCCGCTCGCCCGGGTGATCGCTTGACGCGGCTTCCTCACACGGCGACGCTGATCGAATGCGGGCCAGCGCGCGGATGGCGGCGGTTGCGGTGGCACTGGCGCTGTCATGTGGTGGATGTGATTGGGCGCAGTACTTCTCCGGCCCGGGACACGCGAACGCTAACCCGGGCGAGCCCACATTCACCGTGGGGGCGGGGCCGCACTTCACGACCGCGTGGTCCACATCCTGTGAGCGCGACGGGTGTGAGCCGCCGCTCGAAGCGGGTGGGCTTGTATATGTCGCCGAGCTGGTTGGTGGTGTGAATCCGAGGACGATGATCTTGAAGGCGCTTGATGCTGGCACGGGGAGGGCGCGGTGGTCGGTGGTGTTCAACCAGGTCGACGACGCCGGGTTCTTCGCGGTCGGCAATGGGCTGGCGTATGTCGTGTTGTTCCGAACGGGGTTGGCCGATGAGGTGCTGGCCTTCGACAGTGCCAACGGCGGGCTGCGGTGGGGAGTCTCCCCGCCGGGTGCGGGGACCGAGTTCGCAATCCAGCACGCCAATGTCGTGCTCGACGGTACGAGGCTGTTCGTCGGTGCGACGAGCCCTGCTGGGAGCAGCCTCTCCGCGATCGACACCGGCGGCAACACGCTGTGGAGCGCAAACCCGCCCGGAATACTGGATGGCGTAGCCGCCGACTCGGCTCGCACGCTGTACGTCTCGTCGCACGTGGGCTTGACCTCGCCGCCCAGCTCAGTCGTGCCGTTCCTCAGCGGGTATGCGGAATCGGACGGTGCTAGCCAATCCACGATCGAGTTGCCCGTACGGGCCGGAGTGATCGTTGCCAACAGGCTCGCCTACTCGGGGTCGATGGCCATCCATCCCGACACTGGACAAGTGGTATGGAACGCGCACGGTGAATTCATCAGCGCCGTAACCACTTCGCTTGCTCTAACCGAGGCGGGGAGCGACCTTGTCGCCCGCGACGCAAGCACGGGTGCGTTCGTCTGGAGAGCGGTTGGTGGCGCGCCCACGGCAGCCGGAACGCAACTCATGGCGATCGGTGGCTCGCTCGTCTTCGTGGCCCATCCCCACGTCATCGATATCCTCAGTCTGCGGGATGGATCGCTACTTGGCACCACGCCGCCAGTCAGTCAAGACGTCGACCTCGTTCCGGCGAATGGTCACGTCTACGTCGACGGTGCCCTCACCCTCTGGGCCTTCGCACCAACCTCCAGTTAGATGTTGTCAGGCGTTGGCTGAAGGTTGCTGCGTCCTCGACCGTCCAGTCGATGAGCGCGACGATCACGTTGCCGCAATGGAAGTACAGCCGAGACGGCACAGTGTCGTCGGCGTCGATTCCGAGCAGTGTTTCGTAGAAGGTCCGTGAGGCGTCGATCCGTTCGACGGGGATCGCGATCCGAAATACGCGGGGCGGTACGGCCCCAGACTGGCCGACGACGGCGTTCTATGCGAGTGCGGATCCGCAGATCACGAACCGAAGTGCCCGTTTCGGGAGTCTGATGTCACCCCGTCGAGCCACGCGCTGACGTCCTGGAGCACAGTGCCGAGCTGCAGAATCGCGCCAAGGTGATCGCCGGTCTCGAGCTCTATTGTTGCGACTCCGTGATCGAGCAAGGCCTGTCTGAAGTCGGCAGGCATGTTGAAGGACTGCAAGAGGGTGTCGTTGGTGCCCCAGAACGCAAGTACCGGACAGTTCACATCAGCGATGAGCGCACCGTCGGAGAGCTGAGCTAAGGCTTGGTAGAAGGCCAGCACGGCGCGGGGATCGAACTCGCGGCCCTGCGCCTCGGCCGCACGCTCGTCGCGCGTGAGTTCGGCGGCATTGTGCTCCGCACGACGCAGCACGCTCTCGTAGCTGCCCAGGAGTGGGAATCCGCCGACGATGACGGCTTCAACTCGCGTGGTTTCGCGTGCCAACCATGCTGCCATTGCCGCCGTCAATGAGTATCCCAGTACCGAGAACCGTTCGAGACCCGCGTGATCGCAAACGGCGAGGAGATCGGCGACGAGTAGGCCGGTGTCGTACGCCTGCGTCTCGGTCAATCGTGTACTGCCCTGGTACCCACGCGGACTGGCCAGCACCACCGTGAACCGCTCGGACAATGCGTCGATAAACGGCATGTCAAGCCACGGGAGGTTGCACCACGGCACAAGGAGGCCACGCCCTCGACCCAGAACCGCGTAGCTGAGCGACGCGTCACCAATCTCCAACAGCTCAGTCATTCGGGACTGCCTCCAGCGTCGGAGATCTCCCGCACCTGCACACGCACAGCTATACCGACCAGCATGCGCGACCCAGCCTCTCAAGCCGTGGACGCAACCCCCACCAACGTTGCCACTGTCCAGAGAGGACGGCGATAAGGGGTTTCGATATGGCAGGGCTTGTCGTTCGGGTCAGATAGCTTGACCAGGTGTCGCGCTGGATGTGGACTGACGCCGGACCGTAGCGAGCGCCGAGCACGCTGCGGCAGGGGAGGCTCGATGCACCGGCGAGGCATTGTTGCATTAGCCGCGTGCTTGATGGTGGCTACCGCGGCGTGCGACTGGCCGATGTTCCGCAACGGGCCGGACCATACCGGCTTCACGTCGGACGACGCGATCAGTAAGAACGCCGTGCAGGGCAGCATGGTTCTCGATTGGACCGCGGCCACTGGCGACGTTGTGGAGTCATCGCCCGCGGTCGCAAATGGCGTGGCGTACGTCGGTTCGGGGGACGGGAAGTTCTACGCCTTCGACGCGTCGGGAACGGCGAACTGCTCGGGGACGCCGAAGACGTGTGCGCCGCTGTGGAGCGCCGTGTCCGGTGCCCCGATCGTCACATCGCCTGCGGTGGCGAACGGGTCTGTGTTCGTGGGCGACGACCGCAGCACGTTGTACGCGTTCGACGCTGCCGGGTCCACGAACTGCTCCGGTATACCCAAGACCTGCGCGCCACTGTGGACCGCGGCGACGGGCGCGTGGGTGAGCTCACCTGAGGTGGTGAACGGGGTGGTCTATGTCGGGTCCGGTGACGGCAAGCTGTACGCGTTCGACGAGGCCGGGTCCACGAACTGCTCCGGGACACCCAAGACCTGCGCGCCACTGTGGACTGCGGCGACAGGCTCCCAAGTGGACGCCTCGCCGACCGTCGCCGGTGGCGTGGTCTATGTCGGGTCGGGCGACAACAAGTTCTATGCCTTCGACGCGACTGGAACCACCAACTGCTCGGGGACACCGAAGATGTGCGCACCGTTGTGGACAGCAGTGACGGGAAATCCCGTGTACTCGTCAGCCGCGGTCGCCGACGGCGTGGTCTATGTCGGGTCCGGTGACGCCAAGCTGTACGCGTTCGACGCGGCCGGGTCCACGAACTGCTCCGGTATACCCAGGACCTGCGCGCCGCTCTGGACCGCCGCGACCGGCAAGTGGATCGACTCGTCACCGGCGGTCACCGGCGGGGTCGTCTATATCGGTTCTCAGGACAACAAGCTGTACGTGTTCGACGCGGCCGGGTTCACGAACTGCTCCGGGACACCCAGGACCTGCGCGCCGCTCTGGACCGCGGCGACCGGCAACACGATTGCTTCGTCACCCGCGGTGGCGAACGGCGCCGTCTACATCGGCTCCTTCGACCACAAGCTGTACGCGTTCAGGGTCGAGAAGATCGCGCCCACCACCTCGATCCTGCAGCCATCGAACAACGCGACGATCTCGGGCACGACCACGCTGGCGGCGTCCGCGTCCGACGATGTGAGTGTCAGCAAGGTGGAGTTCCATCTCACCGGCAGGAACTATCACGACGCCCTCATCGGTACCGCGGTCCTCTATTACGGCTGGGATTACAACTGGGATACCAGCACCGTGCCGAACGGCACCTACACACTCAACAGCGTTGCCTACGACCCTGCGGGCAACGTCGGACGCAGCGCCGATGTGACGATCACCGTGCAGAACTGAGGCTGAAGAGCCGGGGCGGTGCGCCGGGTATCGCTTGTCGTCGTGCCGGCTGTGTCGTCGGTGTCGGCCCTCGGGTGCCGTTCCGGCGCGGCCCCAGCCGGCCTCGTGGATCGGCGGCAAGATCCCGACTGCCGGAACCCAGCCCTCGTAGGAGGCCGTGAAGAGCGCGAGCCCGAAGAGCATGCCGGGGACCACACCGCGCCGGCGCAGCCGGCTCGCGAGGACGGCGTAGAGCGCGCCGCCGGCCGCGCCGTACGCGAAGTGGTTCACAGTCGTCACCGCGTCCGTGAGCCGCTCGTCGCGTGGGGTGCCAAGGACGTCGAGCCCGGCCTTCGTGATTCGCTCGGGGGCGAGTTGATTCACGAGGCCGGCCCGCTGCCCCCGCCAACATCGAAGCGCTCATGGCGCCAGTGGCTACGAATCCTGCGGCCGTGCCTCTTGCGATCGTCCGCAACGCCATAACGCCGTCAATGCCCACGTTGCCCGGCTGCCGAACCTCCCTTGGGCCGGGGTTCAAACGTGTGCGCCGCTGCCATCCCCCACGAACGTGAACATCCGACGCTCGGGTCGGAACTCGAGCGAACGCGCGGCGAGACGGTTCGTGCCGACACCGAACGCCCAGTCGTCTTCGGTGTCGAACGCGACCTCGTCGAATCCGCTTTCGGTGAACCAGCCGCGGATCGCCGGGGTCAGATCGGGAGGCCGACGATGACGTGCCCAGATCACCGTCCCCCCGTCTGCAGTCAGCCGCCGGAGCTCGTGCACGGTTGCGCGAATGTCGGATGCCGAGACGTTGCCGAACACGCCGCACACGAGCACGACGTCGGCAGGAACCGCGCCGGCGTACGCGCTCGTCGTCGACGCGTCACCTTCGACGACCTCGACGCTCGCGAGGCCGGCGTGCGCCGCCGCCTGCTTGGCCTGTTGCGCGAGAGAGTGATCGATTTCGACCAGTCGGGCGCACACTTCTCGTTGGCGGCGATGACGGGTCAACACGCCGATGACATCGCGGCCCTGGCCCGCGCACATGCTGATGAGCCGAACGGGACCGGGCGGCGCGTTGTC
>JAMXLJ010000002.1 GCA_024281095.1 Acidimicrobiia bacterium | reverse complement strand
CTGATCGCGACCCCGTCCGTCGAAAGCCTCGCCGGCGCGGCGAAGGGATCCGCGGCCGCGAGCGCGACGACCACGCCGATCAAGCACCTCGTGGTGATCTTCCAGGAGAACGTCTCGTTCGATCACTACTTCGGCACGTACCCGAAGGCGACCAACACGTCGGGGCAGCCGTTCGACGCCGAGGGGAAGACGCCGACGGCCAACACCCTGGCCGACACTCCGGGCGCCGGGGGCACGGGCACCCTGCTCACGAACAATCCGAACAAGGACACCGGCGGCAACCAGGTGAACCCGCGCCGGCTCGACCCCGGCAACATCAACGACGTGTTGGTCTGCGACCAGGACCACAACTACAACGACGAGCAGAAGGCCTTCAACGGCGGCGCCATGGACAAGTTCGTGACGACCGTCGGGAACTCGTCGGGAACCAGCGGCACCGGCCAAGCATGCAAGGCCAGCGATGTCATGAACTACTACGACGGCAACACTGTCACCGGGTTGTGGAACTACGCGCAACGCTTCTCGATGAGTGACAACTCGTTCGGGACCACGTTCGGACCGTCGTCACCCGGTGCGATCAACCTCGTGTCGGGCAACACGGGTGGCGTCGGCACGATGATCAACGGTGCCGCGACCGACGGTGACACGGTGCCCGACGGCAAGGGCGGGAACACCCTCATCGAGGATGCGCAGCCGTACTACGACGACTGCTCGACTCGCGACGCAGCCACGTTGACCGGGCACAACATCGGCGACCTGCTCAACGCCAAGGGCCTGTCGTGGGGATGGTTCCAGGGCGGTTTCCGTCCGTCGACGAGCTTCGCCAATGCAGTCGCGGCCGTGAACCCCGGACAGAAGACGAACCAGTTCGTCCCGGACGAGTTCAAGGGCAAGTTCGCCGTCAAGCCGGCGTCCGACCAAGGGATCTGCAACACGGTGCACCCGGTGGGCGCGGCGGTCGGCGGTACCGGCGGGACGACCTCGACGGGAACCGGCACCAACTACGGCAACAAGGACGACTACATCCCGCACCACGAGCCGTTCAACTACTACGCGTCCACGGCCAACCCGCACCACCTGCCGCCGACCTCGCTGACGGCAATCGGCACGGACACGCAGACGTACAGCGGCAGCAACCCACAGTTCGACACCGCGAACCACCAGTACGACACCAGCGACTTCGACTCGCTCGTCGGCGCGATCGCGCACGGCTATCTCTCGCCCGATCATCTGCCGGCGGTGAGCTTCCTCAAGGCGCCCGGTTACCAGGACGGTCACGCGGGCTACTCGGATCCGATCGACGAGCAGCAGTTCATCGTCAACGAGATCAACGCGCTGCAGAACACGCCCGATTGGAAGAGCACCGCGGTCGTGGTCGCGTACGACGACTCGGACGGCTACTACGACCACGCCTACAGCGGCATCCACAACCCGTCGGACACGTCCAAGGTGGCAAACCCGCCGGGACCGCAGGACTTCCTCACCGGAACCGGCCTCTGCGGTTCGCCGACGGCGCCGCGCCTGGCGGGTGAGAACGGCCGTTGTGGCTACGGGCCGCGTCAGCCGCTCATCGTCATCTCGCCGTGGGCGAAGCACAACGCCGTCGACCACACGCTCACCGACCTCAGCTCGATCACGAAGTTCGTCGAGGACAATTGGGGCCTGCCGCGGATCAGTGGCTCGTTCGACCAGATTGCAGGGTCGCTCGGGAACTTGTTCAACTTCAGGAAGGACGACCACCGCGCGGTCAAGCTGTATCTGAACCCGACCACGGGTCAGCCCTTCGACGAGTCACGCTGACGGCATCACCACAGCGACACAACTCCAGCGACACACAACCGGCGGCCGGAGCCTGAGCGCTCCGGCCGCCGTGTCGTCGTGACGGTGAACTCGCGAAAACGGGGTACAGCCGCCGCCCCGTCGGGACGATATGCGAGACATGCCTCGTGGGCGGAGAGTCCTCGCTGGGATCGCACTTGCACTCGGGACGATGTTCGTCGCGCCGGGCATCGCCGCGGCGGCGTCGCTTCCCACGCCCGAACCGGTGCCGGCACCGTACGACGCCAGCCGCCCGGGAGCACCGATCGGGCGGCTTCAGATTCCCGCCATCGGCGTGGACGAGACGCTGTACGACCAGGTGACATCGCTGTCGATCGACAAGGGGCCGTCGCACTGGCCCGGCACGGCAATGCCCGGCGAGTTGGGCAACGTCGTGGTCGCGGGCCATCGGACGACGCACCGCTCACCGTTCCTGCGCCTCGGTGATCTCCACGCCGGCGACGAGATCGTGTTCGTGATGCCCGGCGCCACATCGAAGTACCGGGTGACCTACAGCGAAATCGTTTCGCCCAAGGCACTCGACATCGTGAACCAACACGACGTGTCCGAGGCGACGTTGTTCACGTGTCATCCACCCGGTTCGGCAAGTGAGCGGCTCGTGATCCACGCGCTGTTGGAGGTTCCGGTGGCCGTGCCTGCGACGCCGGCCGTGACGGCGACGGCGGCCGACCCCATCTACAACGGACGCGGACCGAATCGCCAGATCTGAGTCGCCGGGCTCAGCCGGCGTCGAACACGTCGGAGCCGAAGCTCTTCACGTCGGAGGAGTCGGCGTAACCGAGGTGCGACAGGCCGAAGAGGTCCTCGACGCTGCGCAACAGCGAGTAGTGGTTGTAGGGCGTCGCGTTCACGTAGCCCGCGCGGGTCCAGCGCGAGACGACCACTGCGCCGACGCGTCCGCCTCCAAGACCCGTGATGCCCGGGAGAGCAGAGTTCGGCCCTGGGCCCTCTCCGCAGCACGACGACGCGTCGGCCGACGATCCCTGCGCCTCGGCTTCGTCGAACGTGACCACGAGCACGCCGTCGCTCTTGAACGCGGGCGACGCGAGGATTTTGGGGATCCACTGCTGCAACCACGCGTCGGCGGAGACCAGCCCGCCCGGCCGGCCGTCCGCGCACGGGGCATCGTGGCCGTCGTCGCAAAGGTTCGGCGTGATGTACGTCAGGTTCGCCGTGGTTCTGGCCGACGCGAGGTCGCTCGTCAACCGATCGAGGGGCACGTCGTTCGACGCGCAGATCGGCTTGTCGATGATCGAGTGGAAGTAGACGAAGGGATTGTGGCGAGCCGCGTACATGTCGGTCGGCTTCGCCTGCTGTGTGCCGTCGGGTGCGTTCAGCGCGGGATGGCGGCACGTCGTGGGTTGTCCCGGCGTGTTGCCCATGTCCTCCATGTAGCCCTTCCACGTGCGACCCGCGTCCGTCAACTGATCCGCGACCGTGCGGACGTTCGACGGGTAGACGCACCCGTGCCCGACCGCCTGGCCGTCGGAAGTCCCGGCCTCGACGAAGTTCGCGTAGACCATGCAGTCGCTCTGCGTCTCGGGGCTCGGTCCCTGTCCGCTCAGTTGCGCGATGTAATTCGGCGCGCTCAGGTGCGCGACGCCGTAGTAGTGGTCGAGCAGCTGCCCACGCGCCACCAGTACGTTGTTGAGGTACTTCGCGGGCGAGGCGGGCCCGAACGTCTCCGTGAACCCTTTGTTCTCGAGATTGACGATGAAGACATGCTCGACCGGGGGGAGCGGTCGAGGCGCGCACGCTGCGAGCAGTCCGGCCGCGAGCGTTGTCACGACGATCGCGCCGAGTAGGCGTGCCTTCACAGGACCCTCCATCCGTCGGCAATCGCACGGTTCAGCAATGCCTTCCATCCCTCGTAGTCACCGGGGTTCCCGGACACACACGGGAGTGGGACGGCTGGCGGGACGCTCCATCGCGGCGCCTGCAGGTTCGGTGGCCGCGAGAAATCGAGCACCTCGGCGAGATTGCGCGCCTGCGCATCGCGCACGGTGAGCGCCGGGAGCCCGAAGCGCCACTCGATCATCTTCAGGACCGACGTGTGGTCATAGGTGTTGTGCGCGACGTAGCCACGGCGCGCTCGCGGACCGATCACGATGCACGGAACGCGAAAGCCCCGCAGGCTCGCCTTGGGGTTCGCGTCAGGCGCGGTGGAGGGCGCGACATGGTCGAAGAACCCGCCCCACTCGTCGTAGGTGATCACGAACAGCGTCTTGCTCCACGCGGGGCTGGTGGTGATGGCGTCGTACAACGTCGAGACGAAGTTCTGGCCGACCCTGATGTCGGCATGCGGATGGTCGTCGCCCGACGAGCCCGAACCTTCGTCGAGGAAGCGCGGATCCAGGTACGACACGTCGGGGAGCGCGCCGGTGCGACAGGCGGCAAAGAACGCGGCAATGGGCTCGCTGATCGCCTGGTACTTCGTGCCCCACAGCGCGGTGAACGGCACGTCCGAGTAGTAGTACCGGCCGGTGCGACCGGCGGCGGCCAGCCGGTCCCAGATCGTCGGCAGGGTGGAAGTCGTCGGACCCTCGCCGTTGTGCAACCGGTCCGTCTGGGCCGAGTGCAGATAGAAACGGTTGGGGTACGTCTCGGCCATGATCGCGGCGAAGTACCGGTCGCACACGGTCCATGCCGGCG
>JAMXLJ010000001.1 GCA_024281095.1 Acidimicrobiia bacterium | reverse complement strand
TGCGAGGCGTGCCGCGATCTCCTGGCGACGTCGCCGCGCTCACCGAACTGCTCGGCCGCCCCCCGCGGGCCGATTTCGAGGTCGTCGTGCGTCGCCCCGACGGCCGTCCAGTGGTGATCCGCAACGCGCCCCTGCTCGACGACGGCACTCCGATGCCCACGCGCTACTGGCTCGTCGACCCCGAGCTCGTCCTCGCGGTGTCACAGCTCGAGTCCGCCGGTGGCGTGCGCGCGGCCGAGGCCACGGTCGATCCCGCGGAGCTCGAGGCCGCGCACGCGCGGTATGCACACGAGCGCGACGCACACCTTCCCACCGGACATGCGGCACCGCGGCCCCACGGCGGCGTCGGGGGTACGCGCACGGGCGTGAAGTGTCTGCATGCGCATTACGCCTATCTGCTTGCCGGCGGTGACGATCCCGTCGGCCGTTGGGTCGCTTCGCGCCTCGCCGAGCGTGACGACGACACGAGCAGTATCACGCGATGACGCGCGTCGCCGCCGTCGACGTCGGGACGAACTCGACCCGCCTCCTCGTGGCCGACGCCGACCGCGCGGACGCGCCGTTGCACACCGTCGATCGGCGCATGACGATCACCCGCCTCGGCCAAGGCGTCGACGCGACGAAGCGGCTGGCCCCCGAGGCGATCGAGCGTACGGTCGACGTGCTGCGCGGATACCACGATGCAATCGACAAGCTCGGCGCGCAACGCGTGCGCGCGTCCGCAACGAGCGCGTCGCGCGACGCGACGAACCGGGACGACTTCTTCAACGCCGCGCGCGACGCGCTCGGCGGGGTGGACCTGGAGCTGCTCTCCGGTGAGGAAGAGGCGCGCCTGTCGTTCCTGGGCGCGACCACCGGCTTGCGCGAGCCCGCGCCGTTTCTCGTCGTCGACATCGGGGGCGGCTCCACCGAGTTCATCGTCGGCACGGACGCGCCGGACGGCCTGCTCTCGGTCGACATCGGGTGCGTGCGCCTCACCGAACAATTCCTGCACGGCGACCCGCCCCGACCCGAGGAGCTGTCACAGGCGGTGTCGGTCGTGCGCGATCACCTTGCCGACGTCGCGCGCGAGCTGCCCGCCGTGCACGACGCCCGAACGCTGGTGGGGCTGGCCGGCACGATCACGACCGTGGCCGCGATCGAGATGGGGCTGCCGGCGTACGACGCGGAGCGCATCCACCACTTCCGCCTGAAGCGTGACGCGGCCGAGGATGTCTTCCGCACCCTCGCGACCGAGACGCTCGAGCAACGCCGCCACAATCCCGGCCTCGAGCCGGCCCGGGCCGACGTGATCGTCGGTGGAACCGTGGTGCTCGTCTCCGTCATGCGGGCGTTCGACTTCGACGAGATGCTCGTGTCGGAAGCCGACATTCTGGACGGTTTGGTCCGCAGTCTGCTCGGCTGAGCCGCGAGGCACGGTTACGACGGCGCGGCGCGGGTAGGAGAGCCGGAACCGCAGCCATCAGCGCATGGGCCAGGGTCCACCAAATCCGGGGACGGCTGCGAAAAACTGCTTACTGACCCGCGAGTTCTGTCGAAAGAGTCTCCATGGAGATCAACGAGTTCACCCGGGCCCTCGGGCGGCTCTCGGGCGACGATCTTCGTGCCGTGGCCGCGGCCCTCGAGACCCACCACCGGTCGGCCGCCGACGAAGTCGACGCCTGGCGCGCCGTCCTCCACATCGACCAGGTGTTGCGCAGCACCGGCCGCTCACGCCAGGCCGCGCTGGCCGCCCACTCGGCCACGCAGGCGGTGCTGACGGCCGCCCGGGCCGGCGACAGCGTCGCCGACCACGAGGCCACGAAGCTTGCTCGCTCGGCGGCCATGGTGGCCCGCGGCATGGTCGCCGGCGAGGCCGCCGCGCCGCAGTTGCAGCATTTGCTCGACGACTGGTCGTCGGTCGTCGACCGGGCGGTCGTCTTCCACGCGGCGTAGCAACGCCGTTCAGGTAGACGCCGCGCCGGCCTGCTCGCACGAGCGGGCGGAGCGAGCACGATCGACGCCCACGGCCGGCTCGACACAGCCGCGTACGATCACCGGATGCCTCTGACCGAACGCTTGCTGCTCGGCCCTGGTCCGAGTAACCCGTACCCCGAGGTCGCGGCCGCGCTCGTGCGCCCGATGCTCGGTCACCTGGATCCCGAATTCCTCGACCTGCTCGACGAGACGTCGCAACGGCTCCGGGCCGTGTTCCGTACGGAGAACCGCCTTACGCTGCCGGTGAGCGGCACCGGCTCCGCGGGCATGGAAGCGTGCTTCGTCAACCTGCTCGAGCCGGGCGACGTGGCGATCGTCGGTGTGAACGGCGTCTTCGGCGAGCGCATGTGCGAGGTCGCGCGCCGCTGCGGTGCCGAGGTCGTCAGGATCGACGCACCCTGGGGCCGCGCCATCGACCCGCAGCGCCTGCTCGACGCGCAGGCCGCCTCGCCGCGGGCGCGACTCGTCGCCGTCGTCCACGCGGAGACGTCGACCGGTGTGCGCAACGACGTCGAGCCGCTGCGCGCGTTGCAGGGCACCGACACCTTGGTGCTCGTGGACACGGTCACCTCACTCGGCGGGATCCCGGTCGAGGTGGACGAGTGGGGTATCGACGCCTGCTATTCGGGCACGCAGAAGTGTCTGGGTGTGCCGCCCGGTCTCGCACCGGTCACGTTCTCGCCGCGCGCGGTGGAACGCATCGGGACGCGAGCGACGCCGCCGCAGTCGTGGTACCTGGACCTCGGCCTGATCGGTCAGTACGTCGGCTCGGCCCGTCGTTATCACCACACCGCGCCCGTCACCATGGTGTTCGCACTTCACGCGGCGCTCGGCGCGGTCCTCGACGAGGGCCTCGAAGCGGCGTGGGCGCGTCACGAACGCGTGGGCGCCCTCCTGCACGACGAGTTGCCAGCACGCGGCTTCCGGTTGCTCGCCGAGGCCGGCCACCGGCTCCCCGAGCTCACGACCGCCTGGCTCCCGGAAGGAGCCGACGACGCCGCTCTCCGCAAAGCTCTCCTGGAGACGTACGGAATCGAGGTAGGCGGCGGCCTGGGGGACTTCTCCGGCAAAGCCTGGCGAATCGGCCTCATGGGCCACAACGCCCGAGAACAGAACGTCCTGACATTCCTCGCCGCCGTCGACGCCCTCGTCTGATTTCCACCAACCGGCCGGCGACGACGTGCGCCCGCAACGCCGGATGAAGTGTTACGCGGGGGTGGGACCCGCTTCCGCGGAACGTTCGCCAACGGCGCCTGGAGCGGAAGTGGGTCCCACC